>NZ_JBEZEY010000003.1:137273-524344 GCF_040649135.1 Micromonospora sp. NPDC049047
GGCCGGCGGGTACGACCAGGGCGGCACCTACGGTCAGGAGCCCCCGGCGCAGCGCGGCGGCTACGACGACCGGGGCTACGACCAGGGCGGCTACGGCGGCCAACCGGCCGGCGGGTACGACCAGGGCGGCACCTACGGTCAGGAGCCCCCGGCGCAGCGCGGCGGCTACGACGACCGGGGCTACGACCAGGGCGGCTACGGCCAGCCGGCCGGCGGTCGGTCCCGACCGGAGACCCCGCCGCCGACCGACCGGGGCAGCCGACGTCTCGACTGGCTTGACGACTGACGACACAGCGCACTGAAGAACGGCCACCCGGAGATCCGGGTGGCCGTTCCGCATTCAAGCGTCACTCGTGGTCAACGAGGTCGTGGCATCCCGCCGGCCCGAACACCACGGCGTCACCCAAGCCGAGTTGATCAATGCAGGCGGGCCGACGCGGCGCGCTGGTTGAGCGGCGGTCAGGCGGCGGAGAAGACGCCCTGGTTGAGCAGCGGCACGACGTCCGAGACGCCGATCCGGACGGCGATGTCCACGTCCTGGGCGAAGCCACTCTCGGTCAATTCCCGCCCGGACACGCTTCCCCGCACCGCCGCTGGCACATCCGGAGTGCTCGCCAGGGCGGCGAGTGCCATGGCGGCCTCCACGGACAGCCCACCCGGCACGCCGGAGAGCGCGTCGAGCACCGAGGCGGCGCCGAGCTGGTCCTCCACCGACGGGCGCAGCGACCCATCCGGCCACCGCTCACCCGAGGCGATCACGCCGATCGGGGCGTCCACGGTGCCGTACCCCTGGCGGCGCAGCCAACGCCCGACGGCCCGCGCGTTACGCAGACACGCCGCGACCACCGGGAGGCCGGTGGCGCTGGCCGCGGCGCTGATGGCGGAACCGTTCGGCGAGGGTAGGACCAGGTCCGCCACCACCGGTGCGGTGCTCAGTGCGGCGGGCGAGAGCGACCACGGATGTTCCGCGCTCACCCGCCGCCGGCCCACCGCCGCGACCGCGCCGACCCGTACCGCGTACTCCGGGGCCTGCTCGCCCCAGGGGAACGGGTGCACCCGGATGCCCCGCGCCACCGCCACCTCGACGGCGGTGGTGAACGACAGCACGTCCACCACCACCAGCGCCGCGCAGACCCGGCCGAGCTCGGCCGCCCCGGTCAGCCCCCAGTCGAACCGGGCACCGGAACCGGGTTGGCCGTAGACAGCGGCCGACAACGCCTCAGCGCTCGTCAGGCGACGGTTCGGTGACACCGGTGTCAGACTCGGCCGCCCCACCGATCGGCTCGACGGCACCGGTCTTCGGGTCAGGCCCCGAAGACGCGATCGGCTCGGAGAGCACCTCAGCCGGGTCGATCCGCTCGGCCGGGGCGACCGGCAGCGGGACGGCCTCGACCGCGCCCGCCACACCGGCTGCCGGCGCGGGCACCTCGACGGCGGTCGTACCCCCGAAGAGGCGCGGCAGCGTCTCGGTGTGCGCGCTGCGCAGCTCGTCCAGGCCGATCCGGAACTGGCCGTGCACCTCGAGCGCACCGCCGGTCGGGTCGGTGACGCCGATCAGCTCGAACGGCACCCCCCGCTCGGCGCAGAGCGCCGCGAACGCCTTGTCGTGGCCACGCGGCACCGACACCAGCGCCCGGGTGGCGGACTCGCTGAACAGGTAGACGAACGGCATCGAACCGTCGGCGAACTGCTCCGGCACGGCGATCCGAGCGCCGACGCCACGCCGCAGACAGGACTCGACAAGGCTCTGGGCGAGGCCACCGTCGGACAGGTCGTGCGCCGAGCTGAGGTGACCCACCCGGGCCGCCTCGGCCAGCAGGTCGGCCAGCGCCTTCTCGCGGAGCAGGTCGACCTGCGGCGGGATGCCGCCGAGGTGCTCGTGCGTCACCCAGGCCCACTCCGAGCCGGACAGCTCGACGTTGGTCTCACCGAGCAGGTAGAGCTGGTCGTGGTCGCCGCCGGGACGCGGGACGAAGCCCATCGGCACCCGGTCGGCCACGTTGTCCAGCACACCCAGCACGCCGACCACCGGGGTCGGGTGGATGGCCGCCGCACCGGTCTGGTTGTAGAAGCTGACGTTGCCGCCGGTGACCGGGATGCCCAGCTCCAGGCAGCCGTCCGCCAGGCCGCGCACGGCCTCGGCGAACTGCCACATCACGCCCGGGTCCTCCGGCGAGCCGAAGTTGAGGCAGTTGGTGACGGCGATCGGCTTCGCGCCGGTCACCGCCACGTTCCGGTACGCCTCGGCCAGGGCCAGCTTGGTGCCGTTGTACGGGTCGAGCCGGGCGTACCGGCCGTTGCCGTCGACCGACAGCGCCACACCGAGTCCGGTGCGCTCGTCGATCCGGATCACGCCGCCGTCCTCCGGCTGCGCGAGCACTGTGTTGCCCAGCACGTAGCGGTCGTACTGCTCGGTGACCCACGTCTTGTCGGCCAGGTTCGGTGACGCGATCATGCGCAGCACGGTCTCCCGCAGCGCGTCCGGGTCGGCCGGGCGGGGCAGCGTTTCGGCCCGGTCGGCCTGGAGCAGGATCAGGTCGGCCGGCTCACGCATCGGCCGGGCGTAGACCGGGCCGTCGTCGACGAGCGAACCCGGCGGCACATCGACGACCAGGTGGTCCTGCCAGGTGATCAGCAGACGACCCGGGCGGCCGTCCGGCTCCGGTGCGGTGACCTCGCCGATGGCGGTGGCGAGGACGCCCCACTTCTCGCAGGTCTTGAGCACCGCGTCGAGCTTGTCCGGCTCGACGACGAGGAGCATCCGCTCCTGCGACTCGCTGGCCAGAATCTCGTGCGGGTCCATCGACGGCTCGCGCAGCGGCACCCGCTCCAGCCAGACCCGCATGCCGGTGCCGGCCGCGGCGGCGGTCTCGGTGAGCGCGCAGGTCAGGCCGGCGCCGCCGAGGTCCTGGATGCCGACGACCAGCTGGCCGTCGTACAGCTCCAGGCACGCCTCGATCAGCAGCTTCTCGGTGAACGGGTCACCGACCTGCACGGCGGGGCGGCGGGCCTCGCTGCCCTCGTCGAAGGTGGCACTGGCCAGCACCGAGACGCCGCCGATGCCGTCCCGGCCGGTCTTGGCGCCCATCAGCACGACCACGTTGCCGGGGCCGGCGGCGGCCTTGTTCTGCAGCCTGTCGACCGGCAGCACGCCCAGGCAGAGCGCGTTGAGCAACGGGTTGCCCTGGTAGGACGGGTCGAAGACCAGCTCGCCACCGATGTTCGGCAGGCCGAGGCAGTTGCCGTAGCCGCCGACGCCGGCGACGACGCCGGTGAGGACCCGGGCGGTGTCCGGGTGATCCGCAGCACCGAAGCGCAGCGGGTCCATCACCGCGACCGGGCGGGCACCCATGGCGAGGATGTCCCGGACGATGCCGCCGACGCCGGTCGCCGCACCCTGGTACGGCTCGACGAAGCTCGGGTGGTTGTGCGACTCGACCTTGAAGGTCACCGCCAACTCGTCGGAGACCTGCACGACGCCGGCGTTCTCACCGATGCCGGCGAGCAGCCGGTCGCTGTGCGGGGCCTTCTCACCGAACTGCCGCAGGTGCACCTTGCTCGACTTGTACGAGCAGTGCTCGCTCCACATGATCGAGTACATCGCCAGCTCGGACTGGGTGGGCCGGCGGCCGAGGATCTGCCGGATCCGGTCGTACTCGTCGTCGCGCAGACCCAGCTCGGTGTACGGCTGAAGCTCGCCCGGGGTGCCACCGGCGCGCGGCACGGTGTCCACGCCCTCGGTCCAGACGGCAGCGGCCGGCTGGGCGGGAGCGGTCGCGGGTGCGACCGGCTGCGCCGGGCTCGGCTCGGTCGGCTGCACCGGGGCGGAGTATGCCTCCGGGGTGTCGCGTACCGGGTCCGGATGGGTGGTCATGACCTCTCCTCGCTGCGCTCGCGCCCGCCAGAGATGCGGTTGAGCTGACCGATGATCGTGCCGCCGGTCACGCCGGCGCCCCCACCAGGTGCTTGAGGACCGAGGTGAAGAAGCCGAGGCCGTCAAGCGAGGGGCCGGTGAGCGCCTCCACCGCGTGCTCGGGGTGCGGCATGATGCCGACCACGTTGCCGGCGGCGTTGGTGATCGCGGCGATGTCGCGCTGCGACCCGTTGGGGTTGCCGCCGACGTAGCGCGCGACCACCCGGCCCTCGCCTTCGAGCTGGTCCAGCGTCGCGGTGTCGGCGACGTAGCAGCCCTCGCCGTTCTTGACCGGGACGAGCACCTCCTGGCCGGGCTGGAACGTGTTCGTCCACGCGGTCCCGGCCGACTCGATGCGCAGGACCTGGTCCCGGTTGCGGAAGTGCAGGTGCTGGTTACGGGTGAGCGCGCCGGGCAGCAGGTGCGCCTCGCAGAGGATCTGGAAGCCGTTGCAGATGCCGAGCACCGGCAGACCGCCCCGGGCGGCGTCCACGATCGTCTCCATCACCGGGGCGAACCGGGCGATGGCACCGCAGCGCAGGTAGTCGCCGTAGGAGAAGCCACCGGGCAGGACGACGGCGTCCACGCCGTGCAAGCCCGGGTCGCCGTGCCAGAGCCGGACCGGCTCAGCGCCGGCGATCCGGACGGCCCGGGCCGCGTCCCCGTCGTCGAGCGAGCCGGGGAAGGTGACCACACCGACCCGGGCGGTCACGAGCGGGCGTCCGCGGTCTCGTCGGCCTCGACCAGGCGAACGGTGAAGTCCTCGATGACCGGGTTGGCGAGCAACTTGTCGGCAATCTCCCGAGCGCGGTCCAGGTCCGGTTCACCGGTGAACTCGATCTCGATCCGCCTGCCGATCCGAACCGAGGCGACGTCACCGACGCCGAGCCGGGGCAGCGCGTTTGCGACGGCCTGGCCCTGCGGATCGAGGATCTCGGGCTTGAGCATGACGTCGACGACGACGCGAGGCACTGGGCACTCCTGACTGTGTACGCAGTTGGGTGCCGACCCACAACGGGCGAGCGCAGCCAGCCTACCTGGCAGATATCGCCGCGGACGCACCGGCCGGGTGCAGTTCAGGCAGTGATCAACATTACCGGCGCTCAGGGTGACCCATCGGGCGCGACACGCGGCCTCAGCAGGACATATACAGCGCTACAGCGAGCCAAATCGTTACATAGAGCAACATTGATCGAATCCTTGATAACGACCACCCCGCACCCTACTGTACATCGACGTAAGTCGATTCAGGCGTCGGCGGGACCCCTCGCTGCCGCCCATCCGCGCCCGGCGACCCCGGGCCCGCCCCGTCCAAGGAGTCCACCCGATGCGCATCCGCCCCCTGCTCGCCGTACTCAGCACCGCGCTGGTCGGCGCCCTCGGCGTCCCGTCCGCCGCGTCCGCCGCCCCCGCCGGCCCGCAACCCATCATCGGTGGCGGCACCGTCTCGTCCGCCCCCTGGGCCGCCGCGGTGTTCAGTAACGGCTCGTTCACCTGCTCCGGCAGCGTCATCGCCGCCCAGTGGGTGCTCACCGCCCGGCACTGCATCAGCGGCACCATGTCGGTGCGGGTCGGAAGCGTCAACCGCACCTCCGGCGGGGTCACCCGCACGGTCAGCGCCACCTACACCCGCAACGACCTCGCGCTGATGCGGCTCTCCAGCACCGTCAGCACCTCCGCGGTGTCCCTGGCCAGCAGCAACCCGCCGATCAACTCGACGAACTCGATCTACGGCTGGGGCATGACCTGCTACAGCGGTTGCTCGGCGTCCACCCAGTTGAAGACCGCCACCGTCCGGGTGACAAGCAACAGCGCCACCGACGCGTACGGCGGGCAGGCCATCCGCAGCACCCGGATCAACGGCAACGCGTGGCGCGGCGACTCCGGCGGCCCGCAGTTCTACAACGGCCAGCAGGTCGGCGTCGCCTCCACCGCCGACGGGTCGAGCATCCAGAACTACGGCAGCGTTGCGTACAACCGGGCCTGGATCACCTCGACGGCCGGTGTCTGACGGTTAACGCCCGACGCGACGCGGATGGTCAGCCACGTGCCGGCCGTCCGCGCCGCGTCGTTTTGCAGCATCCGATCAGGTGAACAATGCACACGATCGGGTCGCGCCACTCCTGACAGCATCGGAAACGTGCTGGTCGTGACGACAGAGCAACTGCCCGGCTACGAGATCCGCCAGATTCTCGGTGAGGTGGTGTCATCGATGGCCAGGACGCGCAACCCGTACCGCGAGGGGGTCAAGAACCTGCGCGGTGGCGCGTACGACCCGATGGCCCCGGACAACCTCACCCGGTGGCGCACCGACTCGGTGACCCGCCTCGGCGAGGAGGCCCTGCGGCTCGGCGCGAACGCGGTGATCGGCATGCGGTTCGACAGCCGGGACTGCGGTGAGATGTGGATGGAGATCTGCGCGTACGGGACGGCAGTGGTCGCCGTACCCGTCATGCCGGAAGTCATGCCGGCCGACCAGCCGGCGGTCGCTGCGGAGACCGCCACCGACCCGGCCTTCGCCGAGTCCCTCGGCGGCATCGCCGAACCGGCGAGCGCCCCCAACCTCAGCACAGCCGCAGAAACCCCAAACCCCTAACCCACCCCACCCCACCCACCCACCCAACCCACCGTTGATCATGAAGTTATTGCCACGACACGCCGGTGCGGAGGGCAATAACTTCATGATCAACGGGACCTAGGCGGCCCGGCCGAGGGTGGGGGTGGGGGTTCGGGGTGGGTTAGAGGATGGGGGGTGGGGTGTAGGTGGCTGCGTCCGGGTGGGCTGTCACCACTGCGGTGATCCGCTTGGTTACCGCTGCCACCTGGGCCTGGGCGGCACCGACGAAGGCGCTGCGGTCGGCGACCAGGGTGTCGATGTCGGCGCGGGACAGACCCAACCGACCGTCGGCGGCCAACCTGTCGAACAGGTCGTTCTCCGGGGAGCCCTGCTCGCGCATCGCCAGGGCCACCGCTACCGCGTGCTCCTTGATCACCTCGTGGGCGACCTCCCGGCCGACGCCCCGCCGGACCGCCGCCACCAGGATCTTGGTGGTGGCCAGGAACGGCAGGAACCGCTCCAACTCCCGGTTGATCACCGCCGGGTACGCGCCGAACTCGTCGAGCACCGTCAGGAACGTCTGGAACAGCCCGTCGGCGGCGAAGAACGCGTCCGGCAGGGCGACCCGGCGGACCACCGAGCAGGACACGTCCCCCTCGTTCCACTGGTCGCCGGCCAACTCGCCGACCATCGACAGGTAACCCCTGATGATCACGGCGAAGCCGTTCACCCGCTCCGACGAGCGCGTGTTCATCTTGTGCGGCATCGCGCTGGAGCCGACCTGGCCCGGCTTGAAGCCCTCGGTCGCCAACTCCTGGCCGACCATCAGCCGGATCGTGGTGGCCAGCGACGACGGCGCGGCGGCGGTCTGCGCCAGCGCGGCCAGCACGTCGAAGTCCAGCGAGCGCGGGTAGACCTGCCCGACGCTGTCGAGCACCCGGGAGAAGCCCAGGTGCTCGGCGACGCGGCGCTCCAACTCGGCCACCTTGTCGGCGTCGCCGTCGAAGAGGTCGAGCTGGTCGGCGGCCGTGCCGACCGGCCCCTTGATCCCGCGCAGCGGGTACCTGGCGATCAGGTCTTCCAGGCGCTCGTACGCGATGAGCAGCTCCTCCGCCGCCGACGCGAACCGCTTGCCGAGCGTGGTGGCCTGCGCGGCCACGTTGTGCGAACGGCCGGTCATGACCAGCTCGGAGTGCTCGTACGCCAGGAAGGCGAGGCGGGCCAGGGTGGCCACCACCCGGTCCCGGACCAGCTCCAGCGAGGCCCGCACCTGCAACTGCTCGACGTTCTCGGTGAGGTCCCGGGAGGTCATCCCCTTGTGCACGTGCTCGAAGCCGGCGAGCGCGCTGAACTCCTCGATCCGGGCCTTCACGTCGTGCCGGGTGACCCGCTCCCGCTCCGCGATCGAGGCGAGGTCGACCTGGTCGAGCACCCGCTCGTACGCCTCGACCACGCCGTCCGGCACCGACACGCCGAGGTCACGCTGCGCGCGGAGCACGGCGAGCCAGAGCCGCCGTTCCATCCGGACCTTCTCCTCCGGAGACCAGAGGGCGACCAGTTCGGGCGAGGCGTACCGGTTGGCCAGCACGTTGGGGATCGTCGTCACGTACCTCATTGTCCCGCACCCGCCGGCCGCCACCTGGACCGGGCCGGGTTGGCGAGAGCGTCAGGGGCGGTTCAGCTCGTAGACGATGACCGAGCCGGAGACCAACCGGACCTGGGCCAGCCGGGCCAGCTCCGGCGACACCGCCCCCGCCCGGGTGTCGGCGAAGAGCCACCGCACCCCGTGCCGTGTCCGGAGCCGCTCCAGGTCGTCCACGGTCGGCGAGGTGAACACCCGGTCGTTGAACGCGAGCAGTTCCTGATCGGGGAAGTTCTGCCGGGCGTACCCCAGGTTGTCGACACCGTGTGCGGCCACGACGGCGTCGGTGTAGCTCCAGCTCTCCACCACCGTCCGGTGCCCGCCCAGGCCGGTCACCCAGAACGCGCGGGCATCGCAGTGCGGCGTGGTGCGCACCGGCCGGCAGTGCACGTTGGTGGCCACCACGTCGTCGTCGGCGGCGTGCTCGTCCAGCCACAACGCCGCGCGCATCTCGGCGGCGGTGAGGGCGTACGGCTGTGGTCCGCTCACCGGCACCGGTTCGGTGAGCACCGAGCGGACGATCCCACCCACGACGACTGAGGCACTGGCACCGAGCATCGCGGCGGTGACACCGGCCACCGCGAGCGTCGACACGCGCCGACGACCCCACGTCGACGGGACGCGCCGCCGCCACAGGGCTGCCACCCCGACGGCGAGCGCGGCGGCCACCGCCACGAACAGCACGTACCGGGCCGCCGAGAGGCCCAGCACCCGCAGCCACCCCTCGATGGTCGAGGTTTCCGGGGTGCCGGGACGGTCGATCCTCGGCAGGGCGAAACCCGTCACCGTGCCGGCCGTGCCGAGCGCCACCAACGCGCCGGCCAGGGCGGGCACCACCAGCGCCGGCCAGGGTGCCCGGGCGGCGGCGAGTGACCAGGCGGTCAGCACGACACCGACCGGGATGACCCCCATCCAGAAGTAGATCTGGCTGATCGACGGGTGCTGGAAGACCCAGGTGGTGGCGGCGCCGGCCAGCACGGTGCCCGCGAGCAACCAGACGGCACTGTCGATCCGGTGCTCCCGATCGGCGAGCAGGCTCATTCCGACCCACCGGGGCGCCTGACCCAGAATCCACCAGACGACCACCGAGAACGCCAGCAGCCACCCGAGGGCCCCACCGTCGTCGATGCCCGGCGGCAGCGGTGCGTCCGGCCAGATGCCGTCGCCCGCGCCGAGGGTCTCCGCGTACGGTGCGATGAAGTGCAGCAACGCCAACGCCTGCACGCGCAGGGTGGACGCCCCGCCACCGGCGAACAACCGGAAGCCCAGCGCCATCGCCGCCACGAGGCAGGCCAGGGCCACCAGGGCGGGCCGCGGGATGCGTCGGTCCCGCCACCAGAGCACGGCGGCGGTGAGACCAAGGCCGGCGACCAGCGGCGGCAACGCACTCGACTTCGCGCCCGCACAGACCAGCCCGAGCGCCGGGACCATCGCCCAGGCCGGGCCGAGCGACCGCCCCCGGACGGCATCGACGCAGAGACCGGCGAGCAGCAGCAGCGGCACCAGCACGTACGTCTGGGACGGGCTGGCGTACGACAGGGGCATCTCACCGGACACGCCCACGGCTGAGCCGAGCGTGACAGTGCTGCCCGCGAAGCCGGCGACGGCGACGACCGGGCCGGCCCAGGCGGCACCGCTCAGATCACGCGCAAGCCCGGCCGCGAGCACCACGGCGGTACCGATCACCGGCACCAGCCACAGTCGCAGCAGCACCACCGCCGGCGAGATGCCGGTGATCATGCTGCCGCTGGCGATGTGGGCGTCGGAGAGGTAGTGGTAGCGCAGGTCCTCCCCCGCGACGTGCGGCAGCTCGAACGGCATCGCCCGGGTCAGCTCCTGCACGAGCCCCAGGTGGTAGAGCAGATCCTGGTAGTAGCTGCCGTACGCCGGCGGCAGCGGGACCGTCCGCCACTGGACGTACCCCCAGGCCAGCACCACCAGCAGCGCCGCGCCCATCCCCCAGTGCCACACGACCGGCAGGGGACGACGCTCACCCATCCGCCAGTGCCGGCGCAGCCCGGGAACGGCGGCGAAGGCCACGAGTACGGGCAGCGGCCACCAGCGCAGCACTGACTGTTGGCCGATCGCGGCAGCCGACGCCCAGGCGACGATTTCGAGCAGCAGGCCGGTGGCCGCGCCGTAGGCGAGGTCCTCCGGAAGGTTGCCCCGGCTGCCGCGCAGGGCGCGGTGCACGAGCGTCCCGGGCAGCACCAGCGCGAGGACCCAGTACGCGCAGAAGCGGGCAAGGGCGGGGGCGGGCACACCGCCGCGTGACCAGACCAGGAGCAGTGCGGCGAGTACGAGCGCCCACGGCAGTGTGGTGAGGACCGGCAGGAGAACGTTGCGACGCGTCGTCGGCGCCGGGCTGTCGACCCGCTCGGCCACGAGGACGTCAGCCATGGACGCCGACCACCGAGTCCACGTCGGACGTACGCGAGTCGTTCTCGACCCGGCGTCGGGCGACAGTCCCGGTGACCCGGGCCTCGTCGCGGGAGTCGAACCCGACGTGGAAGGCCGGCCGGTTCTGCACTGTGGCGTAGATCCGGCCGACGTAATCGCCCAGGAGGCCGAGGCAGACCAGCTGTACCCCGCTGAGCAGCAGCACCGCGACGAACATCGAGGTCCAGCCGGGGATCGTGGTGCCGGAGACGTGGGCGACCATGCCGAAGACGATCAGGCCGAGGCAGAGCAGGAAGCTCGACATTCCCAGCCAGGTGGCCAGTCGCAGGGGCGCGGCGGAGAAGTTCGCAGTGCTCTCCCAGGCCAGGGCGGCCATCCGGCGCAGCGGGTACTTCGTCTCCCCGGCGGCCCGCGCCGCCCGGGTGTAGCGCACCTCGGCGCTGGGGAAACCGAGAGACGGCACCAGCAGCCGGTAGACCGGGGCGCGCTCGGGCAGCCGGCGCAGCACCTCGATCACGTCGCGGCTGAGCAGCCGGAAGTCGCCGGCCTGGGCGGGCAGGTCGGCACCGACGAGGCGGCGCATGAACCAGTAGTAGCCCCGGGCCGTGTTGCGCTTGAAGGCCGTGTCGGTGCTGCGATCGGCGCGGACGCCGTAGACGACGTCCACACTCTCCTCGCGGGCCACCCGGAGCATCTCGGCGATGGTCTCCGGCGGATCCTGGAGGTCGGCGTCGAGGCTTACCACCCACTGACCGACGGCCCGGTGCAGTCCGGCGGTCAACGCCGCCTGGTGGCCGCTGTTGCGCCGCAGCCGCACGACCCGCATCTGCGGCCAGTCCCGGCCGTTGTCGAAGAGCACCGAAACGGTGTCGTCCCGGCTGCCGTCGTCGACGGTGACCACCTCGTAGTCGACGCCGAGCGCGTCGAGCACCGGCCGCAGCCGGGCGACCAGGGCCGGGATGACCGCGGCCTCGTTGAACATCGGGATGACCACCGACAGGGTGGCTGCCCCGGGGACGACTGACTCCACGGTGATACGGCCCCGTTCCGCACGCAGGAGTGATCGATACCGCGCCGAGGGCGCGTTGACGATCACCGTGGCGTGGCGAAATCTCCACCAGCGGGCCGGTTGCTGAACGGGCCATTAAGGCCTGTCGACCAATGCCGGGGTATGGGGTGACGCGGGACGATAGCCGCGTCTGCGCTCAGCGTTCCAGGATGGCTGTCACGCCCTGACCACCGGCCGCGCAGATGGAGATCAGCCCGCGTCCGGTGCCCTTCTCGGCAAGCATCTTGGCCAGGGTCGCCACGATCCGACCGCCGGTGGCAGCGAACGGGTGCCCGGCGGCAAGCGACGAGCCGTTCACGTTGAGCCGGTCGGTGTCGATCGCGCCCAGCGGTGCGTCCAGGCCGAGGCGGTCCTTGCAGAACTCGGGCGACTCCCAGGCGGCGAGGGTGGCCAGCACCTGCGACGCGAACGCCTCGTGGATCTCGTAGTAGTCGAAGTCCTGCAACGTCAGCCCGGCCCGGGCCAGCATCCGGGGCACCGCGTACGCGGGGGCCATCAGCAGCCCCTCGTCGCCGTGCACGAAGTCGACAGCCGCCGTCTCCGACCAGCTGAACCAGGCCAGCACCGGCAGGTTGTGCGCGGCCGCCCACTCCTCGCTGGCCAGCAGCACCGTGGACGCGCCGTCGGTGAGCGGCGACGAGTTGCCGGCGGTCATCGTGGCGTGCTCGGCGTCCGTGCCCCGGGTGCCGAAGGCCGGCTTGAGTGAGCCGAGCTTCTCCAGGCTGGTGTCGGGGCGCAGGTTCTGGTCGCGGGTCAGCCCCAGGTACGGCGTCATCAGGTCGTCGAAGAAGCCCCTGTCGTACGCGGCGGCCAGCCGTTGGTGCGAGCGCAGCGCCAGCTCGTCCTGGGATCGCCTGTCGATCTGCCAGCGCAGCGCGGTGCGGGCGGCGTGGTCACCCATGGACAGGCCGGTACGCGGTTCGGCGTTGCGCGGGATGTCCGGCTTGAACGGCTGGAGCGGGCGCAACTTCGCCGCGATCTTGAGCCGTTCGCCGAGCGTGCGGGCGCTGTTGAGCTTGAGCAGGGTGCGCCGCATCTCCTCGTTGACAGCGAGCGGTGCGTCGGAGGTGGTGTCGACGCCACCGGCGATGCCCACGTCGAGCTGACCGAGGGCGATCTTGTTGGCGACCAGGATCGCCGCCTCCAGGCCGGTGCCGCAGGCCTGCTGGATGTCGTACGCCGGGGTGTGCGGGTCCAGCCGGGAGCCGAGGACCACCTCACGGGTGAGGTTGAAGTCGCGGGAGTGCTTCAGCACCGCGCCCGCCACCACCTCGCCGACCCGCTGCCCGGCCAGCCCGTACCGGGCGATCAGGCCGTCCAGCGCGGCACCAAGCAGGTCGGCGTTCGACGCGTCCGCGTAGCGGGAGTTGGAACGGGCGAAGGGGATGCGGTTGCCCCCGATGACGGCGACCTTCCGGATGCTCTGCACGATCCGCCTCCTCGCAAAGTGTTGCTCCAACCCTACTCGCCAGTAGGCTACGCCCATGACCGACAGGTACGCGAGCTTCGTCCAATCGGCCGCCGGCCGCGCGCTGGTCAAGCGCCTCGGGCTGCCCGACCCGCCCCGACTGCGTCGGTACCAGCCCGGCGACCCGCTGCTGACCGGGCCGGCCCTGCTCGGCGCGGCCACCGGAGGCCGGCTCACCGAGCCGGTCGGCAGGATCCTGACCACCGCCGGGGTCGAGCTGGCCGACAGTGCCGCCGCCACCGGACCCCAGGATCGGTTCGGCGCCCTGGTGTACGACGCCAGCGGCATCACCGACTCCACCCAGCTCCGCCAGCTCTACGACTTCTTCCACCCGCACGCCCGGGCCGTGCTGCCAAGCGGCCGGGTGATCGTGCTGGGAACCCCGCCGCAGGAGTGCCCGACGCCCCGCGAGGCGACCGCCCAGCGCGCCTTGGAAGGGCTGGTCCGCAGCATCGGCAAGGAGTTCGGGCGGGGCACCACCGCCCAGCTCGTCTACGTGACCCGGGCCGAGGACGGCGTCCTCACCAGCCTCGAGTCGACGCTCCGCTTCCTGCTCTCCGGCCGGTCCGCGTACGTCTCGGGCCAGGTGATCCGGGTCGGCGCGGGCGAGGCGAGCGTCCCGGCCGACTGGGAGCGCCCGTTGGACGGGCAGGTGGTGCTTGTCACAGGCGCCGCCCGGGGCATCGGCGCGGCGCTGGCGAAGGTGCTCGCCCGCGACGGCGCGCAGGTCGTGGCCCTGGACATCCCCGCCGCCGGGGACGCCCTCGCCGCGGTGGCGAACGACATCGGCGGCACCGCCGTCCAGCTCGACCTGACCGCGCCGGACGCGCCGACCCGGCTCGCCGACCACCTGGCCAGCCGGCACGGCCGGGTCGACGTGGTGGTGCACAACGCCGGCATCACCCGGGACAAGACGCTCGGCCGGATGGACGCCGACCGGTGGGACCAGGTCCTCGACGTCAACCTCTCCAGCCAGGAACGGATCAACGACGTGCTGCTGGAGCGGGAATTGATCCCGACCGGCGGGCGGATCGTGGCGGTCTCCTCGATCGCCGGGATCGCCGGCAACCGGGGGCAGACCAACTACGCGACGAGCAAGGCCGGGGTGATCGGGCTGGTCGACTCGCTCGCCCCGAGCCTGCGGGAGCGGGGCATCAGCGTCAACGCTGTGGCGCCCGGCTTCATCGAGACCCGGCTGACCGCGCGCATCCCGCTCGTGGTCCGTGAGGCGGGCCGGCGGATGAACAGCCTGGCGCAGGGCGGGCTGCCGGTGGACGTGGCCGAGACGATCGGCTGGCTGGCCTGGCCGGCAAGCGGCGGGGTCAGCGGGAACGTGGTCCGGGTCTGCGGCCAGAGCCTGCTGGGGGCGTGATGCGGAGCGAGCGGGAGCCGGACGACGACCTTTCCCTGCACGAACTGATCGACGGCCCGACCGAGACGTTGACGGCGGAGACCCTGGCCGCGGCGCTCGAACCGGGGTCGGGCGGTCGCACCCGGGTCGACCTGCCGCGAATGCCGGCGGTAGGGGCGCTGAACCGGCGGGCGCTGCTCGGCGCGCTGCCGGGGCTCGCTGGCGGGCGGCGCGGGCCCGGCCTACCGACTGTCGAACTGGCCGTCGGCGGGGTGACTGTCGACAGGGCACAGTTGGCTGCCTACGACCGGGTCTGCGGGTTTCGGCTCAGTGATCGGCTGCCGGGGACGTTCCCGCACGTCCTGGGCTTCCCGCTGAGTCTGCGGCTGATGACCCTGCCGGCGTTCCCGATCCCTCTGACCGGCCTGGTGCACGTCGGCAACCGGATCGCCGTGCACCGCCCGATCACCTCCGACGAGACACTCGACTTCACCGCGTACGCGGAGAATCTGCGCCCGCACGACCGGGGGCGGCAGGTGGACGTGGTGCTTGTCGGCTCGGTCGACGGCGAGCGGGTCTGGGAGGGCGTCTCGACGTACCTGGCCCGGGACGGCAGGCCGGGCGGCGGCGACCGGGGTGGACGCCCCGAGGCGCCGGTCGGCACGGCTCGCTGGCGGGTGGAACCTCGCGTCGGCACGGAGTACGCGCGGGTGGCCGGGGATCACAACCCGATCCACACCTCCCGGATCGGCGCGCGGCTGTTCGGTTTCCGGCGGCCGATCGCGCACGGCATGTGGAGCAAGGCGCGCTGCCTGGCCGCGTTGGAGAACCGCCTGCCGGACTCGTACGCCGTCGAGGTCGCCTTCAAGCTGCCCGTGCCGCTGCCGAGCACCGTGAACTTCACAGTGCTGCCGGACGGCGGGTTCGCCCTGCACGACTCGCGCGGCCGACCGCACCTGGCAGGTCTCCTGCGCTGACCCGCCCCCGCCGAGCAGTTCGGGCTTGGCAGGGGCGCACTCGTGCGCTAAGTTGTTCTCATATAGAGATGTTCTCACAGTGAGGCAGACGCGATGGGTGAGCAGGAGTTCCTGGACGCGTACGACCCGCGGGCCTACCCGGCGGTCGCGGTGACAGTCGACGTCGTCGCATTCACCATCCGCGCCGACGCGCTGCACCTGCTGCTGATCCGGCGTGGTCAGGCACCCTTCGCGGGGCACTGGGCGCTGCCCGGCGGCTTCGTCCACACCGACGAGGACCTCACCACCGGCGCCCGACGCGAGCTGGCCGAGGAGACCGGGCTCGGCGGTGAAGGGCTGCGCCGCGTACACCTGGAGCAGTTGGGCAGCTATGGCGCTCCCGACCGCGACCCGCGGATGCGCGTCGTCTCGGTCGCCCACCTCGCGTTCGCCCCCGACCTGCCGGACCCGGCCGCCGGCACCGACGCCGACGAGGCGATCTGGCTGCCGGTGACAGCGCTGAGCAGCCGGCAGCTGGCCTTCGACCACGGCCGGATCATCGAGGACGCGCTGGAACGGGCCCGGTCCAAGCTGGAGTACACGCCACTCGCCACCCGCTTCCTCCCGGCCGAGTTCACCATCAGCGAGCTGCGCGCCGTCTACGAGACGGTGTGGGGTCACCCGCTGCACGCCGGCAACTTCCACCGCAAGGTGCTCTCCGTGCCGGGCTTCGTGGAGAGCACCGGCGCCAGCACCGAGCGCGGCGGCAGCCGGGGCGGCCCGCGCGCCCGGCTCTACCGGGCCGGCGACGCCCGCCTGCTGCACCCGGCGCTGCTACGCCCGGCCCGCGAGGAGACGGTGCGATGAGGACCACCGAGGCGATCGGCCTGGTCGCGGCGGCCCGCACCGACGCCGACCTGTTCGGCGCGGACCAACCGGCCCGCCGCTACCGCGAGCTGGTAGCGGCCCTGCACCCCGACCGCCTGCCGGCCGACCCGGCGGTACGCGCCGAAGCCACCGAGGCCTTCATCCAGGTCACCACCCGGTGGCGGGCCCGGCAGGTCACAGTGCTCGGGGACTACCGACTCGGCGAGCCGGCCCACTCGGGTGACCTGGCGGACCTCTACGACGTCGGTGCGGACCGGCTGCTCAAGCTGCCCCGACGGCCCACCGACAACGACCTGATGGCCCGCGAGGCGCACGCGCTGCGCACCATCGCCGAGCGCGGCGACCCGCGCTACCTGCCGTACGTGCCCCGGCTCGTCGACGAGTTCCCGCACCGGGACGCGTCGACCGGCGCGGAACGTCGGATCAACGTGCTGGCCACCGCACCCGGGCTGCATGACCTCGACGCGGTGCGGCGCGCGTACCCCGACGGGTTGGACGCCCGGGACGTGGCCTGGATGTGGCGGCGGCTGCTTGTGGTGCTCGGCCTGGCCCACCGGGCCGGTGTGGTGCACGGCGCTGTAGTGCCGCGACACGTGCTCGTCGAGCCGGACGCGCACGGAGTGGTCCTCGTCGACTGGTGCTTCTCGGCCCCCGTCGGCAGCACGATCCCGGCGCTGGTGCCCGGCCACCAGGACTGGTATCCCCCCGAGGTCCTCCAGAAGCGGCAGTGCGGGCCGGGCACCGACATCTGGATGGCCACCCGCTGCATGACCTGGCTGCTGAACCGCCACGCGCCCCGTGAGCTGCACGCCTTCGCGCAGGGCTGCCAGCAGCACTCCCTGCACGCCCGGCCCGACGACGCCTGGCGCCTGCTGCGCGAACTCGACAGGGTGCTGGACCGGCTCTACGGGCCCCGCACCTTCCGACCCTTCACCCTCACCCCCTAAGGAGCTGTCATGGGCAGTGGAATCTGGTCCACCGACGTGTACGACGCCGCCGACCGTTACCGCCGGTCCACCGGTAAGAGCGCCTTCTCCTACAGCGACAGCGGGGCGCGAACCGTGCACGCCGCGCTCGACCCGCGCGGCGCGATGCGCGAGAGCCGCGACTCCGACGAGCACCCCCGGTCGACCCCCGTCGCCGTGCTCTTCGACGTGACCGGCTCGATGCGCACCGTGCCGCGCGTGCTGCAGACCAAGCTGCCGCAACTGCTCGGCCTGCTGCAACGGCAGGGGTACGCCAGCGACCCGCAGATCATGTTCGGTGCGATCGGCGACGCCACCTGCGACCGGGTGCCGTTGCAGGTCGGCCAGTTCGAGTCGGACAACCGGATGGACGACGACCTCGGCCGGATCGTCCTGGAGGGCGGTGGCGGCGGGCAGATGAGCGAGTCGTACGAGCTGGCCATGTACTTCATGGCCCGGCACACCGCCACCGACAACTGGGAGAAGCGCGGCCGACGCGGCTACCTGTTCATCATCGGCGACGAGCTGGCGTACCAGCAGGTGAAGACCCGGGAGGTGGCCCGCCTGATCGGCGACGACCTGAGCGAGGACATGCCGCTGCGGCAGGTCGTCGACGAGGTCACCCGCCGCTGGGACACCTACTACCTGCTCCCCGCCGGCAGCCACTACGCCGGCAACGCCAAGGTGCTGGACTTCTGGCGGGACCTGCTCGGGCAGAACGCAGTGGTGCTCGACGACCTCGACGCGGTCTGCGAGACCATCGCGCTCACCATCGGCCTCGGTGAGCAGGCCATCGACCTGGACGAGGGCCTGCGCCACCTGGATCACGCCGGCTCCAGCGCCACCGGCACCGTGTCCAAGGCGCTGGCCCGCCTCGGCCGGGGACGGCGGGCCGAGGTGTCGACGCTGCCCGCGTTCCGCGACACCACCGGCGGGGTGACCCGGCTGTGAACCATGTGGCGGTGGTCGACCTCGGCTACGGCGACGCCGGCAAGGGCACGGTGGTGGACTGGCTCTGCGCCACCCGGCCCGTGCACACGGTGGTCCGCTTCAACGGGGGCGCGCAGGCGGCACACAACGTCGTGCTGCGCGACGGGCGGCACCACACGTTCGCGCAGTTCGGTGCCGGCACGTTCCACAGCGGGATCCGTACCCACCTGTCGCGGCACGTGGTGGTGGACCCGCTGGCCCTGGCCGCCGAGGCCGACCATCTCGCCACCGTCGGGGTGACCGACGCGCTCGACCGACTGACAGTCGACGGGGCGGCGCTGCTCGCCACCCCGTACCACCGGGCCGCCAACCGGGCCCGGGAGATCGCCCGGGGAGCCGACCGGCACGGCTCCTGCGGGCTGGGGGTGGGCGAGGCCGTCGCGTACGGTCTCGCCCACCCGGACGACGCCCCCCGGGTCGCCGACTGCCACAGCCCGACGCTGCTGCGCCGCCGGCTGACCGCCCTGCGGGACCGGCTGACCGCCGAACTCGGCCCGCTGGACGCCCCACCGGTCGAGGACTGCCTGCCCGCGTTCACCGGGTTCGCCGGGCGGGTCGCGATCGTCGACTGGAGCTGGCTCGCCGGAGCCCTGCGCGCGGGGACCTGCGTCTTCGAGGGCGCGCAGGGGGTGCTGCTCGACGAGTGGCACGGCTTCCACCCGTACACGACGTGGAGCACCACCACCTTCGCCAACGCCGACAGTCTGCTCGCCGAGGCCGGCCTGCCCGGTGCGGTGACCCGGATCGGGGTGCTCCGGATCGCCACCACCCGACACGGTGCCGGCCCGCTGGTGACCGAGGACCCGGCCCTGCCGTTCACCGACCGGCACAACGCCACCAACCCGTGGCAGGGCCGGTTCCGGTTCGGCCACTTCGACGCGGTCGCCCACCGGTACGCCCTCGCCGCCGCCGGTGGGGTCGACGGCCTGGCCCTGACCCACCTCGACCTCGCCGGCCCTCACCTGCGGATCTGCCGCCGCTACGACACCACCGACCGGCTCACCCCGGGCCCGCCCGGTGACCTGGACCGACAGGCCGCGCTCACCGCCCGCCTGCTGCGCTCCCGCCCGGTCTATGACGACCCGCCGACGGACTGGGCACAGGCGGTGAGCACCGAGTTGGCCGCACCGGTGGTGCTGACCTCGCACGGCCCCACCGCCGACGACAAGACCGCGCACGGCCCGCTGCTCGCCGCGCCGACACTGGTTCACTCGGCCTGACGACTGGCGTCCGGACGGCGCGGCTTGTCGGGCTGCTCGACCACGCTCACCGGGCGTTCGAAGAACGTCTCCAGCACGACCATGGCCTGGGTGCCGGTTACCCCGTCGATGCCGAAGACGCGGCGCAGCGCCGCTTGCAGGTCTTCGGTGGTCGCGGTGCGGATCTTCACCAGCAGGGACGCCGCACCGGCGATGATGTGCGCCTCCTGGATCTCGGGGATGGCCGCAAGCGCGTCCCGGGTAGGGGCGTCGCCCATCCAGGAGTCCGCGCTGACCAGCACGAAGGCCGACACGCCACGGCCCACGGCGGCCGGGTCGACGTCTACGGTGCTCCGGCGGATAACGCCTCGTTCGCGCAGCTTGCGTACCCGCTCATGGGCCGAACCGGCGGACAGACCCACCGCCCTGGCCAGCGTCGCGTAGGACTGGGTGGCGTCGCGCTGAAGCTGTGTGATCAGCGCGCGGTCGACGTCATCTACCACCGGGACACCTTACTGAACGTGATTTGGAAAGACTGCCTGTTGACCAGATGAAGTATGGCAGATATATGATTCTGCCGAATGAGCCCCCGGCGCTGGGGAGGCGCAGCAATGGTCGACACTGTTCCCGCCGAATTCCGCCTGCTGGACGAGCGGTTTCGCAGCTGCGACGGCGACTTCGTTGTCGAACGGCTGCACAGCGGCGCACGTAAGACGGAAGGGCCGGCCTACTTCCCGGCGGGCCGCTACCTGGTGTGGAGCGACATCCCCAACGACCGACTGCTGCGCTGGGACGAGACCACCGGCACCGTCGGTGTCTACCGCCACGGCTCGGGCTACGCCAACGGCAACACCGTGGACCGTCAGGGTCGGCTTGTCACGTGCGAGCAGGGAAACCGGCGGGTCACCCGCACCGAGCACGACGGCACGATCACCGTGCTCGCCGACCGGTTCCACGGCAAGCGGTTCAACAGCCCCAACGACGTGGTCGTCCGCGCCGACGGCACGATCTGGTTCACCGATCCGAGCTACGGCATCCAGGGCGACTACGAGGGCAACAAGGGCGACAGCGAGTTCGGCGGGGCCTGCTACGTGTTCCGCCTGGACCCCGCCACCGGGGACGTACGCGTCGTGGCGGACGACTTCTCCCGCCCCAACGGCCTGGCGTTCTCGGCCGACGAGCAGCGGCTCTACATCGCCGACACCCGGCAGGAGCCCAGTCACATCCGCGTCTTCGACGTCACGGCCGACGGCACCCTGGACGAGGGAAAGATCTTCGCCGAGTGTGACTTCGGCCGGTTCGACGGCCTCCGTCTCGACCATCTCGGGCGGGTCTGGGCGGCGGCCTGGGACGGCGTGCACTGCTTCGACCCCGACGGCACCCTCATCGGCAAGCTGCTGCTACCCGAACCGGCAGCCAACCTCACGTTCGGTGGCCCGAAGCGCAATCACCTGTTCGTCACCGCCGGTACCTCGGTGTACACGCTGCGAGTCACCTTCAACGGCGCCCACTACCCGCCAGCGACGCAACTCCCCGCGGACGCCTCGTCGCCCGCGACAGCGACGGTGGCAGCGCTCGGCTGACCGGTTGCCAATGTCGGCGAAGCGCCACCGACCGCCGCCGCGCCCCCGAGCATGGGGGCATGGACGCCCTGCTCGACCTCCTCCGTGGGACGGTCACGTCGCCGTGGGTCTACCTGTTGATCTTCGGGCTCACCGCTGTCGACGCGTTCTTCCCCGCGGTGCCGGGCGAGGCGGCGGTGATCACCGCTGGGGTGCTCGCGGCGAGCGACGGACATCCCAGCCTGACCCTGGTGATCGTGAGCGCAGCCATCGGCGCGCTCGTCGGCGACCACATCTCGTACGCCATCGGACAGGGCGGAGGCGCCCGCCGGCTGGCCCGCCTGCCCGACGGCAGCCGTCGTCGGGCCAGCTCCGAGTGGGCCCGCCGGGCCGTCGACCGGCGCGGCGGAATCATCCTGACCACCAGCCGGTACGTGCCGGGCGGGCGGACCGCCGTCACCCTGACCATGGGCGCGGTGCGCTATCCCCGCCGGGCGTTCCTGCTCTACGACAGCATCGGCGCGGGCACCTGGGCGGTGTACTGCGGCCTGCTCGGCTACTTCGGCGGGCTCGCCTTCGAACGTGACCCGGTGAAGGGGGTACTGGTCGGGGTGGGGCTCTCGCTGATCGTCACGTTCGGGCTGGAGGGGATCCGGTGGCTGCGCCGCCGAGCCCACCGCCGGGCCCGCCGCCACGCCACCTCCCGGCACTGACCGGGCTCGGCCCGGTCACAACAGGTCCGCGTCGTGCACCACGATGGCCAACTGCACCCGGTTGCCGGCCTGGACCTTCGCCAGCGCCCGACTGACGTGTGCCTTCACCGTGGCCTCGCTCATCGTCAGCCGTCGGGCGATCTCCGCGTTGCCGTGCCCGCGGGCCACCTCCCGGACGACCTCCAACTCCCGCACGGTGAGCGGCGCCAGCCGGTTGCGAGCCGCGCTCCGCCGGACCGGACCACGTTCGGCGAACGAGCTGATCAGGCGCCGGGTGACAGTCGGGGCGAGCATCGCGTTCCCGGCGGCCACAGTGCGGACGGCGGCGGCCAACTCCCGGGGCGGGGTGTCCTTGAGCAGGAAACCGACCGCCCCGGCCCGCAGCGCCTGGTGCACGTACTCGTCGAGGTCGAAGGTGGTCAGCATGATCACCTTCGGCCCGGCGGCGATCACGTCGGGTGCGATGGTCAGGCCGTCGACACCCGGCATCCGCACGTCGAGCAGCACCACGTCGGGACGTAACCGTTCGGCCTGCTCCAACGCACCGGCGCCGTCCGCCGCCTCGCCCACCACAGCGATGTCCTCCGCCGCCTCGAGGATCATCCGCAGCCCGGCGCGGATCAGCTGCTCGTCGTCGACCACCACCACCCGGATCACGTCGCACCCACCTGGATCACGTCGCACCCGCCACCGGGATCAGGGCGCGGACCAGAAAGCCGCCGTCCACTGGTGTCGCCTCCAGCCGACCGCCGAGCAACTCCACCCGCTCGCGTAGTCCGAGCAACCCCTGGCCGGCACCGGGCAGCGACCGGCCGCCCTCGGACGGGCCGTTACTGACCCGCACCTCCAGCCCGTCGGGCAGGTAGCGCAGGCACACTGTCGACTCGGCGTCGGCGGCGTGCTTGCGTACGTTGGTGAGCGCCTCCCGGACCACCCGGTACGCCGTGCGCCCCACCGTCGCCGGCAACGCCGCCGGCACTCCCTCGTCCCGCCGGTGCACCCGCAGCCCGGCGGCACGGGACTCGCCGATCAGCTCGTCCAGCGCGTCGAGGCCCCGCTCCGGCAGCACGGCCGGACCGGCCTGCCGCAGCACACCGAGCACCTCGCGCAGGTCGGTGAGCGCCTCCCGACCGGTTGTCCTGATCAACGCGGCGGCCTCGACTGTCGACGGGTCGGCCGCTGTCACCTCCAACGCCCCGGCGTGCACCACCATCAGCGAGACCCGGTGCGCGACCACGTCGTGCATCTCGCGGGCGATCCGGGTCCGCTCCTCGGCGCGGACCTGGTCGGCGCGGGCCTCCTGTTCACCTTCCAACCGTTCGGCCCGGTCCCGCAGGGCGGCGAGGGTGTCCCGGCGGGCCCGCACCCAGAGGCCGAAGACCAGCGGCAGTCCAACCAGACCGGCGGCAAGGAAAATCACGTTGCCGGTGGTGGCGGTGGTGATCCGGCGTACGCCGCCCACCGCCTGCCCGATGAGCACCCCACCGGCCAGCACCACTGCCGCCCCGACGAGGTAGCCGGCGAGCCGCCGGCCCCGCAGCCGCAGCCCTGCCTGGTAGGAGGCGACCACCCCGGCGGCCGCGGCCGCGAGCACCCACCAGCCGACCGCCGCGGCCACGAACAACGGCCAGCGGCGGGCCCGCACCGTGCTGGCGGCCCAACCCGAACCCAGCGCGAGCAGCAGCACCACAGCGCCCGGCAGCGGCGAGCGGACCCCCAGGTCACCGCTGGCGCTGGCCCAGACAGCAAGCACCACCAGGACGGCGAGCAGCAGCGGGGCGTACCGCTTGACGACCCGCCGGAGGGCGACGGCGCTGGTGGCCACCTGCCGAGCCTAGAACTCCGCAGGTGGTTCGGGTCGCCCCACGCCGTCGGACCCGGGTGCGCTGGGGGATGACCCCTACCCGGCGTCCGGGCCGGAGACGACCTAAGTAGTGGCCTCCGGCTGACCACTGGCCGATGGCGGGAGCCGCCTCCCGCACCACCATCAGGGCATGGACCTGCTCGACCTGCTGCACGAGACGATGGCCTCGCCCTGGGTCTATCTGGCGATCTTCGCGATCGCGGTGCTCGACGGCTTCTTCCCGGTGGTACCGAGCGAGACAGCAGTGATCACCGCCGGGGTGTTCGCGGCCTCCGGCGCGCCGTACCTTCCCGCGGTGATCGTGGTGGCCGCGAGCGGGGCACTGCTCGGCGATCACATCTCGTACGCCATCGGTCGGGGCGGTGGCACCCGGCTACTCGACCGGCTACCGCCCGAGGGCCGGCGTCGGGCCGCCATCGAGTGGGCCCGTCGAGGGATCGTCACCCGGGGTGGCCTCATCCTCACCGTGGCCCGTTATGTGCCGGGCGGCCGGACGGCGGTCACCCTCACCATGGGCGCGGTGCGCTATCCCCGACGACGGTTCCTGGCCTTCGACGCGCTCGCCGCCGGCTCGTGGGGGCTCTACTCCGGGCTGGTGGGCTACCTCGGCGGGATGGCCTTCGAGCAGGATCCGCTGCGCGGTCTGCTGCTTGGTCTGGGCCTCGCCCTGGGCGTGACCACGATCGTCGAGGTGGTGCGCTGGCTGGGCCGGCGTCGTCGCCGATCCGCGCGGTCGGCGTCGGCGACCGAACCGGTGAGCCGGGTGCCGGTGCGCTGACCTCGGGGGCCGGGGCCGGGGCGCTGACCTCGGGGCGGTCAGTCGGCGGCCGGGCGCCAGACGACGCCGTGCAGGAGTTGGCCGGCGCCCAGCCAGGCCACGTTCATCATCCGGGTGGCGGTCTTCTCCGGGTCGGCCTCCGGGTGGTCCGCGAGCCAGTCGGCGAGCGACTCGGTCGCGCCGACCAGGGCGTACGCGACGACCTCCAAATCGACGGCGCCGATCTCCCGGCCCTCGGCGCGCAGGGCGTGGTCGAGCATCCCGGCGACCACCTCGACCAACCGGGCCCGCATGGTGGCCAGTTCGCCGGCGAACGGCTGTTCGCCCCGGGCCTGCCGGTAGAGCACCGCCCAGCCGTCGCGGTGTGCCCCCACGAAGCCGAAGAACGCCTTCAGCCCGCGCCAGAGTCGAACGTCCGCCGGCAGGTCGGGGGCGGCGGCACCGGCGATGGCCTGCATCATCCGGGTGCCCTCCCGATGCAGGCAGGCGACGAAGAGTTCCTCCTTGGTGCCGAGGTACGCGTACACCATGGGCTTGGAGATGCCGGCGTCCTCGGCGATCTCGTCCATGCTCGCGGCGTGGAAGCCGCGCCGGGAGAAGACCTTCACGGCCGCGTCGAGCATCTGTTGCTCGCGAACGGCACGTGGCAGGCGCTTGAAGGCGGGCGGCGTGGACACCTTGCGAGCATACCTACTCGTGCGTAGGGTTACGCACGAGTAGCCATATCTTCGGAAGGCGCACCTGATGACTGACTTCGACCCGGCCACCTTCGCCAACGTGGGCCCCAAGGAGTTCGCCCAACTGGTCAAGTCCACCCCGGACGACAAGATCGCCCAGGTGATGTCCGGTGACCTGCGCGGCAGGGTTCTGGGCGAGGTGTTCGGCCGGATGCCGACGATGTTCCGCGCGGACCGGGCCGGCTCCACGAACGCGGTCATCCACTGGATCATCACCGGCCGCCCGGATGGTGGCAGCGACACCTACGAGGTGGTCGTCGCCGATGGCAAGTGCGCGGTGAACGAGACCCCGCAGCACGACCCGAAGCTGAGCCTGACCATGGGCCCGGTCGAGTTCCTGAAGATCGTCTCCGGTGGTGCCAACCCGGTGATGATGTTCATGACCGGCAAGCTGAAGGCGAAGGGCGACCTCGGTCTCGCCGCCAACATCGCCAACCTGTTCGACATCCCCAAGGCCTGACATGGCTGAGTTCTCGCTCGACCTGAACGAGGAACAGCGGGATCTACGCGACTGGGTGCACGGCTTCGCCGCCGAGGTCGTGCGCCCGGCCGCCGCCGAGTGGGACGAGCGCGAGGAAACCCCGTGGCCGGTGATCAAAGAGGCCGCCAAGGTCGGCCTCTACGGCTTCGAGTTCCTCGCCACCTGCTGGGCCGATCCGACCGGGCTGTCGCTGCCGATCGCCAGCGAGGAACTCTTCTGGGGTGACGCCGGCATCGGCCTCTCCATCTTCGGCACCTCGCTCGCCGTCGCCGCCATCTACGGTGCCGGCACCCCGGACCAACTGGTCGAGTGGGTGCCACAGTGCTTCGGCGACATCGACTCGCCCGCCGTCGCCGCGTTCTGCACGAGTGAGCCGGAAGCCGGCTCCGACGTCGGCGCGATGCGCACCCGGGCCGTCTACGACGAGGCCACCGACGAGTGGGTGCTCAACGGCCAGAAGGCGTACGCCACGAACGGTGGGATCGCCGGCGTGCACGTGGTCACCGCCTCGGTGGACAGCACGCTCGGCTCCCGGGGCCAGGCCGCGTTCGTCGTACCCCCTGGCACCCCCGGCCTGACCGCCACCCGCAAGCTGCGCAAACTCGGCCTGCGCGCGTCCCACACCGCCGACGTCTTCCTCGACGGGGTCCGCGTGCCCGGCCGCTGCCTGCTCGGCGGGCGGGACGCCCTGCTGGAACGCCTCGACCGGGCCCGCACCGGCCAGCGGGCCAGCGGGCAGGCAGCCATGCGGACCTTCGAGCTGTCCCGGCCCACTGTCGGCGCGCAGGCGCTCGGTGTGGCCCGGGCCGCCTACGAGTACGCCCTTGACTACGCGAAGGACCGGGTCCAGTTCGGACGGCCGATCATCGAGAACCAGGCTGTCGCGTTCGCGCTCGCCGACATGCGGATGGAGATCGACGCGGCGCGGCTGCTGGTCTGGCGGGCGTCGTGGATGGGCCGCAACAACCGCCCGTTCACCGCGGGTGAGGGCTCGATGTCCAAGCTCAAGGCCGGCGAGGTGGCGGTGTCGGTCACCGAGAAGGCGGTGCAGTTGCTCGGCGGGGCCGGTTTCCTGCGTGACCATCCGGTCGAACGCTGGTACCGCGACGCCAAGATCTACACCATCTTCGAGGGCACCTCGGAGATCCAGCGACTTGTCATCTCCCGGGCGATCTCCGGGATGCAGATCCGCTGACCGACCCGCATCGGCGGGCCCGGCCGGTCCGGTCGGGGGTGCGCCCCGGTCCGGCTGACTGCCGTGCGGTCGGCCGGACCCGGCCCGTCTCTGCCGAGCCGGGCGCACAGGCCGCGACGTCCAGATACCGCGCCGGCACCAATTCCACAATCTGTGCCGTGTTCGTCACCCCAAGCGGGCGTGAGCTGCGCCTTCCGCCGCGCCCAGTGCATGATCAAGGAAGACGCCCTGATGGACGGGGGGATCCGCTGCCCCGTCCGCGCACCACCCCGAGGAGGTCTGCGGCATGGACCTGCCGTTCGTCATTGCCACGCTCACCCGTCGCGGACTGCTCACCCCCGGCAGCCCCGTCCGGGTCGCCGCACAGCTCAACGCGTTGCGGACGTGGGGCTGGAGCCTGGCCGGCGAGTTGCGCCAGGCAGCCGCCCGGGACCCCGGCCGGCCGGCGGTCATCGACGAGGACGGCGTCGAGCTGACGTACCACGATCTGCTCGACCGGGCCGAACGGATGGCCCGCTCGATGCGGGCCGGGCTCGGCGTCCAAGCCGGCGACCGGATCGGCGTCCTCTGCCGCAACCATCACGGGCTGATCGAGACGATCGTCGCGGCCACCATGCTCGGCGTCGACGCCGTACTCGTCAACACCGGGCTCTCCGCCGCCCAACTGGGCACCGTCGCCGAGGAGCAGCAGCTACGGCTGCTCGTGCACGACGACGAGTTCGCCGAGCGGGTCCTCGGTCTCCCCACCGAGCTGCCCCGACTCGACGAACGGGCCCGCGAGGAGTTGGTCGCCGGGGCGTTGCCGGGTGACCTGCGTCCCCCGGAGCGGGACGGCCGGATCATCGTGCTCACCTCCGGCACCACCGGCACGCCCAAGGGCGCCCGCCGACCCACCCCGAGCGGCTTCGGCCCGTTGGTGTCCATCATCGACCAGATCCCCCTGCACGCCCGGAACCGGGTGATGATCTCGGCACCGATCTTCCACACCTGGGGGTTCGCCGCCCTCCAGGTCTGCCTGGCGTTGCGGGCCACAATCGTGCTGCACCGGCGCTTCGACCCGGCCGTCACGCTCGCCGCTCTCACGGCGCACCGCTGTGACGCGCTGTTCGCCGTGCCCGTGATGGTGCAGCGACTCCTGGAGGTGCCCCCGACGGACCCGCGCCCGCCGCTCAAGGTCGTCGCGGTAAGCGGTTCTGCCCTGCCCGGCGGGCTCGCCCCCAAGTTCATGGATGTCTACGGCGACGTCCTGTACAACCTCTACGGCTCCACCGAGGTCTCCTGGGCGTCCATCGCCGCTCCGCAGGACCTGCGCCAGGCACCCACCACAGCCGGGCGGCCACCGCACGGCACCCGGCTGGAGATGCTCGGCGACGACGGCCAACCCGTGCCGAAAGGCCAGGTGGGGCGGATCTTCGTCGGCAACGAGATGCTCTTCGAGGGTTACACCTCCGGCGCCGACCGGGAGACCCACAACGGTCTCCTCGACACCGGCGACCTCGGCCGACTCAACCCGGACGGCCTGCTCTTCGTCGACGGTCGGGCCGACGACATGATCGTCTCCGGCGGCGAGAACGTCTTCCCGTCCGAGGTGGAGGACCTGCTCGCCCAACTGCCCCAGGTCCGCGAGGCGGCGGTGATCGGCGTGCCGGACGCCGAGTACGGCCAGCGGCTGTCCGCGTTCCTCGCCCTGCACCCGGACGAAACGCTCGACCCCGAGGCGGTACGCGAGTACGTCCGGCGCTACCTGGCCCGCTTCTCCGTGCCCCGGGACGTGGTCTTCGTCAAATACCTGCCCCGCAACGCCACAGGCAAGGTGCTCGCCCGCGAGCTGCGCCGCTACTACGGCTGACCGCCCCGGAACCGTCGGCGAGAACCGGCGGGTTCCGGGGCGGTCACCGCGCCCGTCAGTCGACAGTCAGTGCGGGCCGCCAGTCCGGCTTCGCCTCGGCGAGGTCGAGGTGCTGGAACAGGCCCTTCGTGCCCGGCTCATCGAGCGTTCCGCGGTGTGCGTCGATCTCGACCACCATCCCCCGGACGTCGAGCACCTCCAGCGTCTCCGACGAGTTCGGATCATCAGCGGCAGAGTAGAACGACGCTTGATGACCGTCGACTGTGGTGTTCGGCGGCCGGAAGAGTTCCTTCCCCTTCAACTCGGCCCGAATCTTGTCGGTCATCTCGACGTACGGGGAGAAGCCGACGTCCACCATCTTCGCCCGCTGCCTACCGGGATCCGCCGTGGCGGGTTCGGCGCTGTACGTGACTCCGGCGTACCACCGCCAACCCTCCGGGGTCAGTGGCCCGTTGACGGTGGTATAGATCAGCCGGAGGCGCTGCGGCACCCCAGTGACCTGGGCCGGCGTCCGCACCCGCTCGGTCGTACTGAACCTGAGCTTCTGCGCCACGTGCAGGGCGATCTCGCGGGCGTCCTGCCCCGCCGCCCAGGGTGAGACATCGACGGCGGCCCAGCCGTCCGGGGCGTACTGCCAACGCAGGGAGAGCCGGTCAGTGCCGTCGACGTCGTACAGGGTGAAGGTCGCCGCCGCGCCCCGCACCTCGGGCGCGGGCGCCGTACTCACTGTGGGAGCCCGTTGGTCGATGCCCATGACCTGCGGCGCGGGCGGCGTCACCCCCTTGGGGTAGAGGCTGACCATCACACCCGCCGCCGAGTTGCCATCCGGCGAATCGGGAGCGTGCCCGATCAGGACGACACCCGGCCCGCTCAGCAGCAAACCCACCTGGTACTGCAGACTGGCCAGGCCCGACGGCAACCAACCGAACCGAACGTACTGAACGGTCGGATCGATCGTCTCCAACGCGGCCGGGATCCGGGACGTGTCGGGCGACGGCACCTTCCCGGTGTACGGCTCCAGCGGAGCCAGGGCGCCGAACAGGTTCAGTGACGACGGCTGCGCCGACGGCGCCGACCCGTCCGGCGGCGCAACCAGGCCCGGCACCGTGACAGCACCGACAACCACCGCGACCACGGCCAGTGCGGCGCCCGCACTGCGCGCGTACCAGCGCTGCCGGCGCCCGACGGTCATCGCCCGTTCGACGTTCACCACGGCGGACGGCGTCTCGGCCGCCTCGACCTCGGCGCGCATCAACCGCGCCACATCCAGTTCATCGATCATTGTCAACTCCCGTGGGCTAACACGTTGGTCGGCGTGCCACTCGCCGTGCCGGGCTGCCTGCTGGTCGGCACGTCGTTCCGGGCGGGGGCGAGCAGTCCTCGCAACGTCGCCAGCCCCTTGGCCGTCTGACTCTTGACGGTGCCCGACGAGCAGCCCAGCACCTGTGCCGTCTCCTCCACCGTCAGGTCCTGGAAGAACCGCAGCACCAGGACGGCCCGCTGCCGCGGTGCGACCTGACGCAGTGCCGCCACCAGATCGAGCCGCTCCGTGGCATCCGGGGCGGCCGGTGCGGGCCGCTCCGGCAGCAGGTCGGTGATCAGCACCCGAGTCCAACCGCGTCGCCGCTCGTCGATCAACCGCCGCATCAGCATCGTCCGGACCAGCGCGTTCAGGTTGTCGGCCCGCCGCGCCCGGGACCAGTTGCGGTACAGCTCGGTGAGCACCCGCTGCACGATGTCGTCGCCCTGATGCCAGTCACCGCACATCAGGTACGCCGTCCGGCGCCACTGCGGCAGACCGACGCGAACGCACTCGGTGTACTCGACGTCGGCCGCAGACCGCTCGACCGGTTTCCGGCTCAGCGGCATCCTCGGACCTGTCCCCCCACCGGCCACCAACAACACGGTGATCGTCCGCAAACCCGCATCTGCCCTCCTCCCGTCGCTGTGCCTCCGACACCGCTAAGTCGTGGTCGGAGCAACGCCGGGTTGCCCTGCGGGGCGGACCGCCTCACCGGACTGGCTCATCCGCGGCACGCACAGGCACGCGACCCATCCGGTCGCCACGGATCGACACGTCATGGGGATCGCGGCGGGCCGTCCGGCCAGAGTGGTGGCAGATCGTGCCCGGGTGCGGCTACGACGACAGGCTTCCGGGTGGCGTTCGGCGGCACCGGAGCGTGGCGAACACGATGGCCCCCCGCTCAACCTGCGAGGGCGGCCCGGAACCGGGTCGAACTCTCGATCAGCCCCGCACCGCAGACGTTCGCGGTCGAGGCACCCACCCACCGATGTGGGGAGTCAGCTCGGGATCGTGATCCGGTGCTCGATCGCGGCGGCGGCGATGTCGGTGCGGTGCTGCGAGCCGGCCAGCCCCACCCCGTTCACGAGCGCGTACGCGGCATCCCGCGCGGCGGCCAGGTCGACGCCGGTGGCCGTACCGCAGAGGACCCGACCGCCGGCGGAGAGCAACGCGCCGTCGCTGGCCCGGCGGGCGGTGCCGGCGTGGATGATGCCGGGTCGGTCCGCGCCGGTGATGACCTCGCCGGTGCGCGGTGCCGCCGGGTAGCCCGGGGCGGCGAGCACCACGGTGACCGCGCTGCCGTCGCGCCACCGCAGCGGCGGGTGCTCGGCAAGCGTGCCGGTGGCCGCCGCGTGCAGCAGCCCGCCCAGCGGGGTCTCCAGGAGCGCGAGCACCACCTGGGTCTCCGGGTCACCGAAGCGCGCGTTGAACTCGATCACCCGCGGGCCGGCCCCGGTGATCGCGAGCCCGACGTAGAGCAGGCCGGCGAACGGGGTGCCCCGGCGGCGCATCTCGGCCAGGGTGGGGTGGACCACGTCGCGCATGACCTCGTCCACCAGGCCCGACGGCGCCCAGGGCAGCGGCGCGTACGCGCCCATGCCGCCGGTGTTCGGGCCGGTGTCGCCGTCGCCGAGCCGCTTGAAGTCCTGCGCCGGCAGCAGCGGCAGCGCCGCCTCACCGTCGGTGACCACGAAGAGGCTGACCTCCGGGCCGTCGAGGAACTCCTCGATCACCACCCGTCCGCACTCGGCGGCGTGCGCCAGCGCGGCGGACCGGTCGTCGGTCACCACCACGCCCTTGCCGGCGGCGAGCCCGTCGTCCTTCACCACGTACGGGGCACCGAACTCGTCGAGCGCCCTCGCGGTGCTCTCCTCGTCAGTGCAGACGTACGCCCGGGCGGTCGGCACACCGGCGGCGGTCATCACGTCCTTGGCGAACGCCTTGGAACCCTCAAGCTGAGCGGCCGCACCGGAGGGGCCGAACACGGGGATGCCCTTGGCGCGTACGGCGTCGGCGACCCCGGCGACCAGCGGGGCCTCGGGCCCGATCACTACCAGGTCAGCAGCGGTCTCCACTGCCAGCGCCGCCACCGCGGCCGGATCGGAGGCGTTCGTGGCCCGCAGCTCAGCCACCGAGGCGATCCCCGGATTACCCGGCGCGGCAACAACCGCAGAAACGCCCGAATCCGCCACCAGCCGGAGCGCGAGCGCATGCTCCCGCCCTCCACCACCCACCAAAAGAACCCGCACGCCCCGAGATCCTACTGCCCCCACCTCCGCCCGCGTTGATCATGAAGTTGTTGCGGGCCGCCTCGGCGTGTCATGGCGATAACTTCATGATCAACGGCGTCGGGCGGCGGCGATCGCCTGGCGGACCGTCCACGGGATGTAATCCGGGCGGAGAGTGTCCTCCCAGGTGAATCGGAGGATGGTCCAGCCGGCGTTGACCAGGCGATTCTGGCGGCGGCGGTCGGCGAAGGCAGCTTCGGGCACGTCGTGCGGGCCACGACCGTCGGCCTCGGCGATGACCCGGGAGGCGCGCCAGCCAAGATCCCCGATGCCGAGCAGATAACCGTCGTCGTCACGGACCTCGAGTTGCAGAACATCGGGCGGCACCCTGCCGTCGACGCATCGGAGCCGGGCACGCGTCTCCAGCGGCGACTGCGCTCGCCCGTCCACCTCGCCGAGGTAGCCCCGAGCCGCGACCGCACCGCGCCGACCACGGATGAGGCGCGGGATGGAGAGCAGGTCGTCGGCCGCCGTCACGAGGCGACGATTCAACGCGGAATCCAGCACACTCACCGCTGAGAAACGATCTGCCCGCAGGCTGAGGTCGGCAACAGTCCGAAGGGGCCCAGTCGCGGTCATCCCGTCCACCCGAACGAGCTGCGCAGGCGGGATGACCAACTGATGGACCACCACCTGCGGATGGCCGAGTCGAGCCGGCCTGGCGACCGGACCCGGCACCGACAGATGGATCAACTCGGTGAACCGCATTCCGGCCAACCCGTGCAGCTCGGCGGCCATTGAGAGCACTGCGACTGCCGCCGAGCCAAAGGACACCATCGCCGCCCTGATTCGCGCCCGTCGGGGCACCTCGTCATACAGGTCGGCGTCGACGAGATAACTGCCCCGCGCCACAGCGCGCCAACGGCCGGCCCGACAGAGCCGCTGGACCTCGTGTGTGGTCAGGCCAGCGGCACGCGCCTGCCCGAGGGTCACAATCCCGTCGCGGCCGGCGGCAACCCGCCGTACAACATCCAAGGCGTCCACTCAGCCACCCTGGCCCACTCGAAAACCCCAGGCACCCCCCTGTGGACAACCACAACCACCCTGTGGATAACCCCCCCCCACCACCCACCCCCACCCACCACCCTTGGTTGATCATGAAGTTGTTGCCACGACGCGCCGAGGCGGAGGGCAATAACTTCATGATCAACGCGGGATGGCGCGCCGGCAGGCGGGGGCCAGGGGGTGGGGGTGGGGGCCAGGGGGTGGGGGTGAGGGCTTTAGGGGAGGAGGGGGTGGAGGACTACGTTTTCCTCTCGGCCGGGGCCTACGCCTACGACGCTCACCCTGGTGTTGCAGAGTTCTTCCACGCGGGCGATGTAGCGGCGGGCGTTCTCCGGCAGATCCTCGGCGGTGCGGGCCTTGGTGATGTCCTCCCACCAGCCGTCGAGTTCCTCGTAGACCGGGGTGGCGTGGTGGAAGTCCGTCTGGCTCATCGGCATGTCGTCCACCCGGACGCCATTGATCTCGTAGCCGACGCAGAGCGGCACCTTGGGCAGGCCGGTGAGCACGTCCAGTTTGGTGATGACCAGGTCGGTCACCCCGTTGAGGCGGCAGGCGTACCGGGCGACGACCGCGTCGAACCAGCCACACCGACGCTCCCGCCCGGTGGTGGTGCCGTACTCCGCGCCGACCTTGCGCAGGTGCTCGCCGTTGGCGTCGAACAGCTCGGTCGGGAACGGCCCCGCGCCGACCCGGGTGGTGTACGCCTTGCTCACCGCGATCACCTTGTTGATCGCGGTCGGCGGGATGCCGGCGCCCACGCAGGCACCACCGGCGGTCGGGTTGGACGAGGTCACGAAGGGGTACGTGCCGTGGTCCATGTCGAGCATGGTGGCCTGCGCGCCCTCCAGCAGCACCGTGTCGCCCCGGTCCAGGGCGTCCCAGAGCATCGCCCGGGTCTCCGCGATGTACGGCTTGAGCCGCTCGGCGTACGCCAGGTACTCCTCGACCGTCGCCTCGAGGTCGATCGCCTTGCGGTTGTAGACCTTGAACAGGATCTGGTTCTTCTCGCGCAGCGCCAGTTCGAGCTTCTTCCGCAGGATGCCCGGGTCGAGCAGGTCCTGCAGGCGGATGCCGATCCGGGCGACCTTGTCGCCGTACGCCGGGCCGATCCCGCGGCCGGTCGTGCCGATCCGCGACGAGCCGAGATAGCGCTCGATCACCCGGTCCAGGGCCCGGTGGTGCGGCATGATCAGATGCGCGTCGCCCGAGATCCGTAGCCGGGAGACGTCGACGCCGCGCTCGGCCAGGCCGTCGATCTCGGCGAGCAGCACCTTCGGATCGACCACCACACCGTTGCCGATGACGATCATCGCGTTCGGCGAGAGCGCGCCGGACGGCATCAGGTGCAGCGCGTACTTCTGGCCGTCGGGGGTGATCACCGTGTGGCCGGCATTGTTGCCACCGGAGTAGCGCACGACGTAGTCGACCCGCTCACCCAGCAGGTCGGTAACCTTGCCCTTGCCCTCGTCGCCCCACTGAGCGCCGATGAGCACGATCGCTGGCATCTTTTCCGCCTCCAGAAGGCTCGGGTGCCAGGTGGCGACCGGTTGGCGAGCCCGGGGTGTCAGGTTAACAAGTAATGACGGCGTGGCCGGCAGGGGTCGCGTCGAGAGGCAGGAGGCTCCTTCGGTGTACGACGTGGTGCTGCTCACCCTCGGTTCGGAGCGGGACGCTCCCGGGGGCTGCGGCAGCGGCGGGGCCTGCTGCGGCGGCGCGACCGGGTCCGCAGCCGATGGGTCCGCGGCCGACCCGACGAAGCAGACCGAGAGCGGTCAGGGATCCCCGGCCCGGACCGGCGACACCGAACAGTGCGCCACCGAGCGACCCCGGGTGCCGGTGCTGGCCTGCTCCGACGCGCTGATCGCCAGAGGTGCCCGGGTGGAGATGGTCACCGCCCGCTCCGACGCGGAGATCGACGCGGTGTTGGCCCGGCTCGACGGTCCGGCCCGCCCGGACGGCCTGACCTGGCCCGACCCGGACAGCAAGACCCGGCTGGTCGTCGCCACGGCGAGCGACGGACAGTTGCGCGCCGTGCTGCGCCGACTGGTCCGGCGGTACGCGCCAGCGCCGAGCAGGCGACCGGCGGATCTGCCCGGCAACCGGACCCTGCCCGACCTGCCGCCGGTGGCCGTACTCCCGCTCGATCCGGCTCGGGGCGGCAGCCACCAGGACCTGGCCGCGCAGCTCAAGCTGCCGCGTGACCCGGCGGCGGTGGCCGCCGCGGTGGTGGACGGCACGCCGCGCCGACTCGACCTCCTGCGTAACGACGGTGGATCGGTGACCCTGGACGGCGCGCTGCTCGGCGCCGCCGACGACGCCGGCCGGCCGCTGCACTGGCGGGCCCGGGTGGAGGTGGACGACACCGTCCTCACGAACGGCGACGAACCGCTGCTGGCCTGCGTGGTCGGCAACGCCGGCGGGTACGCGACGCTCGACGACGTGCGGCTGCTTACCGCGCCGGACCCGGCCGACGGCCAGATCGAGGTCGCGGTGGCCGTGCCGGTGGTGGTCCGCTCGGCGCTGGGCCGCAAGCGGGTCCGGCTCGAGGTGCGGCGAGCCCGTGGGCGGGCCGTTTCGGTGCTGCCCCGGGAGGGGAAGATCCCGTACCTCGACGATGGTGTCGAGGCTGAGCTGACCCGAAAGCGTTCCTGGTGGATCGAGCCGGGCGCCTGGGCGGTCTGGTCGATCTGATCCCGGCCGCACGCCGCGCGGCGGCCGGCTGCGCCGACGGCCCCGCCGGGTGGTTGGGCCTATCCTCGCAGGAGGACTGGGAGGGGCCGTAATGGACGAGAACGCCGACCGGGCGCAGGTGCACGGCCAGCAGCCGGTGCCGGAGCGGGACATCGAACCACTCTGGCCACCGGATCCGGCCGACCGCACCACGGGTAGCGCGGTGCCGCCGTGGGCGGCGGTCGCCCAACAGCGGGGTGCGCCGTCGTCGGCCGCGCCGGGGCCGGTGACGCCGCCGGTGGCCGCGCCGCCGATCGGCAGGCCGCCGGTGCCCGGGCAACCCGGAGCCCCGGCCCAACCGCCGCCTTCGCCGGCGGACTACCCGTCGCTCTCCGGTGCCGTTCCGGCGCCCGGCGGCTGGGACACCAGCGGCTCATCCGTCGCCCCGTCCGGCTGGGCGCCAGCTCAACCGAGTTGGCCGCCGGCCAACCCGGGGCCGCCGGCCAACCCGGGGCCGCCGGCCAACCCGGGGCCGCCGGCCGACCTGGCGGCGCCGGCCAACCCGGCAGCAGCGCCTGCCCCGGGCACGCCAACGGCACCCGCCACGCCGCCAGCCCCGGGCACGCCAACCACCCCGGGTATGCCAACCACCTCGGGCACGCCAACGGCACCAGGCACGCCGCCGACTCCCGGCACGCCAACGGCACCGGGCACGACGAGCCCCGCCGCCGGGGCGACAGGCACCTCCGGGATGACGAGCGGCGCGCCCAGCGCCGCAGCCGGGGCGCGGGGCAGCGCAGCCGGCGTGGGGCCGGCGCCCGCCGGCGACCGGGGGCCGGCCGTCGCCGCGCCGATCCTCCCGGCGGGGGTGGACCTGGACCAGCCGTTCACCCTGGACAACCCCACCGCGGCCGGGACGCCCGCCGATCGCCCGAACGGTGCGACCCGCGCCTCGGCAGACTCGGCAGCAACCGGCCCCGCAGCGGCAGGGACGGCCCCGGAGGTCGACGGGGCCGAGAAGGACGGATCTGCCGGCGGGGTGGGCCGGCCCGCCGAGTCGCCCTGGGCGTACCCGCCGCAACGCCCCGCCGCAACGCCCACACCGGCTCACGACCAGGCCGCCGCGCCGCCGCCACCGCCACCGCTACAGCCGCCGCACCCCGGGCCGGCTCCGGCGTACCCGGGCCCGTCGGTCACCCCGGTGATCCCCGGTCAGGCCGGCCCGGGGCATATCCCGCCGCCGCCGGACCTGACCCAGTTCAGCAACCTGCCGCCGCAGGTCGGGTCGGCGACCCCACCGCCGGGACCGTTTCCGCCGTCTCCGGGTTGGTACCCGCCGCCGTGGCAGCAGGGTGCACCAGGTGTCCAGCCCGGGCAGCCCTACCAGGAGGCCGAAGGGGTGACCCGGGTGCCCGCGGCCGGCTACCCGGAGGCGACCGCGTACCCGGACGCGAGCTGGACGCCGGAGGAGACCGCGGTACCGACCGCCGAGGACTTCAGCCGACGCCGGCAGGTCCGGCCCGCCGACCCGGTGGCGACAATGGGCGTCCGGGCGGTGGTCAACAAGATGGGGCTGCTCCGGCTGTCTCCCGGTCGACACGAGCAGGAACTCAAGCGGGACATCGAGATGGTGCGCCGGAACTTCGGCGGGCTGCGGCAGGTGACGGTGGTCAACCCGAAGGGCGGCGCCGGCAAGACGGTGGCCATCCTGCTGCTCGCCATGACGTTCGGTCAGAAGCGCGGTGGCTACGTGCTGGCCTGGGACAACAACGAGACCCAGGGCACCCTGGGGATGCGTGCCCAGCAGGACTTCCACTCCCGCACGGTGCGGGACATGCTGCGCGATCTCGGGCAGTTCCAGGGCGCGCACGGGCGGGTCGGTGACCTGTCGCAGTACGTCCGCTCGCAGGGCGAGGGCATGTTCGACGTGCTGGCCTCGGACGAGTCGGCCACCGGTGGCGAGATGTTGACAGCTGCCGCGTTCGCCGAGATCCGCGAGGTGGTGAGCCGGTTCTACAAGTTGATCTTTGTGGACACCGGGAACAACGTCCGGGCGCAGAACTGGCAGGCCTCGATGGACGCCACCGACCAGTTGGTGGTCACCATGTCGGCCCGTAACGACTCGGCGGAGACCGCCGCCCGGATGCTCGACCACCTGGAGCAGAGCGGCCGGCAACGGCTGGTACGCCAGGCCGTGACAGTGGTGTCGATGCCACCGTCCCGCAAGGAGATCGACCTGCCGGCCATCCAGGAGCACTTCGCGGCCCGCACCCGGGCGGTGCTGCTGGCTCCGTACGAGCGGCTCATCGACACGGGTGAGCCGATCCGGTACGGCGGGCTCTCCTCGGCCACCCGGGACGCCTGGCTGAAGATCGCCGCTGCGGTCGCCGAAGGGCTGTGACCCACCGACGGCCGGCCCGCTGTCGGGTCGGCCGTCGGATCGGGGTCAGTTGCTCGCGAGCGCGTCGGCCGCCGCCGGGTCGCAGTCGCGCAGGAACTGGGCGCAGCGGGCCGCCTCGTCGGCCTCGCCGATCTCGTCCGCAGCCCGGGACAGCACGTAGAGGCAGCGGAGGAAGCCCCGGTTGGGCTCGTGCGACCACGGCACCGGGCCGTGCCCCTTCCACCCGCTGCGGCGCAACTGGTCGAGGCCCCGGTGGTAGCCGGTGCGCGCGTACGCGTACGCCGTCACCACCTGCCCCTGCGCGAACGACCGGGCGGCGAGCTCCGCCCAGGCCGCACTGTAGGTGGGGAAGCCGGCCGCCACGCTGGCGAACGCCTCAGCCGTGCCGGCCTCCTCGGCGGCAGCCAGTGCGGTGTCGGCCTCGTCGTTCGCGGGCAGGCGGGTGGCCGGTGGCTCTGGCAAAAGGTTCTGCATCGCCCCATTCAACCCGCTGGACAGGGCGACACGCGAGCGGGTCGGCCGACACGTTCCGCTGAACGGCTGAGGAGTTGGTCACGCCTGCGGCCTATGCCGCCGCCAAGTGTTTTCCACTACAACTAATGGTCCGGAGCCTCCCCAGGAACCGGTTACGCAGGAGCCCGGTGGCCACGGTCACCGGGCTCCTGTCGGTTCCACCCCGGGCCCGAGGTTTGGCCGGCCCCGGCCGAGGGGCAGGATGGCCGGGTGCCGACCCCACCTCCCGCGGACGTCATCGAGCCGCACCTGCACGCCGACGAGATCCAGACCCGCGACGAGTTCGACAGGCAGTTGGCCACCGGCCGACTGACCGGGCTGACCGTGCAGGGCCTGCGCCTCGACCTGGCACCGGTGCCCGACCTGCGGGGGATCGAGGTCGCTGGCACGCTCTTCGTGGGATGCCGGTTCGCCTCCCGGGACGTCGGGGCCGACCTGGTCCGCCGCGGCGCGAACGTGGTGCCGCCGTTCTCCGGGCTGCCGTACCCGACCCAGCCGTCGCACCTCTACACCCCGCAGGACCTGGCCGCCGGCTTCGCCGAGGGCGGGTTCACCGAGATGTACGACACCCGGGTGTACGACCACTACCGGGCGCACGGCGGCGCGCTGCCGGACGTCAAGGAGGCGCTGGGCCAGCGACTGCACGACCATGGCGTGGACAACGCGCTCACCGACGCCACCCGGGCCTGGCTGGCCCGGCACGGTCCGCAGTCGGTGGTCGGCATCATGGGTGGGCACGCGGTGCGGCGTGGCAGCCCGCCGTACCGGATGGCTGCCGTGCTGGGGTGGGAGCTGGCGCGGGCCGACCGGCTGGTGGTGACCGGCGGTGGTCCGGGTGTGATGGAGGCGGCGAATCTCGGCGCCTACCTGGCGGACCGGCCGGCGGCCGAGTTGACCGAGGCGATCGACCTGTTGGCCGAGGCGCCCGACTTCACCGACCACCACCGGTACACAGCCACCGCGTTGGCGGTGCGGCAGCGCTACGCGGGGGTGCCCCGGCAGCGTGGTGACGACCTCGCCTGGGCGCGGGCCGGTGGCCTGGCCATCCCCACCTGGCTGTACGGGCACGAGCCGGCGAACCTGTTCGCCGGGCGGATCGCGAAGTACTTCTCGAACGCGATCCGGGAGGACACCATCCTGCGCCTGGCCCGGGGCGGCATCGTCTTCGCGCCGGGGCGGGCGGGCACGGTGCAGGAGGTGTTCCAGGCGGCCACCAAGACCTACTACGGCACGGACGGCGCCAGCGGCGCGTACATCTTCCTGGACCGTGGCTACTGGACCACCGAACTGCCGGTGGAGGCGTTGCTGCGTCCGCTGCTGGCCGCGTCCCCGTTCGGTGACCTGTCGACGACGATCCATCTCACCGACGACGTCCGTGAGGCCGTCCGCCTGCTCACCGCCTGAACGACGACGGCCGGCTCCCCCGAGGGGAAGCCGGCCGTTCGTGGTGCGTAGTTACTTGGTCATCGTGGTGCCGGTGGAGCGCAGGTGCTCGCACGCCTCGACGACCCGGGCGGCCAGGCCGGCCTCGGCGGCCTTGCCCCAGGCGCGCGGGTCGTACTGCTTCTTGTTGCCGACCTCGCCGTCGATCTTCAGCACGCCGTCGTAGTTGCGGAGCATGTGGTCCGCGACGGGCCGGGTGAAGGCGTACTGGGTGTCGGTGTCGATGTTCATCTTCACCACGCCGTAGTCGAGCGCCTCACGGATCTCGCTCAGCAGTGAGCCCGAGCCGCCGTGGAAGACCAGGCTGAGCGGCTTGTCCTTGCCGTACTTGGCGCCGACCGCCTCCTGGATCTGGTTGAGGATCTCCGGGCGGAGCTTGACGTTGCCGGGCTTGTAGACGCCGTGCACGTTGCCGAAGGTGAGCGCCGCCATGTAGCGGCCCTTCTCGCCGAGGCCGAGCGCCTCGACCATGGCCAGGCCGTCTTCGGTGGTGGTGTAGAGCTTGTCGTTGATGGCGTTCTCGACGCCGTCCTCCTCGCCACCGACGACGCCGACCTCGATCTCAAGAACGATCTTGGCCTTGGCGGCCTCGTCGAGGAGCTGGGCGGCGATCTGGAGGTTCTCCGCGACCGGCACGGCCGAGCCGTCCCACATGTGCGACTGGTACAGCGGCTCCTCGCCGCGCTTCACCCGCTCCTGCGAGATGCCCATCAGCGGACGGACGAACTTGTCCAGCTTGTCCTTCGGGCAGTGGTCGGTGTGCAGGGCGATGTTGACCGAGTACTTCTTGGCCACCTCGTGCGCGTAAGCGGCGAACGCCACGGCGCCGGTGACCATGTCCTTGATCGACGGGCCGGAAAGGTACTCGGCGCCACCGGTGGAGACCTGGATGATGCCGTCGCTCTCCGCGTCGGCGAAGCCCTTGAGCGCCGCGTTCAGCGTCTGCGAGGAGGTCACGTTGATCGCGGGGTACGCGTACCGGCCAGCCTTGGCGCGGTCCAGCATCTCCGCGTAGGCCTCGGGGGAAGCGATGGGCATGTGATGCGCTCCTTACTTACCACTCTCGGCCGTGCTGGCCGCTGTTGTTCATTTGTGCGCCGGACCGCGCTGTCCTCCGCCCGGCAGTATCCCGCAGGTGCGGTGCGCCGGAACAACCGACCCGGCGGTCAACCCCTCACCGGCGGTCCAGATGGTCCGGCACGATGACGCTGATCAGCCAGGTGACCACTGTCATCACGATGGCTCCCCAGAACGCCGGCCAGAAACCGTCCACCCGGAACGGCAGGTCGAGCCCGCGGGCGATCCGGTCGGTGAGCAGGAACAGCAACGCGTTCACCACGAGCGCGAACAGGCCCAGGGTCAGCAGGTAGAACACACAGCCGACCACCCGGATGATCGGTTTGAGCACCGCGTTGATCACGCCGAAGATCAGCGCGACCACGATCAGGGTGAGCACTGTGTTGCCACCCGAGCGGCCGTGCACGTCGACCCCGGGCACGATCAACGTGGTTATCCACAGCGCGACCGCGGTGATCGCCAGTCGGATGAGAAAGCCCACCGCACCATCCTGGCATCGGGTCGCGTCGTTGCGGGCTGATTCCGCCTACTCCGCTTCCGGGCGCGCTGCCGGCGCAGCCCGTACGGTGGGTGGGAACCGTGCCCCGAGACCCCCGGGAGGGATGATGGGCCAGCCCGATGAGGACTTCGCCCCCGGCGACCACCTCGCCCCGGACGAGCGCAACCCGGAGGCCGAGCCGGCGGACGCTGTCGAGCAGGCCACCACTGTCGGCCCGGTCGACGACGGTGCACCGCAACGCGGCCTGGAGGTCGACGACTGGGACGCGATGGAGCAGGCCCGGGTGGTCACCGGGGACGAGGACGACTACCGCTGAACGGTCAGCGAGCGCCGTCCACAGCCGTCGGGTGACGGGCCACCCAGTCGCCGAGCCGGTCCTCGCGCAGTGCGGTCAGGAACTCCGGGGCGAGCTGCGGGTCCGCCTCCAGGTAGCTACTGGTCCCGGTCGGCTCGGTCACCGGCAGGCTGAGCCCGACCTGGTCCGTCGACCGCAGTGTCGGCACCAGCCGCATGAGGTCGAGCATGGTGGCCACCCCCGGTGACACGGCGAGGCCCGGCTCGACGGCGCTCAGCAACCTGGTCAGTCGTACCGGATTGGTGAGCACGCCCTCGTCGGAGGCCGCGCGCACCAGCCCGGCGGCGAAGAGCCGCGCGTTGCGGTCCCGGTCCTGGCTGCCCCCGGGCAGGTCACGCCGCTGGCGGAGCAGGTCGACAGCCGCGGCGCCGTCGAGACGCTGGCACGCGGCCGGGAAGACCCGCCGGGTGTGGACCGACCGGACCTGGTCAGGCAGGCAGACCGGCACGCCGCCCACCTCGTTTGTCAGCGACCGCAGCGCGGAGTACGTGAAAACCACACCGGTGTCGACACGAACTCCGGTCAGCTCCGCCACCGTCTTCCGGGTCAGCTCGTACCCTCTGCTCAGGTCCGGTGACGAATGGCCCGCACCGAACGCGAACGCCGCGTTCAGCTTGTCGGTGCCGTGACCGGAGATCGGCACCCGCAGGTCGCGGGGCAGTGAGATCAGGTACGGGCGGCTCCGGTCGGCCGGGATGTGCAGCAGCAACACCGAGTCGGCAAGCGGCGGGCCGGGTGTCCGGCTGTCGATGCCGAGCAGCAGGACAGTCACCGCACCAGCCGCCACCGGATCCGGCGAGCCGATCAGGGTGTCCATTTTCTGCGCCGGCCCGGCCCGTTCCGGGCTGAGCAGCGGAACCCCGATGCCGAGTACGCCGAGCACGGCCAGCGCCGCACCGCCGGCCTGCCAGCGCTTCCGGCGCTGCCGGCGACGGGTCGCCAGCCGATCGATCGCGGCCCGCAGCGGGCCGGTGGGTGGGGTCAGCGTCTCGTGCCGGCCGAAGGCGGCACGCAGGTCGTCCTCAATCATGTTCACGCCTCCACGTACTCGGCCCGGAGCGTGGCGAGGGCCCGGGAGATGGACGAACGTACGGTCCCGACGGCACAGCCGAGAATGTCGGCGATCTCCGCGTCGGGCAGGTCCTCGTAGTAGCGCAGCACCAGGGTGGCCCGTTGCCGGCGCGGCAGCCGGGACAGCCAGGTCCAGATCTGGTCCCGGTCCACTGCGGTCTGGGTGTGGTCGGTGGGGGCCGGCAGCGTCGCGTCGGGCTCGGCCCGCAACAGCACCCGGCGCACCCAGGAGCCGCGGCGCCAGTCGATGAACTGGTTGGTGAGCATCCGGCGCACGTAGTGCTCGGGCGAATCCGCCCGGGCAACCCGCCGCCAGTTCAGTTGGACCCGGACCATGGTTTCCTGAACCAGATCCTGCGCCTGGTGCGGATCACCGGTGAGCATCACCGCGTACCGCAGTAGCGGGCCCAGCCGCGTGTCCGCGAACTCCTCGTACGTCACTGCACCTCCCGAGGCTCCTACCGCAGATGACGGAAGCGGGCGAGCGGAACATTGCAGCAGGGGCGGACCGAACTCCACTACGCGGGCGGGTGGCGCGGGACCGGTCCGGCGCGGCCGGGACCTTGGGCTTCGGTACCCTTTGTGGCCGTGGACACAGCTGAGAAGACCCGCGCTCTCGTGGAGAGCGTCGCCCTGAACCCGCTCGATCCCAAGGATCTGTTGCAGACCTTCGGGCTGATCGGCGTGTGGGTGATCCTCTTCGCCGAAACTGGCCTGCTGGTGGGCTTCTTCTTCCCGGGCGACTCACTGCTGTTCCTCGCCGGGGTGGCCTCGTCACCGGTGGCGGACGCGATCTTCGGTGACGGCACCCGGCTCTCCCTGCCCGCCCTGCTGGTCGGCGGACCGATCTGCGCGATCCTCGGCGCGCAACTGGGGCACTGGCTCGGTGCCCGGTACGGCCGGCCGATGTTCGAGCGGCCGAACTCCCGGCTCTTCAAGAAGGAGTACGTGGAGAAGGCCGAGTACTACTTCGAGAAGTTCGGCCCGGCGAAGGCCGTGGTGCTGGCGCGCTTCATCCCGATCGTCCGGACGTTCCTCAACCCGGTCGCGGGCGCGCTCGGCATGCCGGCCCGGAAGTTCCTGCTCTGGAACATCGTCGGCGCGGTGCTCTGGGTGGACGGCATCCTGCTGATCGGCTACCTGCTCGCCGAGCAGATCTACGACGCCATCGGCGACAAGATCGACCGCTACATCCTGCCGGTGGTGGCCCTGATCATCCTGATCTCGGTGTTGCCGATCTTCTTCGAGTTCCTCCGCGACCGGCGGGCCCGTAAGCGCGGCGAGGCGGTCGCGGTGGTGGCGGCGGCCAGCGCCGCCGGCGCGGTGGAGGCGGCCCGCGAGGCGTTCGACAACGACGTGCACCAGCACGGCCGGCACCGTCCGGAGCACGGCCAGGACCACTGAGTCCAGGTACGACGACGACGGCCGGCCCCCTGGTGCGGGGGTCGGCCGTCGGCATGTCGGACCCGGCCGCCGGCGGTGCGGCCGGGGGACGAGCAGGTGTTACCCACCGATGGCGCCACCCCTGGCTCGCCACCGGACGCCGCCCCGGCGCGGGACGGCGTGCAGCGCCTACGTCAGCGGGCCTTCTTGGTGGCCCGCTTACGCGGCGGGGTCAGCAGGTCGGCGATCGTCGCGATCGCACTCGGGACCAGGCTGTAGTACGCCCAGACACCGCGCTTCTCCCGCTGCAGCAAGCCCGCCTCGGTGAGGATACGCAGGTGATGACTGACCGTCGGCTGAGAGAGGCCGAGCGGCGCCGTCAGGTCACAGACGCACGCCTCGCCCTCTGGGGCCGACTGGATCAGGCTGAGCAGCCGCAGCCGAGCAGGATCCGCAAGGGCCTTGAGGACCCCGGCGAGACGCTCGGCATCGGCACGTTCGATCGGCTCGCCGTTAAGCGGCGAGATCTGAGGCATAGTCATTTCGGCCAACGCAGTTCCCACGTATTCCATCCTTCCACCAGCAGCATCGATCCGCCTGCATATCAGCAGATCCGAATCGGCAAACTTTTACGCCACAAGGCCGAGGTCAGCCAACGTATAGGCCGCCCGGTAAGGCAATCCGGCGGCTCGCACCGCGTCGCCGGCGCCTCGATCAACAATAACCGCCACGCCCACGACTTCCGCCCCGGCCTCGCGAAGCGCCTCGACAGCGGTCAACACACTTCCGCCAGTCGTGGACGTATCCTCCACCGCCAACACCCGACGGCCGGCCACCTCCGGTCCTTCGATCCGCCGTTGCAGACCATGTGCCTTACCCGCCTTGCGCACCACAAAGGCGTCCAGGGCACGACCGGTCGGAGCGGCGGCGTGCAGCATCGAGACCGCGACGGGATCAGCGCCCAGGGTGAGGCCGCCGACAGCGGCGTAATCCCAGTCGGCGGTGAGGTCGAGCAACACCCGGCCGACCAGAGGAGCGGCCTGGTGATGGAGCGTGACGCGCCGCAGGTCCACGTACCAGTCTGCCTCACGCCCCGAGGAGAGCACGACCCGTCCGTGGACCACGGCCAGGTCGGTAATGAATTTACGCAGGTCGTCGTGGTCCCCCATGGCGATAGAGGTTACTGCGCAAGTCTGAACGGCGTGTGCGGGGTCTACCCTGACCAGCCCGGCGAGGCACCGATGATTGGCGATGTTCGACTACGCTCAGCGACCGTCTTGATAGCGGCGCGCCAACGTCTCCGCCTCGATCACCGGGAGCCGGTGGGCCGGTCGAGGGTCAGCCCTCGTCGCGGCCGATCCGCCCGCGAGTGTCCCGGGCGACCGCCTGGAGCAGTCGACGCGGCGCATGCCGCATGCCGGCGACCACCAACTTGTACTTCCATGCCGGGACACTGACCATCTTGCCTTTGCCCAGGTCACGCAGTGCTTCGTCGACCACATCCTCGGCCCGCAGCCAAAGCCACTCGGGGGTCTTGGACATGTTGATGCCGGCCCGCTCGTGGAACTCGGTGCGCGTGTAGCCGGGGCAGAGGGCCATCACCCGGACCCCGAACGGGCGGGCTGACAAGCCCACGGACTCGCTGAAGTTGGTCACCCACGCCTTGCTGGCCGAGTACGTCGAACCGGGCATGGCCGTACCGAACCCAGCAACCGAAGAGACATTTATCACTGCCCCATTTCGGCGTTCGGTCATCGATCGCAGCGCCGCCAGGGTCAATCGCATGACCGCGTGCACGTTGAGCCGCAGCAGGCGCGCTTCGTCCTCTGCGGTGGACCGCAGGAACGGTTTGTTCAGGCTGATCCCGGCGTTGTTGACAAGCAGCTGCACCGGCTCGCCGTCGGCGAGCCGTCGCTCCACGACGGCGCACCCGTCGTCGGTGGACAGATCCGCCGGGATCGTCTCCACCTCGCGGCCGTGGGCGGCACCCAACTCGCCGGCCAACTCGGCCAGCCGGGCCGCGTCGCGGGCGACGATCACCAGGTGCCAACCGTCGGCGGCCAGCCGTCGGGCGAACGCCGCGCCGATGCCGGCGGTGGCCCCGGTGATCAGGGCTCGACGCTCGGTGGTGGTGGGGTCGAGCGGCACGGGACGGTCCTCACCTGGGCGGGTACGGGGGCGCGGGCGGCGCCGACGGTGGTTGGTGCGGGGCGGAGGTGAACGCGGGTGGCGCGGATGGTGGCGGCGGCGTGGTTGAGCGGCGGTGACCGAACCAGGCGTTTGCCGCCGGCAGGGCCAGCAGCAGAGCTACTACAAGGTAACCGAGCCCCTGCCCGACGGAAAGCCCAGCGTTGAGCGGGATCCACCAGGACGGGTACGCGTCGCCGATCAGGCCCAGCAACTCGGCGAGAGCCTGGTCGTCGGCACCGAGTTGCAGCGGCGCGGCCCGTTCGCCGATGAGCACGGCCGCGCTGCAACAGCCGCCGAGCAGGCCGAGCCCACTGACCACCCAGGTGGCCACCCGGACGCCGTTGCGCGCCGTCAGCAGCCCGAGGGCCAGGCCGGCGAGCACCGGCGCGGAGAGCGCCGACACCACCGCCGACAGCACGGCGGACGCGCGGAGCAGGGTCACCACGTCGTCTATCTGCTCCGGGCTGGCCGAGGTGTCCCGGGCGGCGGAGCGGAACGCGTCGAGCGTCCCGCCGAGCACCATCAGGTCGACCACTGTGTAGACGAGCGCGGACACCGCCATCACCCAGAGCACCGCGGCGGCCGACAGGACGACGGCGGGCCGGCGGGCCGATGCCGATTCGGGGTACGACACGACGAATCCCTCCGGTAGGCGTCGGGTTGCAACCTACTCGGAGGGATCGTCGGCGTCGTGCCTACCGGGCCGTCAACTCGTCGATGGCGGGGTTGACCCGGGCCGGTCCGTGGGTGGCGTGTCGTCCGGCCGGCTCGCCGGCGGCGGGTAGCTCGGCTCACCTGACGACTGCGGGTAGCCGGGCTGGGCCGGGGCCTGCGGGTAGCCGGGCTCACCTGACGACTGCGGGTAGCCGGGCTGGGCCGGGGCCTGCGGGTTACCCGGGTAGCTGGCGCCCGGGGCCGGCGGCTCCCAGGCCGCTGTCGGCTTGCGGAAGAACGGGTGGGCCTGCGGCAGCGCCAGCAGGATAAGCGCCGCGATCAGCGCGATCAGGCTGACCACGTTGAGCGCCAGGCTGACGGGAGCGGCCCAGGAGGGCAGCCCCTCCTCCAGACGACGCTGGATCTCGTCGGCGCTCGGCCCGTTGGCGTTGGTGTTACCACTGGCGGTGAAACCGCCCGCCGCACTGCTGAGCAGGTTGCCGCCCACGCAGCAGACCATGATGCCGCCGATGATCCAGGTGGTGATTCGGGCACCGTTGCGGCCCTGGTTGTTGAAGAGGGCCAGCACGCTGAGCACTATCGCGAGCAGGAGCAGCAGGATGCTGCCCGCCAGGGCGATGGCGACGAAGACGCCGACCACCTGATCGGCATTCTCGATGGTGCTGCCCTCGTACGCGGCGCGGATGGCGTCACGCGTCGCGCCGATGGTGCTGAGCGTGACGATCAGAGTGAGCACCTGACACGCCAGGAACAGAAAGAGCAGATAGCTGGAGATAGCTACAACGGATGGCCGCTGACGGGCTGGTGTGCTCTGGGAATCGACCATGATTCTCCTTCCCTTCAAATCGCGCCCACACCGTATCGGCAACCGACAACTTCGGCATGCCGTGGCGAGCCGACGCGCCCGTCCGGTTCGGGCTCAGCGCTCGCCGGGTCCGGGCAGGATCGTCAGGGCGGTGGGGTCGAGCAGTTCGCCCCGGGCCACTCGCCAACTCTCCTCGCCGTACGCCTCGAAGGAGAGCCGCGCCGCGCCGCCGGACTGGTAGTCGTGGTAGCGCATCGTGCCGGCTGACGGGAGCCCGGTCTGCCCGGTGGCGGTGTAGCGCGCCTGCCCCGTCTCGGCCCAGGTGTAGCGCCGTTCACCGAGGTCGATGGTCGGGGCACCGGGGGTCACTGTCGCCCCCGGCTCAGCCGCCCAGAGCACCAGCTCCAGCTCGGGGCGGGCCTCCACGGAGAGCCGGTAGCGGGTGCCGGAGTCGTCGTCGAGCAGGTGTTGCACCCAACTCCAGTCGCCCTCGACCAGGCGGATCGTGCCGCTCACCGCGTACTCCCGGGCGCGGATCCGCACGCGGTCGCCCGGGCCCAGGCGGAGCGGGTCGCCGCGCAGCGACTCCGCGGTGCGGGCGTCCGACGATCGCCCGCCGGGCCGGGTCGTCGCCGACCGCCGGGCCCGCACGACGATCGCGATGACGACCGCCGCGACTACGGCAAGCGCCACCACCAGGTACGTCACTGACCTGCCCACCCGACCATCTCCCCAGGGACCTCGGCGCAGACGTTAACAACTTTCGGCACCGGTGGTACCCGTAGCGTGATCGACGGCTCAGCTACCGACGGCAGCCGTGGCGTCGCCTGTTGTGCACGATCGCACTGTGGACGGCCGGGTGGGCGGCGGTTCGTCCGGGTGCGCGGTGGGATCAAGATGCGGCGAGTCGTTGGCTGGCGTAGGTGCCGAGGGTCTCGCGGCCCATCACACATCCGACGAAGGTGGTGAACTCGCTCGGGTCTTCCCGCAACGAGGTCCAGGCCGCTCGGGCGGCAGCCGGGTCGACCCGCTCCAGCAGCGTTGCCGCGTACGCCCGGCCGGCGGGTGTGCCGTCGGCCAGCACCCGGTCGAGTTGCCGGCGGACCGCGTCGGGGTGGTCGTCGAGGGCGGCTGACACCCGCTCGTACGCCTCCGTCACCGGCAACACCTCGCCGGCGAAGCCAACCCCACCGAAGGCGAGCGTGTCAGCGTGCACCAACGCGTCAACGGCCGCGTCGAGTTCGCGCTCCCATTTCTTGCCGATACCAAACATGCCCACACCTCTTCCCCGCCCACCGCCACTCCACCCTGTTGATCAAGAGGTTTGCGTCATGAGAAGACAGCCCATGACGCAACCTCTTGATCACCGCGCTCAGGCGGGGGTCACCGTGAGGCTGCCGGTTTGCGGGTTCTGGTCCACCTTCACCGTCTGGCCGTCGCGGATCTGGCCGGACAGGAGGGCCTTCGCCAACTGGTCGCCGATTGCGGTCTGGACCAGGCGACGCAAGGGGCGGGCACCGTAGATCGGGTCGTAGCCGTGCTCGGCCAGCCACTGACGGGCGGACTCGGTGATGTCCAGTGCCAATCGGCGGTCCGCAAGACGGTTTCGCATCCGGTCCAGCTGGATGTCGACGATGGTCCGCAGATCGTCCCCGCGCAGCGAGGCGAAGACCACTATGTCGTCGAGCCGGTTGAGGAACTCCGGCTTGAAGTGCGACCGGACCACGGCCAGCACACCCTCCCGGCGCTGCTCGTCGGCGAGCGTCAGGTCACCGATCACCGACGACCCGAGGTTGGACGTGAGGATCAGGATCGCGTTACGGAAGTCGACAGTGCGGCCCTGGCCGTCGGTGAGCCGGCCGTCGTCGAGCACCTGGAGCAGCACGTCGAAGACGTCCGGGTGGGCCTTCTCCACCTCGTCGAGCAGGATCACCGAGTACGGCCGGCGGCGCACCGCCTCGGTGAGCTGACCGCCCTCGGTGTAGCCGACGTAACCGGGTGGGGCACCGACCAGGCGGGCGACCGAGTGCTTCTCGCCGTACTCGCTCATGTCGATGCGGACCATCGCCCGCTCGTCGTCGAAGAGGAACTCGGCGAGGGCCTTCGCCAGCTCCGTCTTGCCGACGCCGGTGGGGCCGAGGAAGAGGAAGCTGCCGGTCGGGCGATCCGGGTCGGCGATTCCGGCCCGGGCCCGGCGCACCGCGTCGGAGACCGCACCGACCGCCTCGGCCTGGCCGACCACCCGGCCGCCCAGCGACTCCTCCATCCGCAGCAGCTTGGCCGTCTCGCCCTCGAGTAGGCGGCCGGCGGGGATGCCGGTCCAGGACGCGACCACCGCGGCGATGTCGTCCGCGCCTACCTCCTCCTTGAGCATCGCGCCGTCGGCCTGGAGCTGGGCCAGCTCCTCCTCGGCCTGGGTCAGCTCGAGCTTGAGGGCGGGGATCCGCCCGTAGCGCAGCTCGGCGGCACGTTCCAGCTCGCCGTCCCGCTCGGCCCGCTCGGCCTCGCCGCCGAGGCGTTCCAGCTCCTCCTTGGCGGTGGAGAGCTTGGTGATGTGGCTCTTCTCCGTCTGCCAGCGCTCGGAGAGCACTGTGAGCTGCTCGCGCTTGTCGGCCAACTCCTTACGCAGCCGTTCCAGTCGCTCGGCGGAGGCGGCGTCCGGCTCCTTGGCCAGCGCCATCTCCTCGATCTCCAGCCGGCGGACCGCCCGCTCGATCTCGTCCACCTCGACCGGCCGGGAGTCGATCTCCATCCGGAGCCGGGACGCGGACTCGTCGACCAGGTCGATCGCCTTGTCCGGCAGGAACCGGTCGGTGATGTAGCGGTCGGAGAGAGTGGCGGCTGCGACAAGCGCGGCGTCGGTGATCCGGACACCGTGGTGCACCTCGTAGCGCTCCTTGAGCCCGCGCAGGATGCCGATGGTGTCCTCGATCGTCGGCTCGCCGACAAGCACCGGCTGGAAACGACGCTCCAGCGCCGGGTCCTTCTCGATGTGCTCGCGGTACTCGTCGAGCGTGGTGGCACCCACCATCCGCAGCTCGCCGCGGGCCAGCATCGGCTTGAGCATGTTGCCGGCGTCCATCGAGCCCTCGCCCTTGCCGGCGCCGACGACCGTGTGCAGCTCGTCGAGGAAGGTGATGACCTGCCCGTTGGAGTTCTTGATCTCCTCCAGAACGGACTTCAGGCGCTCCTCGAACTGGCCCCGGTACTGCGCTCCGGCGACCATCGCGCCGAGGTCCAGCGAGATCAGCTTCTTGTCGCGCAGCGACTCGGGGACGTCACCGGTGACGATCCGCTGGGCCAGGCCCTCGACGATCGCGGTCTTGCCGACGCCGGGCTCGCCGATCAGCACCGGGTTGTTCTTCGTCCGCCGGGAGAGCACCTGGATGACGCGGCGGATCTCCGAGTCGCGGCCGATGACCGGGTCGATCTTGCCGTCCCGGGCGCTGGCGGTGAGGTCCACGCCGTACTTGGTAAGGGCCTGATAGGTCTGCTCCGGATCTGCGGTGGTGACCCGACGGTCGCCACCGCGAACGGTCGGGAAGGCCGCGACCAGGGCTTCCTCGGTGGCGCCCGCCGTCTTCAACGCACCGGACACCGCGCCGCCCACCCGGGCCAGGCCGGCGAGCAGGTGCTCGGTGGACGTGTACTCGTCGCCCAGCGGCCGGGCGATCTGCTCGGCGGCGCCGATGGCGTTCACGAACTCCCGCGCCAACGTCGGCTCGGCGATGCTCGAACCGCGGGCGGCCGGCAGGGCGTCCACCGCGCGCTGGGCGGTCCGGCGCAGCTCGGCGGGGTCGGACCCGACGGCGCGCAACAGACCGGTGGCGGTCGAGCCGTCGGTGTCCAGGAGTGACAGCAGCAGGTGCCAGGGCTCCACGGTGGCGTGACCACGCTGGTTGGCCAGCGCGACGGCGCCCGTGATGGTCTCGCGGCTCTTTGTGGTGAGTCTTTCGGTGTTCATGGGCTCCCCCGGATCGGCGTTGTCCACTGAGAAGGACACAACCAGAGTTGAGCGTATTCCGCTCAACCTTAGCGCGTGACGCCCATCACTCCCGGGGACGCCACCGCCAGTCGAACTCCCCGGCCGCCGGGGCCGGGCCGGGCAGCGGCTCCGGGTCCGGCACCGCCGAGAGGCCGGCCAGCAGCACCGCGAGCTGGCGGCGGCGCAGCTGCCCGGTCCGCTCCGGCTCGGGTACGCGCACCGCCGCGCACGACTCCAGCAACAGCCCCAGATCCGGTACGACCACGTCGGGGCGCAGCCGCCCGCTGGCGCGGGCCCGCTCGAACAGGGTGGTGGCCAGCTCGTTGGCGCGCATCGCGTCCCGGCCCATCTCCTCGGTCGGGGTGAAGGTGCCGGCCAGATGGACGGTGAGTGAGTGCACGTCGGCGTCGACCACCCGGGCCAGAAAGCCGGTGAACGCGGCCCAGCCGTCCGGCTCGGCGAGGGCCGACTCGGCCTCGGCGACATACCGGCGCAACCCGTCGTGGCAGAGCTGACGCAGCAGGTCCTCCTTGCTGGCGTACCTCCGGTAGAGGGCGCTGATGCCGACGCCCGCGCGCTCGGCGACGGCGGCGATCGGCGCCTTCGGGTCGGCGAGGAAGACCGCACGGGCGGCTTCGAGGATGACCTCGTCGTTGCGGGCGGCCTGGGCGCGGCGGCCACCAAGCGTCTTCTGGGGTGCGGTCGGCATGAGTTCAGACTACCAGTGGAACGGATCGTTCCGCTCTGCTACGGTGATTGCAGAACGAAACATTCCGTTCCGAAGGAGTCCGAGATGACCGGCACCGCGATCCGCCCGTTCCGCGTCGAGATCCCGCAGACCGACCTCGACGACCTGGCCGCCCGGCTCGGCCGCACGAACTGGCCCGCCGAGCTGCCCGGCGCGGGCGACGCCTACGGGATGAGCACCGAGCGGGTGCGGGCGCTCGCCGCGCGGTGGCGCGACGGGTTCGACTGGCGGGCCGTCGAGGCCCGACTGAACACCCACCCCCAGTTCGTCACCGAGATCGACGGCGAGCAGATCCACTTCCTGCACGTCCGATCGTCCCGGCCGGACGCCACCGCCCTGGTGCTCACCCACGGCTGGCCCGGCTCGGTGCTGGAATACCTGGACGTGATCGCCCCGCTGACCGAGCCCACCGACCCGACCGCGCCGGCCTTCCACCTGGTGATCCCGTCGCTGCCCGGCTTCGGGTTCTCCGGGCCCACCCGCAGCGCCGGCTGGAACCGCTTCCGCACCGCCCGCGCCTGGGCCGAACTGATGAACCGCCTGGGGTACGACAGCTACGGCGCGGTCGGCAACGACGCCGGCTCGATGATCTCGCCGGAGCTGGGCCGGATCGACCGGGAGCACGTCCTCGGCGTGCACGTCACCCAACTCTTCTCGTTCCCGTCCGGCGACCCGGCCGAGTTCGCCGAGCTGTCCGAGGCGGACCAGGCGGCGCTCGGACACCTCCAGTGGTTCTACGAGAACAAGTTCTCCTTCAACCAGGTGCACAGCCAGCAGCCGCAGACCCTGGCGTACGCCCTCGCCGACTCGCCGGTTGGGCTGCTCGCCTGGAACGCCCAACTCTTCGACGAGAGCCTGGACACCGACTTCATCCTGGCCAACGTGGCGCTCTACTGGTTCACCGGCACGGCCGCCTCGGCGATCCGGTTCTACTGGGAGGACGCCCACGCCGGGCAGCCACCGACCGAGCCGACAAGCGCGCCGACCGGGCTGGCCATGTTCCCCGGCGACTTCCAGTCCATCCGCCGCTTCGCCGAGCGCGACCACGCGAACATCGTCAGGTGGACGGCGTACGGGACGGACGTCGACGGTCGCGGCGACGTCGGTGGCCACTACGCCGCCCACCAGGCCACCGACGTCCTGGTCGCCGACATCCGCGAGTTCTTCGCCAGCCTCCGCTGACCCGGCCCTGTCCGGGCCCACTCGGTGCCCGGCCCGCCCTCGGTGCCCGCCCCGCACGCCCGGGGGCGGGCGCCGTCCGGCGTTACTGCCCGACTCGGCTGTGCAGTCGGGCGGTGCAGTGCGAGAGATCGACTCGGTTTTCCGTGAAGTCGGGGTGTCCGCGCGCTGGGATACCCCAACTTCACGGAGACCGAGTCGATCAAGGCGGTCCGGACGGTTGGAAGGGCGTCGTCACTCCAAGATCTGCGCGTTGTTAACCAAGCGGTAGCCTTGGCGGGTGCGAGTACGTGTCGAGCAGACCGCCTTACCCGGGATCGGGGTACGTCACGATCTGGTGACGGAGTCCGGACGTCGCCTCGGCGTCGTCTCCCACCGCAACGGCCGCCGAGATCTGGTCCTCTACGACCCTGACGACCCCGACGCCTGCCAGGCGGACATCCCGCTGACCGATGACGAGGCCGAGGCACTCGCCGACATCCTCGGCGCGTCGCTGATGCTCGGTCAGCTCTCCGGGCTGCGTGAGCAGGCCGCCGGGCTACTCACCGAGCAGATCGCCATCACGGCCGGGTCGCCGTACGTCAACCGCAAGCTCGGCGACACAAAGGCGCGTACCCGCACCAGCGCCTCCATCGTGGCGGTCCTCCGCGAAGGCGAAGTGATCGTCTCGCCACTTCCCTCCTTCCGCTTCGCAGCCGGCGACGTGGTGGTGGTCGTCGGGACTCGACGGGGTCTCGACGGTGTGTCCGCCATCCTCGCTGACAGTGACCCGGACGGCTGAGGCGGATGCACGATTCCACAACTCTGCTCGTCGAAGTCGGCGCGCTGCTGCTGTTGCTTGGCGTCCTCGGGCGGCTGAGCCGTCGGGTGGGCCTCTCACCCATTCCCCTCTACCTGCTCGCCGGGCTGGCCTTCGGGCACGGCGGGTTGCTTCCGCTCGCCGCGAGCGAGGAGTTCTTCGCCGTCGGCGCCGAGATCGGCGTCATTCTGCTGCTGGTGATGCTGGGCCTGGAATACTCGGCAAACGAGTTGGTCGGCAACCTCCGTTCGGCGGCACCGGCCGGGCTGATCGACGGTGTCCTCAACGCGCTGCCCGGCGCGGGGTTCGCCCTGCTGCTCGGCTGGGACTGGGTGGCCGCCCTGGTGCTCGGCGGTATCACCTGGGTCTCCTCCTCCGGGGTGATCGCCAAGGTCCTCGCGGACCTGGGCCGACTCGGTAACCGCGAGACCCCGGTGATCCTCTCGGTGCTGGTGATCGAGGACCTGGCGATGGCCCTCTACCTGCCGCTCGTCACCGCCGTGCTGGCCGGCACGGGCCTGCTCGGCGGCGGGATCGCACTCATCGTCGCGGTCGGCACGGTGCTTATCGTGCTGGTGGTCGCCATCCGGTACGGCCACCTCATCTCGTCCGCCCTGTCGGCGAAGGACCCGGAGGCGCTGCTGCTCGGCGTACTCGGCCTGACCCTGCTGATCGCGGGCCTCGCGGCGAAGCTCCAGGTGTCGGCGGCGGTCGGCGCGTTCCTGGTCGGCATCGCGCTGTCCGGTCCGGTGGCACACCACGCGACCGAGTTGCTCTCCCCACTGCGGGACCTGTTCGCCGCCGTGTTCTTCGTCTTCTTCGGCCTGGTCACCGACCCTCGGGACATCCCGCCGGTGCTGTTGCCGGCGCTCGCCCTGGCCGTGGTCACGATGGCGACGAAGACGCTCACCGGCTACCTCGCCGCCCGTCGGGTCGGCATCGCCGAACCCGGTCGATGGCGGGCCGGCCTGGCGCTCGTACCCCGAGGTGAGTTCTCCATCGTCATCGCCGGGCTCGCGGTGGCCGCCGGAAGCGTCGAGCCGCGGTTGGCGGCGCTGGCGGCGACGTACGTCCTGATCACCGTGGTGACCGGACCGATCCTGGCGCGGCTGCCGGACTTCCCGTGGTTCAAGCGGTGGCTGCGTAACCGCGCGGCGGCCCAACGGCAGGAGCGCGTTCCGGTCGCCGACCCGCTGCACTGAACGGACACCGTCAGCGGGTGGGCCCTTCGGTCCACCGGAAAGCTGCGGCCGCGTGGGTCGCACCCGCACGGACGTAGAAGCGGTGCGCGTCGGTGCGGGCCAGACCGGACTCCAGGAAAACGTAGTCGGCGCCCTGTTCCTGCGCCCAGGCCCTGGCCGCGGTCAGGAGGTTCGAGCCGACACCCCGGGAGCGCCAGTCGGGGTGTACGGCGAGATCCTCGATCGAGGCCCGACGGCCGAAGCGCACCGAGAGGATGTCCAGGTAGACGCTTGCCACGCCGATCAGGTGGTCCTCGTCCGTTCGCGCCCCGAAGAGTGCGACGTCCTCGCGGTCGAGCAACTGCGCGGTCCGCTCGACGGCACGGTCATTGTCCCAGTCCCCGGGAGGACGACCGGGAGGGGCGAACAGCCATTCCAGCCCCATGACGAACTGCGCCTCGGCGCCCCGCTGCAACCGTCTAACTTGGACTGCCATAGGAGCATCATCGACGGCGCCGTCGATGCCGTGGGGCCGGCCAGGCCAACGGTTGCGGAATTGCTCCCCCCGGGTACTACCGCAGCACCCGACGGCGGGTTACCGTTTCGCCCCAGCAGCCAGGGTCCGCAGGCAGCGTCGCCACCCCGCGGACCAGAGCGGAAGGTTGGCCGGTGAGCGTGCAGGAGTCGACGTTCCACGGCTTCGCGAACCCCGTCGATCCAAGTCCGGCGGAATTGCGAGCTTGGGCGTACAAGCCCGATTCTGTGCCTTTGGCCTCGATGCCACCCGACTGGGACCTGCTGGTCTCCGGTGACCGGCTGGTCCTGACGCTCTTCGACCTGGCGATGGATCCGACCTGCCCGGCACGACGTTTCGCGTTGCACTGTCTCTACATCTACGCGGCCGACGGCATCCGGACGAACTTCCGCGCCCACCCCAAGCGCCGCTTCCGCAAGCTCGTCGAGCAGGCCGAGCGCAACGGCGACGAGCTGATGAAGATCTGGGCGCACAACGGCCGGGTGCTACTGGCCCGCCCGGGCCTCTTCGTCTACCGGGACTGGTGCGAGGGCGGCCTGGTCCGCGAGAACCGCCGCCTCGGCTGAACGGATCTCCCGCCCGCAATCACGGGCCGGGACCCCCTTGCGGCAGCACCGCGTCCCGGCCCGAACCGCTGACGAGGTGCGGGCCGGGACCCCCTTGCGGCAGCACCGCGTCCCGGCCCGAACCGCTGACGAGGTGCGGGCCGGGACCCCCCGTGGGTCCCGGCCCGCACCTCGGTCACCGGTCAGTCCTGCTTGCGTTCGGCTTGGGTTGGGTTCTTGTCGCCGCCGTGATCGCCCTGTTCGGCGGCCTGGCCCGGGGCGTCCCGGTCCCGGTAGGTACCGTCGGTCACCTTGTCGAACTTCTTGCGGACGGTCTCGGCCAGGTCTTCCAACCGTTCTTCCGTCTGCTGGGCAACCTTCTTCGCCTGCTCCGCCATCGCTCCCCCTCGCCATGCCGGTAGGTCCGTATTAAGGCGATTGGACCCGTATCGACAGGCTAACCGAAGCGGCCCGGACCGCGCCGGGGAATCCGGTGCGATCCGGGCCGAGAAGACAGCTCCGGGTGCGCGGCAGGTCAACGATCGGGAGTACGACGGGGTCGCCACACCACAAGCGCGGTGGACGTGCGGTTGGTCGGGACCAGGTCACTGCCCGGGAAGCGGGCCAGTGACTCCAGTTCGGCAATTCTGCGGTACGCGGCGTCCAGCTCCGCCTCCAGCCGGGCCACCCGCTGCTGCGCCTGTTCCAACAGCCGTTCCAGCCCGATGATCCGTTTGACGCCGGCCAGGTTGATCCCGTCGTCCTGGCTGAGCCGCTGCACCTCGCGCAGCAGCACCACGTCACGGACGCTGTACCGACGCCCGCCGCCAGCGGCCCGGCCGGGCTGCACCAGCCCCAGCCGGTCGTACTGGCGCAGGGTCTGCGGGTGCATCCCCGCCATTCGCGCCGCAACCGAGATCATCAGCACCTTGGCCTCGTAGGCAGGGTCACCCGAACCGAGGAACTCGCCCGACATCCCGCTCACCTCCGCGTCCCTTCCACCGGACTAACTGACCCGACGCACCCGCGCCTCTAGATGTTCCCGGGCCGCTGGCGGGCTCTGCTCGGCGAACGCCTCAAGCGCGGTGCGCGCTTCGTCGGACAACCGGGCCGGCACCACCACGTCCAACGTGACGAGCAGGTCGCCGGCCTGCCCGTCGCGGCGGACCACACCCTTGCCCCGGGCCCGCAGCACCCGCCCGCTCGGCGTGCCCGGCGGGACCCGCAGGGTCACCGCACCGTCGAGTGTGGGCACCCGCAGGTCCGTGCCGAGCACGGCCTCCGCGAAGGTGATCGGCACGCTCAGCGTCAGGTCGTCACCGGTACGCCCGAACAGCTCGTCCGGCCGAACCTTGACGTGCACGAACAGGTCACCAGCCGGCCCGCCGCGCTCACCTGGCTCACCGCGCCCGGCCAGCCGGATGCGCTGACCGTCGGCCACGCCGGCCGGAAAGCGCACGTTCATGGTGCGTGTCTTGGTGACCCCGCCGCTGCCGTGGCACTCCGGGCACTTCTCCTCGACCACGGTGCCGACGCCCTGGCAGTTGCGGCACGGCTCGGAGAAGCTGAACGACCCCTGGTTGCGGGTGGTCACGCCGGCACCGTGGCAGACCGGGCAGGTCCGAGGCTGGGTGCCGGGCTTGGCCCCGTTGCCGTGACAGGTCTCGCAGACTCCCGGCGCGCGCAACGTCAGGGGCAGCGTGACACCCCGCACCGCGTCACCGAAGTCCAGTGCCACCTCGGTCTCCACGTCCCGACCACGGCCCGGACCGCGTGGTGCCGCCGGCCCGCCACCCTGCCCGCCCGTGAAGATCGAGCTGAACAGGTCCTGGAAGCCGGAGCCGCCGAAGCGGCGGTCGCCGCCTGCGGCCCCGCCGCCGAACATGTCGGAGACGTCGAAGGGCATGCCGCCCGGCTGTCCGCCACCCCGGGCGTTGCGCCGGAACGCGCCCGAGCCGAACAGTGAGCGCATCTCGTCGTACTCGCGACGGCGGCCGGCGTCCGACAGCACGTTGTACGCCTCGGACGCGGCCTTGAACCGCTCCTCCGCCTTGGCGTCACCCGGGTTGTGGTCCGGGTGCGACTCCCGGGCCAGCTTGCGGTACGCCTTCTTGATGTCGTCCGCGGAGGCGGCCTTGTCCACGCCGAGCACGGCGTAGAAGTCCTTCTCGATCCAGTCCTTCGAACTCACCGGTCCACCCCCTCTCGACCGTCGCGGTCCGGCCGTCCCGCCCACCGCGTGGCGGTGGGCGGGACGGCCCGGTCACTGCTTCGCACTATTCCGGATCCGCGACCGCTACCAGCGCGGGGCGCAACAGCCGCTCACCGAGCTGGTAGCCGCGCCGCATGACCTGCACGCAGGTCGGCTCGGTGACCTCGGCCGAGGTCTGGTGCGCGACCGCCTCGTGGCGGGTCGGGTCGAACGGGTCGCCCTGTTCGCCGAAGGCGTTCAGGCCGAACTTGCCGAGCGCGGTGGTGAGCTGTTCCGCCACCGTGCCGAACGGTCCGACCAGGTCGCCGTGTTCCCGAGCCCGGTCCAGGTCGTCGAGGATCGGCAGCAGTGCGGCCAGCACCGAACCGGTCGCCTGCTCCTGCACCAGGTTGCGGTCGCGGTCGACCCGCTTGCGGTAGTTGGCGTACTCCGCCGACACCCGCTGCACGTCCCTGGTCCGCTCGTCCAACTCGGCCCGGAGCGCCTCCAGTTCGGCACCGAGCGAGGTGCCCGTGCCGCCGCCGTCCACCGGCTGCGCCGGGGCGTCCACCACCGGCGGACCGGACGGCTCCGGACCGTCTGTGGAGTTGACCTCGACCTCGATCTCGTCGACCACGACCTCGGCGTCCTCGACCAGACCCTCGGCCGGCACACCGGTTTCCGCGTCGGCGGCGGTGCCCTCCGGCTCCGCCGTGTCGACGAGCTTGCGCTTGTTGCGGATGACCACCCGCTCCTCGTCGCCGCTGGTCGGCTCCGTGGGCGCGGAGCCACCCGGCGTCGACCCGGTGTCGCCCGGGTCGGCGGCTCGTGGCTTCTGCGTCATGCGGCTACCTCATCCCCTTCGCCGTGGACACGTGTCGGAGGCCGACTGTCACTTCTTGCCGTCCTCGTCCACGATTTCTGCGTCGACCACGTCGTCGGCGCCGCCGGACTGCGGGCCGGGCTGTGCGCCGGTCGCACCCGGGCCGGCCTCGCCACCCGGCTGCTGACCCTGCTCGTCCTGCTGCGAGTAGAGCAGCGAGCCGGCCTGCTGGGAGACCTGCGCCAGCTTCTCGTGCGCGGACTTGATCTTCTCGATGTCCTGGCCGCCGAGGGCGCCGCGCAGCTCGCCGAGCGCCTCGTTGAGCTGCTCCCGGTTTTCGGTGGGCAGCTTGTCACCGCTCTCGGCGAGGAACTTCTCGGTCTGCCACTGGAGCGCCTCGGCCACGTTGCGGGTCTCGGCGTCGTCGCGGCGGCGCTTGTCCTCCTCCGCGTGCTCCTCGGCGTCCCGGCGCATCCGCTCGATGTCGTCCTTCGGCAGCGACGAGCCGCCGGTGATCGTCATCTTCTGTTCCTTGCCGGTGCCCAGGTCCTTGGCGTGCACGTTGACGATGCCGTTGGCGTCGATGTCGAAGGCGACCTCGATCTGCGGCACACCGCGCGGCGCCGGCGGCAGGCCGGTCAGCTCGAAGGTGCCGAGCTTCTTGTTGTAGGCCGCGATCTCCCGCTCACCCTGGAAGACCTGGATCAGCACCGACGGCTGGTTGTCGTCCGCCGTGGTGAAGACCTCGGAGCGCTTGGTCGGGATGGTGGTGTTGCGCTCGATCAGCTTGGTGAAGATGCCGCCCTTGGTCTCGATGCCCAGGCTCAGCGGGGTCACGTCGAGCAGCAGGACGTCCTTGACCTCACCCTTGAGCACACCGGCCTGCAGGGCGGCGCCGACGGCGACGACCTCGTCCGGGTTGACGCCCTTGTTCGGGTCACGCCCGGTGAGCTGCTTGACCAGGTCGGTCACGGCGGGCATCCGGGTCGAACCGCCGACCAGGATGACGTGCTCGACGTCGGAGATCTTGATCCCGGCGTCCTTCACGGCCTGCTCGAACGGGCCCTTGCAGCGGTCCAGCAGGTCCTGCGTCATCCGCTGGAACTCGGCGCGGCTGAGCGTCACGTCGAGGTGCAGCGGGCCGGCCGCGCCGGCAGTGATGTACGGCAGGTTGATGTTGGTGGTGGTGGCGGCGGACAGCTCGATCTTGGCCTTCTCGGCGGCCTCACGGAGGCGCTGGAGGGCCATCTTGTCCTGACCGAGGTCGATGCCGTGCTCACCGCGGAACGTCTTGACCAGGTGGTCGATGATCCGCTGGTCCCAGTCGTCGCCACCGAGGTGGTTGTCACCGCTCGTCGACTTGACCTCGATGACGCCCTCGGCCAGCTCGAGCAGCGACACGTCGAAGGTGCCGCCGCCGAGGTCGAAGACCAGGACGGTCTGCTCCTTGGAGCCCTTGTCCAGCCCGTACGCCAGTGCGGCCGCGGTCGGCTCGTTGACGATCCGCAGCACGTTGAAGCCGGCGATCTCGCCAGCTTCCTTGGTGGCCTGACGCTGACTGTCGTTGAAGTAGGCCGGGACGGTGATCACCGCGTCGGTGATCTGCTCGCCCAGGTACGCCTCCGCGTCCCGCTTGAGCTTCATCAGCGTCCGGGCCGAGATCTCCTGCGGGGTGTACTTCTTGCCGTCGATGTCGACGGACCAGTTCGTGCCGACCTCGCGCTTGACCGACCGGATCGTCCGATCCGGGTTGGTCACCGCCTGGCGCTTGGCGACCTCACCGACGAGCACCTCGCCGTTGCGGGCGAACGCGACGATCGACGGGGTCGTCCGCGAGCCCTCCGCGTTGGCGATGACGGTGGGCTCACCGCCCTCGAGAACGCTGACGCAGGAGTTCGTCGTGCCGAGGTCGATACCGACCGCACGTGCCATCTTCGCTTCCTCGCTTCGTAAGGTTGTGCAGATGACGGGGGTTGCCCGTGACTGCTGGCGGGCACCGCCGGCAGCGGGCCACACCACAAGTTGAGTGAACTTGACTCAATAGTGCCACGCGTTGGCGAATCGTCAAGTCGAGTTGAGTCGACCCGACGCAACCCAGCCGTTACTACCGTCTGGTTGTCTTCCCTTGCATCGGTCGGGCACGCTTTAGCGGTGACGACGCACGGCGATTCCGCCACCCGTTCCGGCGCGCCCGCCGTCGCAGCCCGCACCGGTCCGCCGGACGCCGCGGAGGAGCCGCCCGCCACCACCGGGGACGACAGCCTCCCCGGCGCCCTGTCGGGCCTCCGGGAGGCGATCGGTGCGACCCGGTACCCCCTCGCACTGCCCTCCGCCGGCCCCGCCCGGCACACCGCCACCGCCCTCACCGACCAGCTCGACGACTACCTGCTACCCCGGCTCGCCCGGCTGGACGCCCCCCTTCTCGTGGTGGTCGGCGGCTCCACCGGGGCGGGCAAGTCGACGCTCGTCAACAGCCTGGTCAAGGCCCGGGTCAGCGCCGCCGGCGTGCTCCGGCCGACCACCCGCTCCCCGGTGCTTGTCTGCAACCCGTCCGACGCGGCGTGGTTCCGCCAGGGCGACCTGCTGCCCGGTCTGACCCGCACCACCGAGCCGAGCGACGACCCCCGCGCCCTACACCTCGTCACCGCCCCCGCACTACCCGCCGGGCTGGCCTTCCTCGACGCGCCCGACATCGACTCGGTGGTCGACGCCAACCGGGCGCTCGCCACCCAACTGCTGGCCGCCGCAGACCTCTGGCTCTTCGTCACCACCGCCGCCCGATACGCCGACGCGGTGCCCTGGGAGTTGCTGCGCAGCGCCCGGGCGCGCGGCGCGGTGATCGCCATGGTGCTGGACCGGGTGCCCGCCGAGGCCACCGACGAGATCGCCGCGCACCTGGCTGAAATGCTCGCCGCACAGGATCTCGGCCGGGCGCCGCTGTTCGTGCTGCCGGAGACCTGGGTCGACGGGCAGGGGCTGCTGCCCGAGGGCACGACCGCGGCACTCGCCGACTGGTTCGCCCGACTGGCCGCCGACGCGGACGCTCGGGCGGCCGTGGTCCGCCAGACGCTGGACGGGGCGCTGGCCGCGCTCCACCCCGCCGTCGAGGAGCTGGCCGACGCCGCCGACGAGCAGGTCACCGCCGCCGACGGGCTGGACGACCGGGTCCGCGCCGCGTACCGGGGTGCCGAGCGGACCACCGAGCAGGGGCTCCAGGACGGTCGACTACTTCGGGGCGAGGTGCTCGCCCGCTGGCAGGAGTTCGTCGGCACCGGGGAGTTCTTCCGCACACTCGAGGCACGGATCGGCCGCCTCCGGGACCGGGTCGTCGCCGCTGTCTCCGGTCGGCCGGCGCCCGCCGTCGAGCTGCGCAACGCCATCGAGTCGCAACTGATCACCCTGCTGCGCGGGGTGGCCTCGGAGGCCGCCGAGTCGGCGTACACGGCCTGGCAGGCGCACCCGGCGGGCCGAGGGCTGCTCGATCCGGCGCTCGCCCACCCGAGCGACGACCTGCCCGAGCGCGCCGAACGGATGGTCCGGGACTGGCAGCGCGGCGTGTTGGAGCTGGTCCGGGTCGAGGGCGGCGACAAGCGGTTCGTGGCCCGCACCGCCGCGTACGCGGTGAACGCCACCGGGTTGGCCGTGATGATCGCCGTCTTCGCCTCCACCGCGTTCATCCCGACCGGGCTGGAGCTTGCCACCGGGGCCGGCACCACTGTCGCCGCGCAGGCCGTGCTCCAGGCGATCTTCGGTGACCAGGCGGTGCGTACCCTGGCCGCCAAGGCCCGCACCGACCTGCTGGCCCGGGTGCGGACCCTGCTCGACGCGGAGGCCGACCGGTTCCTCAGCCGCACCGCCGACGCCCGCCCCGCCGCGGACGCCGGCGACGGGCTGCGCCGGGCCGCCGGCCGGGTCGAGCTGGCCCGGCACCGCAGCGGCCTGTCCGCCGGCGGCGACACCCGACCGGCCGGCGACGAGGAGGGCAACCGGTGAGCAACATCACCGGTCGGGTACGCGAGGCGTTCCGCGGTGAGCAGCGGGTGGACGCCGACGCGCTGATCGCCCGACTCGACGCGGTCCGGCGCCTGTTGACCGCTGTGGACGGCCTGCTGCCCGACGCCGAACTGGTGCCGGCGCACACCCTGGTCGAGCGGGCCGGCACGCGGCTGGCCCTGTCCCGGGATCACACGGTTGTCGCGTTGGCCGGTGCCACCGGCAGTGGCAAGTCCAGCCTCTTCAACGCGTTGGCCCAACTGGAGCTCTCGCCGGTGGGGGTCCGCCGGCCGACCACCGGCGTCACCCACGCCTGCGTGTGGGGGCCGTTGGCTGGCGCCAACCAGTTGCTCGACTGGATCGGCGTGCTGCCCCGACACCGCTTTGTCCGGGAGAGTGCCCTGGACGCGGACGACGAGTCGGCGCTGCACGGGCTGGTCCTGCTCGACCTGCCCGACTTCGACTCGGTGCAGCGCTCGCACCGCCTGGAGGTGGACCGGCTCCTCGGCCTTGTCGACCAGGTGGTCTGGGTGGTCGACCCGCAGAAGTACGCCGATCGGGTCATCCACGACAGTTACCTGCGCGAGTTCCACAGGCACCGCGACGTCACTGTGGTCGTGCTCAACCAGGCCGACCGGCTGCCCCCGGCCGAGCTGCCCCGGGTCCTGGGCGACCTGCGCCGGCTGCTCGACGCGGACGGGCTGACCGGTGTGCCGCTGCTGTCCACCACCGCCATCGACCCGGCCGGCATGGTCGGGCTGCGCGGCGCGCTGGAGCGGACCGTCGCCGAGCGGCAGGCCGCGCTGCGCCGACTCGCTGGTGACGTCGACACGGTTGTCGCCGGACTGACCGAGTTGATCGGCTCGGCCAACCCCTCGGCCGGACCGGACAGCTCAACCGTCGACGGGCTCAACCGGGCGCTGGCCGGGGCGGCCGGGGTGCCCACCGTCACCGTGGCGGTGGAGCAGGCGTACCGGCATCGGGCCGGCGCTGCCACCGGCTGGCCCGTGGTCCGGGGTTGGCGGCGGTTGCGACCCGACCCGCTGCGCCGGCTGCACCTGCCCGGCCCGGGCGGCGACCGCGACGCCCCGGCGGAGAGCCTGGTCGCGGCCACCTCGGTGCCGGCACCATCGGCCGCCCAGCGCTCGGCGGTGGGCCTCGCCGTCCGCGCGGTGGCCGACCGGGCCGCCGCCGACCTGCCCGCCGCCTGGCCCGGCGCGGTGACCTCGGCCGCCCGGTCCCGCCTCGGTGACCTGCCGGACGCGCTGGACCGCACGATCGCCGGCACCGACCTCGGCCTGGACCGGCGACCGCTGTGGTGGCGGGTCGTCGGCGGGGTGCAGTGGCTCGTCACCCTCGCCGCCGTGGTCGGGCTCGGCTGGCTGGTGCTCGGGTACGCACTGCGAGCCCTGGGCCTGCCGGCGCTTGACAACCCGACTGTCGGTCAGGTGCCGCTGCCCACCCTGCTGCTGCTCGGCGGGCTGCTGGCCGGGCTGCTGGTGGCGGCGCTGACCCGGCCGGTGGTGCGCTGGGCTGCCCGGCGGGCCCGGGCCCGTGCCGAGCAGCGGCTGACGGCAAAGGTCGCGGTGGTCGGCGAGGAGTACGTGCTGACACCGGTGCGGACCGTGCTGGACTCGTACGCGCAGGCGCGCGACGCGCTGCGGGACGCCGCCCGCCGCTGAACGCCCCGCCCGGCTCGCTACCGCTCTCCATCGGCCCCGGGCGGCGTAGGGTCGGAGCATGGCCACGCCTGAGACCCCCTACGACGCGGTGCTGCACGCCGCACGCGACGTGACCAAGCTGGAGTCCGCCCTCGACGCCGAGATGCTCGGCAGCGCGCTGCTGGGCAGTGTCTACGCCATCGCGGAGACCGACCGCGACACCGCCGTACGGGAGTTCGTCACCGGGTTCCTCGCCGCCACCGCCCGCCGACGGATCGCTGCGGCCACCACCATCCGGCAGGTCTTCGCCTCGCTCGTCCCGGACGCCGCGGGCACCGAACGGGTCCGTCCGGGCAGCCAGGCACCCGCCTGGTCCGGGCAGCTCGGCCGGGTGCACCTCACCGGCACCTGGGCGTACGGCGACGTGTACGGCGACCAGACCTCCTATCTCGCCACCTTCGCGTACGACGACGCGTCGGGTGGCACCGAACACGCGTTGGTGGCCCTGGTGGACCACAACATCGGGATCACCAAGGACATCTTCGTCGGCGGGCCGGCGGAACGGATCCTGGACCAGGTCCGGCAGATGTGCGCCGACGACGAGTTGACCTGGTTCCGGACCGAGAATCCGGCCCGACTCCGTGGCGAGGTGGCCCGCCACCTCGCGGTGACCGACGACCTGAGTGAGTTGCCCGGCGAGGGTTCCCTCGCCACCGACCGGGCGCTTGTCGGTGCCCGGCTGGCGCTGCTGCCCACCGCTGCCGATCCGACCGGCCCGGCGGCTGTCGAGCCGCTGTCCGCGGCTGAGCGCACCGACCTGGTCCGGCGGTTCCTCGCCGCGCCGGAGGCCGCCCGCTTCGGGCTGGACGCCGTCGACGGCGCGGAGTTGGCCTCACTGCACTTCTGCCTGAGCCTGGTGCTTGACCATTCGGCGAGCTTCCCGGACGGCGACCCGATGCGCTGGAGCCCGGCGGTGTCCGGGCTGTTCCTGCTCGACTGGGTGCACCGCCGGGCGGTGCTGGACATGGACGACGCGGCGATGCTGCCCCGGGTGCTGCGCGGCTGGGCACGGTACGCGTCACGCCAGCGTGGGCTGCCGGAGGCGGCGGCGACGCGCACCGACGAGGCGATCGAGGAGATGGTGCCGGAGTTCGCACGCCTCTACTCGACAGGTGAGCGGCGCAGTCCGGCGACCGCCGCGGTGGCGCAGCTGATGGCCGACGGGGTGGACCCGGACGATCCGGCCGCGTTGGACGCCTGGATCGAGGCGAACCGGCACCGCCTCGCCGACGACGGCGCCTGACGGTCTTCCGGGGCGGGTGGCATGCCGCCCGTCCCGGGTCCGCGCCCGGTGACGGGGCTCGGTCGGGGGCAGGCTGCCGGTCAGCGCAGCGCGCCGAAGACCACAGCGGCGATCAGCCCGCCGAGGACGCCACCCGCGAGCACCTGCGGCACCGTGTGGTCCCTGAGCCGCACCCTGGACCAGCCGACCAACACCAGCAGCGGCGCGGCGACGACCAGCCGGGTGCCGAAGGTCAGCATCAGGATGACCAGGGTGCCGGTGGCCACCGCTACGTGGACCGACATCTTCCACCAGTGGCTCACCGACACGGTGACCACGAGACCGACCAGCCCGGCCACGGCCAGCGCCAGCACCGGGCGGGGCGCGTCGAGCACGACGAGCAGGGCGAGCCCTGCCGTCACCGAGGCGAGGCCGACCAGCAGCGGCGCGCGGCGCTGCTCGCGCCTGCCGACATGGTGGTCGGTGAGGCGGCCTCGGCGTACCCCGCCGACGACGTAGGCGAACGGAATGCCGATGACGAAGAGCGTGGCGAGCAGACCCCAGATCAGGCCCTGACCAGGGCGGCGGGCGCTGTGCCAGCTCACTGTGACGATCAGCAGCGACACGATTACGGCCGGCGCGCTCACCTCGGTGACCAGCCGGGCGAACCGCAACCCCGGGCCGGGTCGGGTGGTGACCGGGCGGAATCTCGCACCGCCGCCCACGCCACCCCCTCCGGTACGTGCCCACCGCCGGGTCACGCCTGAGGGTCACCGTACCGTCGCGACGCGGAGCGTGGGGTGCGTTGGTCAGGCCACCGGCGAGCGGCTGACCGGGGGCGTCGACCGAACGTCAGTGGGCGACGGAACCGCCGGGCCGGGCCGGCTTGTCGGTGTGGCAGGGACGGCGGGTGGCCCGGGGGTGGTGGCCGGCGCTGACGGCGCCCTGGTCGGCACCGCGGTCGCGGTGGGGACGTCCGTCGGCGTCGGATCAATCGTGGGCGTCGGGTCCGTGGACGGCGTCGGCTCCATCGTCACGGTCGGGGTCGGGTCGGGAGCCGCCGAGTCGGTCGGGTCGGGATCCGCTGGGCCGGTCGGGTCGGGATCCGCCGAGTCGGTCGGGTCGGGATCCGCTGGGCCGGTCGGGTCGGGATCCGCCGAGTCGGTCGGGTCGGGATCCGCCGGGCCGGTCGGGTCCGGGTCGGCCGGTGTGCCGGTCGTCGGCGCTGGCGGGCCGGGCGGGGGGACGGCGGGCCAGGTCTCGCGGGTGGGCTTCGGTGCCAGTGGCGGGTAGGTCGTCGACCGGCCGGGGGCCTGGCCGGTCACGGGCTCCGAGCCGGGTCTCTCCGCGGTACGCCGGGGAGCGGGCAGCCAGCCACTGGCCGGGTCGACGCTTGGTGTGCCCGGTGGCGGGAGCGCCGGCTGGCTGGTCATCGGCATCGGGATGACCACCGGTCCCACCGACGGGGTCGGGATGAACGGGGTGCTGCTGTCGGGCAGCGCGGTGCTGCCCGGGGTGGCCGAGCCCGCGCTGATCGCGGCGAGGATGGGCATCGACGCGGTGCCGGCGAGCAGCGCGACGGTGAGCAGATAGCCCCGGGACGGGCCGCCCGCTCCCGGGGCGCGGTGGACGCCGACCATTCGGCGGTAGCCACCGGTCGACCGATGCCGGCCGAGTGCTGGTGGGCCTGGACCGTCAGCTGGCTCGTGCACCGCACACCCCTTGTCGTCGGCCGCCGCAGGACACGGATGGACGCCGTGCGAACGCCTGGCCGCCCCCCGTCGCCGGGCTCGTCGCCATGAGCCACAAATCCGGCATATAACCCGATAAACGTGATCGCGCAGGAATCAGCCTGGCCCAGTTACCCTCCGTCAGCCAACCTCCACCGCGTGTCGACACGCCGGCCTGACCGAACCGTGACGAATCATCGCCGGAACGTCTCGGAACGGCAGGCCGGCAGGAGGGCGACAAACAGCAGTAAAGGGTGGGTGGTCGGAATCCGGGGCGGGCGTACTGTGGGCGCGCTCACCTGCTCTGCGAATATGGAGCACGACGGCAACGCAGCCGTGACCTCCGCGCACCCTCGCGGCAGGCGCGGCCCGGCGCCGGCGCTCCCGATCCGGGTTCGGCCAGAACCCGGCTCATGCCGTGCGGCAACCCCCACCGGGGCTAGGCGCGGCCGCCAGGAACCGGTCCGGCAAGAGCCGGGCAGGCGCACGAGTTGCGTGGCCGGGTGACCCCCCGGTGCCGACGCAGACACGACAGGGAGAGACCGATGGCAAAGGGCGACCCCGGGGGCACCACCCGCAGCAGGCGGGCGGCACCCCGCTCCAAGAAGGGCACGGCCGGCGATCCCGAGCTGGTGCAGTTGCTCACCCCCGACGGCGAGCGGATCGACAGCGTCACCGGGCCGGACGGCACCGAATACCGCGTCGACTTCACCGACGAGGAATACCGCGGCCTCTACCGCGATCTGGTGCTGGTCCGCAAGCTGGACGCCGAGGCGACCGCTCTCCAGCGCCAGGGCGAGCTGGGCCTCTGGGCCAGCCTGCTCGGCCAGGAGGCCGCCCAGGTTGGTTCGGGACGGGCGCTACGAACGCAGGACATGGCCTTCCCGACCTACCGGGAGCACGGCGTCCTCTACTGCCGGGGCATCGACCCGATCATGCCGCTCGGCCTGTTCCGCGGTGTCGACCAGGGCGGTTGGGACCCGAACGAGTTCAAGTTCAACATGTACACGATCGTCATCGGCGCGCAGACCCTGCACGCGACCGGATACGCCATGGGCATCACCATGGACGGCAAGACCGGCACCGACGACGGCGAGGCGGTCATCGCCTACTTCGGCGACGGGGCCACCAGCCAGGGCGACGTGAACGAGGCGTTCGTCTGGGCGAGCGTGTTCAACGCCCCGCTCGTGTTCTTCTGCCAGAACAACCAGTACGCGATCTCCGAGCCGCTCGAGCGGCAGACCCGGGTTCCGCTCTACCAGCGGGCCGCCGGCTTCGGCTTCCCCGGCGTACGCGTGGACGGCAACGACGTGCTGGCCTCGTACGCGGTCACCCGCACGGCGCTTGACAACGCCCGCCACGGGCAGGGCCCGAGCCTGATCGAGGCGTACACCTACCGGATGGGTGCGCACACCACCTCCGACGACCCGACCCGCTACCGGATCGCCAGCGAGGTCGAGGCGTGGCAGGCCAAGGACCCGATCGCCCGGGTCAAGGCCTTCCTGGAGAAGCAGCAGATCGCCGACGCGGCCTTCTTCGCCGAGGTCGACGAACAGGCGCGCCGGGAGTCGGTGCATCTGCGTGAGCGGGTGCTCGACATGCCCAACCCCGAGCCGGTGACGATGTTCGACCACGTCTACCCGAACGGTTCTCCACTGCTCGACAAGCAACGTGCGCAGTTCAGCCGCTACATGGAGTCCTTCGAGGGGAGCGCCCACTGATGGCCACTGAGACGCTCACCATCGGCAAGGCCCTCAACACCGGCCTGCGCCGCGCCCTGGAGAACGACTCCAAGGTCATCATCATGGGCGAGGACGTCGGCAAGCTCGGCGGCGTCTTCCGGATCACCGACGGGCTCCAGAAGGACTTCGGCGACCAGCGGGTGATCGACACCCCGCTTGCCGAGTCCGGCATCATCGGCACCGCCGTCGGTCTGGCCATCCGCGGCTACCGGCCGATCTGCGAGATCCAGTTCGACGGCTTCGTCTACCCCGCGTACGACCAGATCGTGTCGCAGGTGGCGAAGATGCACTACCGCTCGGGCGGCAAGCTCAGCATCCCGATGGTGATCCGGATCCCGTACGGCGGTGGCATCGGCGCTGTCGAGCACCACTCCGAGTCGCCCGAGGCGTACTTCGCGCACACGGCTGGCCTGAAGGTGGTGACCTGCGCCAACCCGCAGGACGCGTACGTGATGATCCAGCAGGCGGTCGCCTCGGACGACCCGATCGTCTTCCTGGAGCCCAAGCGGCGCTACTGGGAGAAGGGGCAGGTCGACCTGGACGCGCCGCTGTCCGAGGCGTACCCCCTGCACTCGGCCCGCGTGGTGCGGCCCGGCACCGACGTGACGGTGCTGGCCTACGGGCCGATGGTGCGCACCTGCCTGGAGGCGGCGACCGCCGCCGCGGAGGACGGCCGGGAGCTGGAGGTCATCGACCTGCGTTCGCTCTCCCCGCTGGATCTGGCGGCGGCGTACGAGTCGGTGAAGCGCACCGGCCGCGCGGTAGTGGTGCACGAGGCGCCGTCCAACATCGGCCTCGGCGCCGAGCTGGCCGCCCGGATCACCGAGGAGTGCTTCTACTCGCTTGAGTCGCCCGTGCTGCGGGTCACCGGCTTCGACACCCCCTACCCGGCAGCCCGGGTGGAAGAGGAATACCTGCCCGACCTCGACCGGGTGCTCGACGCCGTCGACCGCACCTTCGGCTGGTGAGCGACATGTCCCGGATCAAGACGTTCAACCTGCCCGACCTGGGCGAGGGCCTGACCGAGGGCGAGATCCTGGCCTGGCTGGTCAAGGTCGGCGACACCATCGAGCTGAACCAGCCGATCGTCGAGGTGGAGACGGCCAAGGCGGCGGTGGAGATCCCGGCGAAGTGGGCCGGGCAGGTGCAGGCGATCCACCACCCGGAGGGCACCACTGTCGAGGTCGGTACGCCGATCATCGCGATCGACACCGACCCCGGTGCCGGCCCGTTGGCGGCACCGTCGACCACTGCCACGCCCAGCGGTGACCTGCCCACCCCGTCGGCGGCTTCGCTGGCGGCGGTGGAGGTGGCGCCGGCCGAGGGCATGGTGGAGCCGGGCCTGATCGGTGGCGCCGCCCCGGGCGGCCGCACTGCGGTGCTAGTCGGCTACGGCCCCCGCACCACCGCCGCAAAACGCCGCCCCCGCAAAAACGCGCCCCCCACCCCCACCCCCACCCCCACCCCCACCCCCGCCGCCGTCGATCATGGACTTGTGGTGGGGGACAAACCCGCTACTACCCCTGCAACTCCGGCACCACAAATCCATGATCGACGCGATGGGGTGAGCCTTGGGCGCGACGGGGTTGTGCTTGCCAAGCCTCCGGTGCGGAAGCTTGCCAAGGATCTTGGCGTGGACCTGCGCACGCTCACCGGGTCGGGGCCGCTGGGCTCGATCACCCGGGAGGACGTGCAGCAGGCGGCCAGTGGGGTGGCCCCGGCCGCCGAGCCGGTCACCGTCACGCCGGTGGCGACGAGCGCCGCGAGCTTCGGCACCGACCGGGAGCAACGCATCCCGGTCAAGGGGGTCCGCAAGCTCACCGCCGAGAACATGTCCCGCTCGGCGTTCACCGCACCGCACGTGACGGAGTTCCTGACCGTCGACGTGACCCGGGCGATGAAGGCACTTGAGCGCCTGCGGGGTCGGCGGGAGTGGCGCGAGGTGCGGGTCTCGCCGCTGCTGCTGGTGGCGAAGGCGGTGCTGCTGGCGGTCAAGCGGCACCCGATGGTCAACTCGACGTGGGCCGGCGACGAGATCGTGGTGAAGGAGTACGTCAACCTCGGCATCGCGGCGGCCACCGAGCGCGGTCTGATCGTGCCCAACGTCAAGGACGCCGGCCGACTCTCGTTGCGGGAGCTGGCGGACGCGCTCACCGACCTGGTGCAGACGGCGAAGTCCGGCCGCACCTCGCCGGCGGCCATGTCCGGCGGCACCCTGACCATCACCAACGTCGGTGTGTTCGGCGTGGACACCGGCACGCCGATCCTGCCGCCTGGTGAGTCCGCGATCCTGGCCTTCGGCGCGGTACGGGAGATGCCCTGGGTACACAAGGGCAAGGTCAAGGTGCGTCAGGTCACCACGCTGGGGCTGAGCTTCGACCACCGGATCATCGACGGTGAGTTGGGCTCGAAGTTCCTCCGCGACGTCGGTGACTTCCTGGCGGATCCGGAGGCGGCGCTGCTCGCCTGGACTTGATCGTCGATACGCCAGCCACGGCCGGTGTGCCACGGGTTAACGCCCGGCACACCGGCCGTGTCGTTGAGGCGACGAAAGCATCGGCCAGACAGCCTGTTGACCTTTGATTGTTAGGCAGGTGTCTCAGCTCACCTAATAATCGATGGAAGTTGGCGGGGTTCTGCTGTTGAATAGATGCATCAGGGGCTGACAACCGAATAGCTAGGGGGACCCACCAATGAGCATGATCGAGCGAATCCGCAACCACCGCGACGCCACCCGCCGCGCCCGTGCCATCGAGCACGCGCTGCGCTCGGCGAACACGCCGGCAGTTCGCGAGGAACTCCTCGTCATCGCCCAGCGTCACATGAGCTGACGCTCCACGACATTCCGCACCTCCTCCAGATCGATGGCCCACCCGGCCCACCGGGTGGGCCATCGGCGTTCCCGGCCACCCGCCACCGGGATTCCGCCCTGCCGCAGCGCCCGGTACGGTGGGCTTCGGTCGCCGCCCGCCGACCCGGCAGAGGCCGAGCAGTCCGAAGCTGCTCGACACCGACCGGCCACGCGGAGTGACGACCGGTGCTCCTTGGACGTGCCGTGCCACCACCCGATACCGTGCGGGGAGCCGGCACAGCGGTACGCCGGTGACGCCGGCAGCCATGCCGAGGAGACCGATCGGCACCGGCGAGCCGACATGTGATGGAGGAGGCGCACCCATGACGTCCGAGGGCCCGCACCGCACCGGCCATGAGCCGGACGAGGTGTCACCGGGCGCCGGCGGACCGGCGCCGTACGGCGACCGCCCGGCGCAGCCGGACAACGGCCACAACGCCGCCGGCCCCGACCTGGGCTGGGCACCCCCGCCACCGGCGCGGCCCGACGCGTCGACGCCGGCATGGGCGACCCAGTCCGAGCAACCGCCGGCCCCCGCCTGGGGTGCCGTCGCTGCCCCACAGCCAACCGACCCGCCGCAGCCCGCCTGGGGCGCCGCCCCCACCGCACAGCCGAACGACCCGCCGCAACCCGCCTGGGGCGCCGCCGCTGCCCCACAGCCAACCGACCCGCCGCAACCCGCCTGGGGCGCCGCCCCCACCGCACAGCCGAACGACCCGCCGCAGCCGGCGTGGGCGGCCGGCGGTGGCGTGAGCGAGCCGCCGCAACAGCAGCCCGGCACCTGGCCCGGCAGCGAGGGCACACCAGCCCCGGCGCAGCCGGCCTGGGCCGCACCCCAACAGCAGGGCTGGACGCCCGCTGAGCAGGGCACGCCCGCCCCCTCCTGGACCCCGAACGCGGCCGAGCAGCCCGACTGGGCGCAGGCCCAGCAGCCCGCGCGGGGCGCCGCGCAGGTGCCGCCGGCCACCACCGCCTGGCCCGCCCAGGAAGATCCGGCCGCTGCCGGTGGCTGGGGTGGTGCGGCGCAGAACAACCCGCCCGCCGCTGACTGGCACGGAGCCCAGGGCCAGCAGGCCGAGCCGCAGCCGGCCGCCAACTGGTCCCGCAGCGCTCCGCAGGACGAGTCATCAGGCAACGGCGGCTGGCCTGCCACCGCAGCGGGACGCGACGACCAGCCAGTGTGGACGCCGGCTGAGCAGTCGCCGCCGGCCTGGGGTCAGTCCGCCGAACCCGCCGAGCAGCCCGCCCCCGGGTGGGGTCAGGCCGCTCAGCCCAACGCGGCCCGTGGCGCGGCGCAGGTGCCGGCACCGGCGACGAACTGGCCCGGTCAGGACGACCCGGTCCGCTCCGGTGGCTGGGCCGCCCAGCAACAGCCGGACCAGCCCGCGCAACCGGCCGTCTGGGGCGATGCCGAGAGCCGTCCGCAGCAGCCCGACTGGGTGCTCCCGCCGCAGGACCAGCCCGCCGAGCGGCCGGAGCAGGTCGGGTGGACCCCCCCGGCGCAGAGCGCCCTGCCCTCCCGCGCCAGCGCCAGCGTGCCCGGCAAGGATGGCCCGGCCGAGGTCGAGCCGTGGGCACCCGGCGAGGTGTGGGGTCGCGCCGAGGCGGAAGCCTCCGCGCAGGCCCGCGGCGGCTGGGAGGCGGACCGGGGCGACGAGGCGCCGGCCTACCAACCCGGGCCCGCGCCGGGCATCTCACCGGCGAACGCGGTGCCGCTGCCGCCGCAGGAGCAACGGGTGCCGGGCGCCAGCCTGGCGGCTGCCCCGCCGACCGACTACGCACCCCAGGCCCAGTTCGCACCGATCCCTGAGCAGCCCGCGTACGCCGAGCGGGAGACCCCGGACGCCGCCGCGCAGTACGAGGCGGACCCGGCCGGTTGGGGCCGCGCCGAGGATGCCCCCGCCAATGCCGCGGTGGTGCCCGCACCGCGTACCTCTCCGGAGTCCGGAGCGGGTCGCGCGGTGGTGCCGGTGTCGGACGCCGAGTCGGCAGCCAGCGCGGCGGCCCGGGCCACGGCGAGCGCTTCGGTGCCGCTGGCCAGCCGGGTGATGCCCCCGACCGACCAGGCCATCCGCCCGACCGGCACTGCCACACCACAACCCCGGGTGTACGGTCGGCCGGCGCGAACCGAGCCGGAGAACGAGCCGGAGCCGGAGGCGTTCCAGGCCGACCCGGCTGCCGACCGCCAGTCGGCACCGGAGTGGCAGCACGATGCCCAGCGGCAGGTCGCACCGGAGTGGCAGAACGACTCCCCCCGTCAGGTCGCACCTGACTGGCAGAACGACCCGCAGCGGCAGATCAGCCCCGGCTGGGGCGGCGAGCCCGCTGCCGAGCCGCGCTTCGACGACCGGCAGCCCGCCCCGAACGCGTTCGGTGAGGCTGCGGCACCGCCGCCGGCGTTCCCGCCCGGTGTGCCTTCCTTCGTCGACGCGCCCAGCAACAACCGGCCGATGAACGGCACCCGGCCGCACGGCGGCGCCGAGCGGCCGGCCGACCAGTTCGGCGGCGCCGGATCGTCCGCCGCCGGCACCGCAGCGGTCGGCGGCACGTCGACGTTCGGTGCGACGAACTACGGCGGACCGGGCCCCAACGGGCCCGGCTTCGGCGGGCCCCCGATCGAGTCGGGACCGGGCGGCAGCTTCCCGCCGGCCTTCCCGCCACCGCAGCAGCCCGCGCCGTCCTGGGGCCAGGAGCCCGGCAAGTCGGATCAGGGCCGGTTCGACGCGTTCAAGCCGGACGCCGAGGAGCCCAAGACGGAGGCACCGGCGCCGAAGGTACGCAACGGTCGGGTGCTGGCCGCGGTATTGATCGCCGCGGTGCTCATCCTGGCGGTGCCGCTCGGCCTGCTGCTGCTCCTCGGGAAGGTCGGCAAGGAAGACACCCCGGCCTTCGACCCCGCGGTCGGCAGCTGCGTGAAGCAGTCCGGTCAGGGTGGCGCATCGGCGGCAACCTGCGGCGAGGCCGGTTCCTTCACTGTCGTCTCCAAGGTGGACGCCAAGGAGAAGTGCGCCGACCCGACGCAGCCCCACGTGGTGTTGCCGGGTAGCGGCACCAACAGGGTGCTCTGCCTCAAGCCGGCCACCAAGTAACTCCACCGACGGCGGGGTCACGGGCAACCGTGGCCCCGCCGTCGTCGTACCCGCCGCGGCGGCGCAACGCCCATGGCCAGGCGTAACCCGTCCCCGACCGACGCGGTCGAGGTCCGTGAATACGCCGCGAGGCGTCGGGAGCGCGACGAGGGCGGCGCGGGCGGGGACTGCTCAGCGGTCTGTCGCCCGGGTCACGGCGGTCGGGACTGCGGCGTGGCAGGCTGGCAGGCATGGGAACGACAGCGCGTGTACGTGCGCCCGAACTGCGGGGCCGCCAGTGGCTCAACACGGGCGGACGGAACCTGACCTTGCAGGACCTTCGCGGCAAGATCGTGGTCGCGGACTTTTGGACGTTCTGCTGCATCAACTGCCTGCACGTGCTCGACGAACTGCGCCCGCTTGAGGAGAAGTACGGCGACGTGCTCGTCGTGATCGGTGTGCACTCGCCGAAGTTCGAGCACGAGAAGGACGCCGACGCGCTCGTCGCGGCTGTCGAGCGGTACGGGGTGCACCACCCCGTACTCGACGATCCTGAGATGGACATGTGGCAGCAGTACGCGGCCCGGGCCTGGCCGACCCTCTCGGTGATCGACCCCGAGGGTTACGTGGTGGCCACCATGGCGGGCGAGGGTCACGCCGAGGGGCTGGCCCGGTTGATCGACGAGCTGATCGCCACCCACGAGGCCAAGGGCACCCTGCACCGGGGCGACGGCCCGTACGTTCCGCCGCCGGCCCCGGAGACGGCGCTGCGCTTCCCGGGTAAGGCGGCGCTGCTGCCGAACGGGAACCTGCTGGTCTCGGACTCGGCCCGGCACTCACTTGTCGAGGTTGCTCCCGACGGCGAGACGCCGGTGCGTCGGATCGGCTCGGGCGAGCGGGGCCGGGTCGACGGGCTGGCTCCTGCGGCGACGTTCTCCGAGCCGCAGGGGGTGTGCCTGCTGCCCACGCATGTCGCCGAGGTCGCCGGCTACGACCTGGTGGTGGCCGACACCGTCAACCACCTGCTGCGCGGTGTGCGGCTGGAGTCCGGCGAGGTGGTCACCGTGGCCGGCAGCGGCCGGCAGTGGCGTGCCGAGGTCGACGACCACGCCCACGACGCCCTCGCTGTGGATCTCTCGTCCCCGTGGGACCTGGCCTGGTACGACGACAAGTTGATCATCGCGATGGCCGGTATCCACCAGCTGTGGTGGTTCGACCCGATCAAGCGGACCGCCGGCATGTACGCCGGCACCACTGTCGAGGCGCTGCGCGACGGCCCACTGGCCGAGGCGTGGATGGCGCAGCCGTCCGGGCTCTCCGTCTCCGCCGACGGTGCGCGGCTGTGGATCGCCGACAGCGAGACCAGTGCTCTGCGGTACGTCGAGAACGGTGTGCTGGGCACCGCCGTCGGGCAGGGCCTGTTCGACTTCGGGCACGTGGACGGTCCGGCGGAGTCGGCGCTACTGCAACACCCGCTCGGTGTGTGCGCCCTGCCGGACGGCTCGGTGCTGATCGCGGACACGTACAACGGCGCGGTTCGTCGCTTCGACCCGGCCACCAACCAGGTCTCCACAGTCGCCGACGGGTTGGCCGAGCCGAGCGACCTGGTGCTCACCCCGGCCGGCGAGGTGCTGGTGGTGGAGTCCGCCGCGCACCGGCTGACCCGGCTCGCCCCGGGTGCCCTGTCGGCGGCCGGTGCCAGCACTGTCGACGGCCCCCGGCACCGCACCGAGCGCAAGCCGACCGACGTCGCGGCCGGTGAGGTCACCCTGGACATCGTCTTCACCCCCGCGCCGGGGCAGAAGCTGGACGAGACGTTCGGGCCGTCGACCCGGTTGGTGGTCTCCGCGTCACCGCCGGAGCTGCTGGTGGAGGGTGCGGGCACGGGCACCGACCTGTCCCGTCGGCTGGTGCTCAACAGCGAGGTCACCGCCGGGGTGTTGCAGGTGACCGCCCAGGCGGCCACCTGCGACGCGGACGTCGAACACGCGGCGTGCCACCTGACCCGGCAGGACTGGGGCGTACCGGTCCGGGTCGTCGACGGTGCGGTGACCCGACTCCCGCTGGTCCTCCGCGGCCTGGACGCCTGACGTGTGGAGGGGCCCGTGCGGGCCCCTCCTCTCACGCGAACGGTGCCAGGGACACGTCGGCGTCGATGAGGGTGGCGCGGACCAACTCGGCGGCGGAGACCGCGCCCGGGGTGTCGCCGTGCACGCAGATCGAGTCGACCGAGCAGGGGATGACGGTGCCGTCCACCGCCACCACGATCCGTTCGGTGGCCATCCGCGCCGCCCGTTCCGCCACCTGCTCCGGGTCGGTGATCACCGCGCCGGGTGTGCCGCGCGGCACCAGCGCCCCGTTGGGCAGGTAGGCACGGTCGGCGAAGGCCTCCGCGACGACCGGCAGGCCCGCGCCGACAGCGAGTTGGGCGAGCGTCGACCCGGGTAGGCAGAGCACCGGCAGCTCGGGGTCGTAACCGGTGACCGCCGCGACCACCGCCGCCGCCTGGGATTCGTTGGTGCTGGCTGCGTGGTAGAGCGCGCCGTGCGGTTTGAGGTAGCGGACCCGGGTGCCGAACAGCCGGCAGAACGCGTCGAGCGCCCCCAGTTGGTAGGTCACCTCGTCGCGTAGTTCGGCGAAGTCGTACGCGATGTGCCGTCGACCGAAGCCGGCCAGGTCCCGGTAGCCGACCTGCGCGCCCACCGCGACCCCCCGTCGCGCGGCGCCCTCGCAGACCCGCCGCATGGTGGACGGGTCGCCACCGTGGAAGCCGCAGGCGACGTTGGCGGAGGTGACGAGGCTCAGCAGCGCCTCGTCGTCGCCGAGCCGCCAGATGCCGAATCCCTCACCCAGGTCAGCGTTGAGGTCCATGGAATCTGACGGTAGTACCTGGCCGGGCCTGCGCGAGCGCTGTCACGTCGCTGACCACCCCGATGACGGGGTATCCACCGGTGGTCGGATGGTCGGCGAGGAAGATCAGGGGCTGTCCGTCCGCCGGCACCTGCACCGCGCCGAGCACGATGCCCTCGCTCGGCAGTTCGCCGGCCACCGCGCGGGGCAGCGCCGCGCCGGCGAGCCGCGCCCCGACCCGGTTGCTCACCGGGCTGACGGTGTACGCGGTGCCGAACAGCCTGTCGAACGCGGTCGGCGTGAACCAGTCCTCCCGAGGGCCGGGATGCAGCAGCAGGTGCAGTTCCGACGCCGGCGCGGCGGTGACGGTCAGGTCCACCGGCGCGGGCGGGCCGTGGGGCTCGCCGAGCGGCAGCCGGTCGCCGTCGCGCAGCGGAGCCGGCCCGAGCCCGGCGAGGGTGTCGGTGGCCCGACTGCCGAGTACCGGCGACACGTCGATGCCACCCGCCACCGCCAACCAACTCCGTACGCCCCGACGGGCCGGGCCGATCCGCAGCACTGTCCCGGCCGGCACGGTGAGTGGTCGTCCGGTGTCGCCGGGTCGATCGCCCGCCTGGACCGTCACCTCGGCCCCGGTGATTGCCACAGTGGTGGCCCGGGTCAGCCGCAGTGTGCAACCGGACAGGGTGACCTCCAGGCCCGCGGCGTGCTCCGGGTTTCCGACCAGCCGGTTGGCCAGCCGCAGCGCCGCCGGGTCGAGGGCACCGGAGCGGGGTACGCCCAGGTGCGCCCAACCGGGCCGGCCCAGATCCTGCACGGTGGTGAGCGCACCGGCGCGCAGCACTTCGACAGCGGCCGGACGGGTCATGTCGCCGCCATCCGGACCTGGGTGCCGGGTCCGAGTCGGGCCGGGGGATCGGCGTGCACGTCGAAGAGGACCAGCTCGGTCCGGCCGACCAAGAGCCACCCTCCGGGGGACGCGCTCGGGTAGATGCCCGCGTACGGGCCGGCCAGCGCGACCGATCCGGCCGGCACCCGGGGGCGGGGGGTGGCGAGCCGGGGCAGCGCCAACTCGTCGGGCAGCCCGGTCAGGTAGGGAAACCCGGGGGCGAAGCCGCAGAACGCGACCCGGAACCGGGTGCCGGTCAGCCGGCGTAGCACTGTCGGCACGTCGACGCCCCACTGCTCGGCCACCACCGGCAGGTCCGGTCCGTCGAAGACGACAGGCACGACCACGTCCGCCGCGGCACCGGCACGGCCGCCCGCCCCGCCGCCGCTGGCCCCGACAATGCCCACCGCTGTGACGCCGGGTGCCCATCGGGCCAACTGCTCGGCCGTGCCGGCCGGGTCGGGCAGGCCGTCGAGCAGGACCGTGCTGGCTGCAGGGACGATCTCGACGGCGACCAGGTCACCCTGTGCCCGACGCCGCCACAGCTCGGCCCGCCACGCTTCCACGAGCGCGGCGTCGGAAGTGCCGGCGGGGGCGGTGCAGTCGAGGAGCAGGGCTCGCGCCCCGACGGGTCGGATCCGCATCCGCTCATCCTCGCCGATGTCGTGCCGGTACGGAGTTCACGATGACGGTGCCAGGCGTCACCTACACCACTACTTGCAAGTAACCTACGGTGCCGTAACCTGACTGTGTGAGCACTTCCGCCCCGCTTCGCCTGAAGCCGGTCGACATCGGTAAGCCCCGGATGCGCGGCTGGCTACACACGTACGCCTTCTTCGTGGCCGTGATCTGCGGCATCGTGCTGTGCTCGATCGCCGCCACCCGCCCGGGGTGGGCACCCCTGGTCAGCTGCCTGATCTACAGCGTCACGGTGTGTGGGCTCTTCGGCACCAGCGCGCTCTACCACCGTCGGGTGTGGTCGGAGCGCGGCTACCAGGTGATGCGCCGGATGGACCATTCGATGATCTTCGTGTTCATCGCCGGCACGTACACACCGCTCTGCACGATGCTGCTCGCGCCCCGGCCGGCCACCGTGATGCTGGCCCTGGTCTGGGGTGGTGCGCTGGCCGGCGTTGCGGTCACGATGGTCTGGCCGCACGCGCCGCGCTGGGTGTCCGCGCCGCTATACCTGGCGCTGGGCTGGGTGGCGGTGGCCATGCTGCCGGAGATCCTGCACGGTGGCGGCGTCGCGGCACTGGTCTTGCTGATCGCCGGTGGCGCGATCTACAGCGCCGGCGCGGTCTGTTACGCGTTGCGCCGGCCCAATCCGTGGCCGACCGTCTTCGGTCACCACGAGTTCTTCCACGCCTGCACGCTGCTGGCAGCGCTCTGCCACCACATCGCGATCTACCTCGCGCTGTTCGCCTGACCTTCCGGGCCGACGAAGCCCGGGACCGTCCGCGACGCCGGGCCAATACGCGAGCCGGGGCCCCGCGACGCTGCGGGACCCCGGAGTTCGCGAGCGAGGATCAGACCGGCCGGCCCGGCCGACGCACCTCGCGGTACTCCTGCACAACCTGGTTGTCCTGGACCGGCACGACCCGGTCAGCCACCACGCGCTCCTCGCGGACCGGTGCGGCGACCACTGTGCGACGGCGGCTGTTCCAGAAGTAGAGGGTGGCGATCAGGCCGGCGACACCGGCCAGCATCAGCACCCAGCCGACCACTGACAGGTTCAGCCAGCCCAGATCGGCGTCCACGGCGAACGCGAGGATCGCGCCCAGCGCGATCAAGAAGATGCTGCCACCAATGCCCATGTCTCGCTCCTCGGCTCTAACCTGGCGTACGACGCGCCGCGGCCGTCGGTAGGGGTGCGGCATCCATCGACTTACCCAGGCACAGAGATCGCCAATCGGGCAAGCTGGGGGCATGACGGACGCTGACTCCGAGATGCGGACTCTGGTGTTGCTGCGGCACGCGAAGGCCGAGCAGGGCAGTGACGCGGCAGATGATGCCGAGCGCCCACTCAGTGCCCGTGGGGAGGCGGACGCGGCAGCGGCGGGTGCCTGGCTGGCGCACCACGGGTTGCTGCCGGACGTGGTGATCTGCTCGACGGCGAGACGTACCCGGCAGACCTGGCACGGGGTGGCGATGGGGATGACCGGCACGCCACCGGAGGGTGGCCCGGCCGGTCCGCGGCCAACTGTTCGTTACGAGCCCGGCGCGTACGACGCCCACCCGGAGGAGTTGTTGGCGCTGGTGCGTACGGTCGACGCAGCGGCCCGGACCGCCCTGTTGATTGCCCACAACCCGGGCATATCGCTGTTCGCGGGCCTCCTCGACCCGACAGGTGCGCCAGATGAGGGTTTGCGGACCGCCGAACTGTCGGTGCACCGTGGCCGGTTCGCCTGGATGGAGTTGGCGCCGGCGGGAGCGCCGGTCTCGGCCCGTCACATCGCACGCGGCTGAGCCACCCGTCGATCATCGACGGGTGGCTCAGCGGGATGTGCCGGCGTCAGGACGGCGGCGCGGTTGGTGGCGGTGGGTCTGGCGGTGGCGGCATCATCGCCGTCGGATGGGAGAGCCGGTTCTCCTCGACGATGAGGGTCCGGGCCCGCTTGCGCCGGTCCTGCCAGAACCAGACAGTGGTCAGCAGTACGGCCAGCCCGGCCAGGATGAAGACCCAGCCGACCGCCCGCACGTCGATCCACCAGACGTTGGCCCTCAGTGCGAAGGTCAGGATCGCGCCGATCGCGATGAGAAAAATGCCGCTTCCTACACCCATGTGCGCTGCACTCCCCCGTGCGGTGGCTCTGGGCGTTCCCTTTCGAGGTCACGCGACGGTTACCCGCCACGACGCCGGCATACCCGGCGGGGCTGGCCCAATGCGTGCCGGCCCTCGCAGCCGGGCCGTCCGACGCGACGAGGCCGGTCCGGAGCCGCCGCGATCCGGAGCCGCCACCCCGCTCTGTCGGCGACGCGCGGCGGCCCCGGACCCGGACGCGGCGACGGCCGGCGGGGCATGTCGCCCTCGCCGGCCGTCGGTGTCGGTACCGGGTGGTGCGACCCGGAACCGTCAGCCGTGCCGTGGTGCGGTCAGAAGGCCTCCTCCGGGAGGTCCATGATGTCGAGATCGGTGCCCTCGATGATCCGCCGGTCGGCGCCGATGCGGGGCAGCACCTCGCGGGCGAAGAAGCGGGCGGCGGCCACCTTGCCGGTGTAGAACGCCTTGTCGCTGGCGGTGACCTCGCCGGCCAACGCCTTCAGCGCCACGTCGGCCTGCTTCTGCAGCAGCCAGCCGACCACCAGGTCGCCGATCGCCAGTAGGAACCGCCGGCTGCTCAGCCCGACCTTGTAGAGCGCGCGGGTGTCGCCGCCCTGCGCCTCGCCCAGCCAGCCGGTCATGACGCCCAGGATGTTCTGGACCTCGACGAGCGCCTTGCCAAGCGCCTGCCGCTCCTCCTTGAGCTGGCCGTTGCCCGCCTCGGAGGAGATGAATTCCTGGATCTCGCTGGCTACCGCCATCAGCGCCTTGCCGTTGTCGCGGACGATCTTGCGGAAGATCAGGTCCAGGCTCTGGATGGCGGTGGTGCCCTCGTACAGGGTGTCGATCTTCGCGTCCCGGACGTACTGCTCCAGCGGGTAGTCCTGCAGGAACCCGGAGCCGCCGAAGGTCTGCAGGGCCTCGTGCCCGAGCAGCTCGTAGGCCCGCTCCGAGCCGACGCCCTTGACCAGCGGCAACAGCAGGTCGTTCACCCGCTTGGCAAGCTTGGTGGCCTTCTCGTCGCCGGCGGCCTCGGCGATGGCGACCTTGTCCTGCCAGCTGGCGGTGTAGAGGACAAGGGCACGGAGACCTTCGGCGTACGACTTCTGCAGCAGCAGCGAGCGGCGGACGTCCGGGTGGTGGGTGATGGTGACCCGCGGGGCGGTCTTGTCCGCCTGCTGGATCAGGTCGGCGCCCTGCACCCGGCTCTTCGCGTACTCCAAAGCGTTGAGGTAGCCGGTGGAGAGGGTGGCGATGGCCTTGGTGCCCACGAGCATCCGGGCGTACTCGATGATCATGAACATCTGCCGGATGCCGTCGTGCTTGTCGCCGAGCAGCCAGCCCTTGGCCGGTACGCCGTGCTCGCCGAAGGTCAGCTCGCAGGTGTTGGAGACCTTCAGGCCCATCTTGTGCTCGACGTTCGTGGTGTAGACGCCGTTGCGTTCACCCAGCTCGCCGGTGGTCTCGTCGAAGTGGAACTTCGGCACCACGAAGAGCGACAGACCCTTGGTGCCGGGGCCACCGACGCCCTCCACCCCGACCGGGCGGGCCAGCACGTAGTGCACGATGTTGTCACTCAGGTCGTGCTCGCCCGAGGTGATGAAGCGCTTCACGCCCTCGATGTGCCAGGAACCGTCGGGCTGCTGGATCGCGCGGGCGCGGCCGGCGCCGACGTCCGAGCCGGCGTCCGGCTCGGTGAGCACCATCGTGGAGCCCCACTGCTTGTCGATGAAGAGCTTGGCCCACCGCTTCTGCTGCTCGTTGCCCTCGACCTCCAGGACGTGCGCGAAGGAGGGGCCGGAGGCGTACATCCAGATCGGGGCGTTGGAGCCGAGCACCAGTTCGGCCATCGCCCACCAGAGGGCGCGGGGCGCGTTGGTGCCGCCCAGGTGCGGCGGCAGGTCCAGGCGCCAGAACTCGGAGTCCATGAATGCCTGGTACGACTTCTTGAACGACGCCGGCAGCGGCGCGGTGTGGGTGGCCGGGTCGAACACCGGCGGGTTGCGGTCACTGTCCGTGTAGCTGGCGGCGAGCTCCCCGCGAGCGAGGCGGTCCAGCTCGGCGAGGAACGTGCGGGCGGTGTCGGTGTCGAGATCCGAGTACGGCTCCTGGCCGAACGACCGGTCGGCACCGAAGACCTCGAACAGGTTGAACTCAAGGTCCCGCAGGTTGCTCTTGTAGTGGGTCATGCTCACTGGCCCCGCTTCCGGACAGGTGTTACCGATCAGTAACCCCGACTGTATTACTCGCGGGTAGGCAGCGACAAGCGGATGAGCCAAGTGACGGCGATTACACACTCCGCTCGGGTCAGCTCTCGGCGGCGCCGAACTCCCAACTCGGTACGGCCGCCGCCGCGCCGGTACGGGCACCGACGTACTCCATCAGCACCAGGGCGATGTCGTCGTCGAGCCGGCCGTGCACCCACTCGACCAGGGCGGTCTCCAGGGAGGCCAGCCCGTCGGCGACGGTGCCGTGACCGAGCAGCCGCCAGGCGCGGTCGGCGGTGGGAAAGAACTCACCATCCCGCCGCGCCTCGCCGAGACCGTCGGTGAACAGCAGCAGCCGGTCTCCCGGCTCCAGGCGCTCGACCCGGGGGCGGACCACCGGCATGAATCCGAGCGGGGGTGCCGGCGCCGGTGGTTCCAGTGGAATCACCGCACCCCGGCGCAGCAGCAGCGGTGACGGATGCCCGCAGTTGACGATGGTCAGTGTGCCGCCGCGCTCCTCGACAAGCGCGGCGGTCACGAAGTCCTCGTCGCCGACGTTACGAGCCACCGCGCGGTCCAGGTCGGCGACCACGGCGCGCAGGTCGGCCCGCTCGTACGCCACGTGCCGGTAGGAGCCGAGAACGATGCTCGCCAGCCGAACCGCGTCCAGACCCTTGCCGCGCACGTCACCGATGATCATGCGGACGCCGTAGGGCGTGTCGATCGCCTCGTACAGGTCACCACCGATCTCGGCCGTCGCGGTGGAGGAGATGTAGCGTCCCGCCACCGAGAGCGTCCCGACCTGGGGCCCGAGCGGACGCAGCACCGCCTGCTGGGCCACCGACGCGAGTTTGGTCAGCTCGACGATCTGCTCCGCCTGCCGCTGCCGGACCGACGCCACCGCCACCGCCAATCCGGTGGCGACCGCGACCGCGACAACGCTGACCGGGGTGATCATCGACATCTTCGGCTCGGTCAGGGCGAAGCCGGCACCGGTCAGGGTCGCCACGATGCCCACCCCCAGCACCACCGGCCAGGACGCCACGGCGGCGGCCAACCACGGTACGGCCGACAACAGTGCGACGTAGTGCGCGAACCGGCCGTCCGCCGCCTCCACCGCCGACACGATCCCGAGCAGGACAAGGGCCGCGCCGAGGCCGGCGCGGGATCCGGGGCTCAGCGGGCGACGGCCCGGCTGGAGGAGTCGCGTGGGTACGACTGACAGTTTGCCTGATCCACGTGAGTCGGTGAATGAACCTGACCCGTCGTCCGAGAAGGTTCTGTCCGGCCGGCCCTGTCGACCGGCCGAATCGGCGCGACCCGACCCGGTCAGCCGAGGACCTCGTAGCGGACGGTGAGCGCGCCCACGTCGACCGAGGCGATGGTGGCGAACGCGGCCCGGGAGAGGTCCAGGCAGCGGCCGTCGATGAACGGGCCGCGGTCGTTGATCCGCACCACTACCGACTTGCCGTTTGCCGGGTTGGTCACCCGGACCTTGGTGTTGAACGGCAGCGTCTTGTGCGCGGCGGTGAGCGCGCTCGGGTTGAACGACTCACCGTTGGCGGTCAACTGCCCGTCGGAGTAGAACGACGCGCCACACGAGCCGCTCTCCAGGACCTTCGCTGCCGCGGTGGTCTTCTTCACGGTCGGCTTCGGCGTCGGCTTCGGCGGCGCCGTACGGGTCTTGCCCCGGGAGGCCGCCTGCTGCGACCGGATGGCCGACGGGCTGGCGGACCCGCTCGGCGACGGGCTGACGGTCGGGGAGACGGCCGGGGAACTGGGGGTGAGGCTGCTCGCGGCGGTGCTCGGGGTGAGGTCGAGGCTCGCCTGCTCCGCCTGGCCGGAGCCGGAGGTCAGCTGCACGGCACCGAACGTGCCCCCGACGGCGAGGGCGACGCCGACCGCCGCGGTGGCCACGATGCCCGCCGGAGAGGAGAAGATGCGGGTACGGGAGTGCTTGGCTGCCACCGGCCCGGTCCTTTCGTCGTCTGAACAAACCGGGTCGGACCGTAACGAGAGAAGCACTTCCGACGTCAACGTGATCATGGTGGTATGCCCGTAATTGCACTGGTACGTGTAGCCGATCATCCGACCCGGGGTGGGCCGGCCGGCCCGGGTGCCGGCGCACCGACCACGGGTGCCGCAGGATGAGCGGATGCCCGCTGAGCTGACCGCACGCCTGGCCACCCTGTTCCAGTGGATCGACCCCGGACCGGACAGCAGTCACCTGGTCAGCGACATCTCCGGCTGGTGGCGGGACCCGGCGGTGCTGGCCGAACTCGGACCGGCCCTGGTCGCGCCGTACCGGGCCGCCAGGCCGACGGTGGTGCTCGCCCCGGCGGTCACCGGGCTGCTGCTCGGGCCGTTGGCCGCCACCGCCCTCGGGGTCGGCTTCGTGGCCGCCCACAAGCCCGGCGACGGCCGGTTGCCGGCCGGGCCGCTCACCTGGGCGCAGAGCCCACCGGACTACCGGGGTCGGCGGGTCGACCTGGCCGTCCGGGACCGGCACCTCGGCCCCGGCGACCGGGTCCTGGTGGTGGACGACTGGGTGCGTACCGGCGCCCAACTCCACGCCCTGTACGACATCTGCTCCGCACGCGGTGCCGACGTGCTGGGCACGGCGGTGGTGGCCGTCGACTGCCCGCCGGACGTCGCGGCCGAGCTACGCGTCACCGGCCTGATCAACGCGGCGGATCTGCCCGCCTGACTGCGTATTGCGGCGGCGGGCTGAGCCGTGCTGGCCTAGCCTCGGCAGGATGTGGCCTCGGATCGGTGAACTGCGCACCCTCGCCCTCGGCACGCCGGGTGAGCTGCGGACGACCCTCAACACCCTGGTACTCGCCGGGGTGAAGACGGCGACGGCCGGGCGGCTCGCCGAGTACGCCGAGGAAGGCGAGGAGTTGGAGCACGTCGGCGAACGGTTGGCGCTTGTCGACGACGACAACGCACTTGCCGGCGTAGTCGAGATCACCGAGGTGGAGGTGGTCCGCTTCGCGCAGGTGTCCTGGGACTTCGCCCACGCCGAGGGCGAGGGTGACCGCTCGATCGAGGAGTGGCGGGCCGGGCACTCGGCCTACTGGGCGCGGCTCGGCACCCCGGTCGACGGCGACACCCCGATCGTCTGCCTCCGGCTACGGCTGGTCTCCGCCGGCGAGGGCGGCGTGGCCAGCGGCGACCTCGGCACCTGAGCCGGTCACGTCGGCAGCGCGAGCTGACGCCACCGGTCCGCCGCCGGCGCTGTCCCGACCGTCGCCGCTGTCCCGACCGCTGGCGCTGTCCCGACCGCTGGCGCTGTCCCGACCGTCAGCGATGCGGGGGCGCGTGGTCAGCCGCGCAGCTCGGGGAGGAGTCTTGTCGCCACGTCCACCAGGATGGCCTCGTCGCCCGCGTACCAACTGCTGGCCCGCGGCCAGTGCGTCACCACGTCGGTGAAGCCGAGGTCGGCGGCCCGGCCGACCTGATCGGCGAAGAACTGCGCACTGCTGAGCGAGAAGACCGGCGCGGCGTCCAGTGAGAGATAACGGTCCAGGGTGGCCGGATCGCGGTCGGCCTCGGCCAGCGCCCGGTCCATCCGCGCGGAGAGGGCGACCACGCTGTCCCACCAGCCGGCCAGGTCGTTGTCGTCACCGGTGCCGGTGGTCACCCAGCCCTGACCGAAGCGCGCCACCAGCCGCATCGACCGGGGTCCGTTGGCGGCCATCACGAACGGCACCCGGGGTTGCTGCACGCAGCCGGGGTTGTTGCGGGCATCGACGGCGGCGAACCAGTCACCACGCCAGGTGGTGCCGTCCTCGCGAAGGATCAGGTCCAGCAGTTCGGTGAACTCGGCGAACCGTTCGACCCGCTGGCGCGGTGGCAGCGTCTCGCCGCCCAGCACCGCCGAGTCGAACCCGATGCCGCCCGCGCCCAGGCCGAGCAGCAGCCGACCGGCCGAGACGTCGTCCACGGTGGTGATCTGCCGGGCGAACGCGGCCGGGTGCCGGAAGTTCGGCGACGCGACGAGGGTGCCCAGCCGGATGCGGGAGGTCACCGAGGCGGCGGCGGTGAGCGTGGCCATCGAGTCGAACCACGGGCCGTCGACGAGGTCCCGCCAGCCCAGGTGGTCGTACGTCCAGGCGTGGTCGAAGCCCCACTCGTCGACCTGCCGCCAGCGACGCTGCGCCTCCGCCCAACGCTGGTCCGGCAGGATCACGATGCCAATGCGCATGATCGCCAGCCTAGCCGGGCCGGAACGGGGTGCCCTAGCATCGCGGTGATGCGGAGAAGCGGGCCGGCGGTACGACCGGCGGAGTTGTCAGACGTACCGGCACTCGTGGAGCTGCGCCTGGCGAACGCCACCGCGCACCTCGCCCTGGACCCGGACGTCTACCGGCTGCCGCAGCGCGAGGCGGTCGCCCAGCACTTCACGACAGCGCTCACCGCCGAAGCCGGCCGCGACGCGATCCTCGTCGCGGAGTTGAACGGGCAGGTGGTCGGGATGGTCGAGGTGCTGCGCCTACCCGAACCGCCAGCGCACCAGATCCTGCGCCCCGAGCCGTCGGCACAGATCCACACTGTGGTGTCGGACTCGACCAGGGGGCGCGGGGTGGGTGCGGCACTGCTCGACGCGGCCGACCGGTGGGCGACCGAGAACGGGATCACCAGCCTGTCGGCGGGCATCCACCACCGCAACGACGGCGCGGTGCACTTCTACCGCCGCCACGGCTACGCACCCTCGGGCACCTCCTTGAACAGGCAACCCGGGGCCTAGACCCGGGCACCACCGCTCGGGGCCACCACGGGGCCGGCGCTGCGGCTACCGTTCCGCTGTGGACCTACACGCTCAGCGCGTCGCCACCGTGCGATCGTTCGGCACGGTGGCGCTCGTGGCCGGCTTCATGACCTCGCTGATCACCATGGCATCCGCGTACCACGGGCTTGAGCCGCACATCCTCGCCACCTTCCTCATCCTGATCGGCCTTGGTCTGCGGATCGAGGCGGCGATCGTCGACCGGAGGTCGTAGCTCCATGCCGGGCCTGAGCATGAGGTGACGCACGTCACACCTCGATCCGGTAGGGAGACGCCGTTCGGCGCCGACCCCTCGGCGAGCGACATCCGTTGGTGAGGTGTCAGCCGAGGAGAGGACCAGACGCAATGACGAAGGTGACGGCACAGCTGTCGGTGTCGGTGGACGGCTGCTACGCCGGCCCACGGTTCGACGGAGACGGCGACTGGATGGACTCGGCGGAGAGCGCCAAGTTCTTCCGGGTCACCCGGTGGGCGACCGAAGCGGCGGCCTGGCGCGAACGGCAGGGTTTTGCCGGCGGGGAGCAGGACGCCAACTCCGAGGTGATCGCCGAGTCGTTCGGCGCTGCCGGCGCGTACGTGATGGGGCGCCGGATGGCCGACGGCGGTGAGGTGCCCTGGGGTGAGGAGCCGCCGTTTCGCGCGCCGGTCTTCGTCGTCACGCACCGCCCTCGCCAGCCGCTGCTGCGCGGCGGAGGCACCAGCTTCACCTACGTCACCGATGGCGTGGCCAGCGCCGTCGAGCAGGCCCGCGCCGCGGCCGGTGGCAAGAACGTCGCGGTGGCCGGGGGTGGCAGCCTGGTGCGGCAGGTGATCGAGGCCGGCCTGCTCGACGAGTTGGAGCTGCACGTCGTACCCGTCGTGCTGGGCAACGGTCTCCGACTGTTCGACGCGGACCTCGACCTCGGCGAGAAGGAGGGGTTCGAGCTGACGCCGACCCGGGTGATCCACACCCCGCAGGTCACCCACATCCGGTACGAGGTGCGCGGTCGTGCCCCGCTCGTGCTCGACGACCGGGGTAGGGGTGGCGGCCCGACGGTGACCGCCAACTGAACCCGGCCCGTCTACCCGAGAGGGGATCCTCATGCCGCAACTGCTGCGGGTGCAGTGCTTCAACGTTTCGCGCGACGGGTTCGGCACCGGGGAGGGGCAGAGCCTGGAACGGCCCTTCGGCCACGCCGACCCCACCCCGCTGTTCTCCTGGCGGGCCGCCACCGCGAGCTTCGTGTATCGCACCGAGCCGGGGGGCACCCGCGGCCTGGACGACTACCTGACCCGCGATGCCGAGTGCAACATCGGCGCGGAGATCATGGGTCGCAACAAGTTCGGCCCCCAGCGTGGCCCCTGGGAGAACCATGACTGGCAGGGCTGGTGGGGCGACAACCCGCCGTTCCACACGCCGGTCTTCGTGCTCACCCACCACGTGCGCCCGTCGTTCGCCCTGGCCGACACCACGTTCCACTTCGTCAACGCCAGCCCGGCCGAGGCGCTGGCCCAGGCGAAGCAGGCTGCCGCCGGCCGGGACGTACGCCTCGGGGGTGGGGTCGCCACCATCCGCGAATTCATCGAGGCGGACCTGGTCGACACGATGCACATCGCCGTCGCGCCCGTCGACCTGCACCGGGGCGAGCGGCTGTGGGGAAGCCCCGACGAACTGCTGGACCGCTTCCACCTCGAGTCGGTGCCCAGCCCCAGCGGAGTCACCCATCTGCTCTTCTGGCGACGATGACCCCGCCCTAGCCTAGAGCCGGGCCAGCACCAGCAGTCGGTTGCCGTCGGGGTCGGTGACCCGCGCGGACCGCTCACCCCAGGGCTGGTCCACCGGCTCCTCGGTGACTGTCGCTCCACCGGTGCGCAGCGCGCCGACGGCCGCGTCGCAGTCGTCGGCGTAGACGCACAACTCCCAGCGGTGCGACTCGGCCGGCCCGCCCGCCTCCGGGTTGGCGGCCAGGCCGAGCTCGCTACTGCCCAGCCGGAGAGCGACGAACTCCGGGACGCCGTGGGCGGGGAACCGGTAGGTCAGCTCGAAGCCGACCACGTCCCGGTAGAACGCGACAAGTCGTGGCAGGTCAGGTGTCGTCACGATCGGAAAAGCCTCGGTGAACACGAACCACCTCCACGCCGGACCCTAGCCGGTGCCGGATCCGGCAGGAACCGCCACTGTCGATCCCCCGGATGCCGTCGGCGCGCTGAACCGCTTGCGCCAAATGGTTTGTGATGCAAATCTATTGGCAGTGCAGCACCCGCGCAGCAGCCTGGAGGCCACCGTGTCGGACCGATGGAGCACCACACCGAACAGCGGCGACACACCAGGAGAGCTGCTGGCCTCGGTGACCGCCCTCCAGCGGCGTACCCGGGCCGTCCGCAATGCCTACTGGCTGCCGCTGCTGCTGTTCGGCCTGCTGATGGCGGCAGCCGCCCCGCTGTACGTCGAGTCGGTCGAACCGCCCGCGCTGCGCGTCGGGCCGGAAAACCCCGCCCTGACCGGCCTGGGTGGAGACTTCCTCGAACGCTCGGCGGCGCTCGGCTGGTACTGGCTGGCGGCGCTCATCGGCGGTTACCTGCTGAGCCTCTGGTGGTATCGGTGGCATGGTGTGCGGGTGGGCGTCCAGACACCGACTCGGCCGTACGTCATCGCTGGCATCGTGGGCACCACCGTCGGGCTCGTGCTGCCGATCGTGCTGCGGTACCTGCTGCTCAACACGGGTGCGGTGATCTCGACCGGGACCAACTGGTTGACCACACCGCTGCTGGGCATCTCCAACCGCGGGATGATCCCGCACCTGGTCATCGCGGCGGGCCTACTGGTCCTGGCCCGACTGGAACGCAGCCGCGGCCTGACGGTAGTGGCCACGGTCTACGTCGCGGCGATCGTCCTCGTGACCATCTACTTCCAGACCGCCGACTTCGAACCGGGGGACCTGAACCGCCACAGCTTCCTAATGGCGGCCCTGCTGCCCGCACCGATCCTGCTCGTCGGCGGCGGCATCGCCCTGCTCAACACGATCAGAGGTCGGCGTGAGCAGTAACGCGATGCCCGGCGGCCCGGGCAACGGCGGGCACCCGACGAACGGGCTCAGCGACACCGTCCACCAACGCAACCGGCTCGGCATCCTCACCATCGCGGCGGAGGCCGACCGGGTGGAGGTGGCCTACCTGCGCGACGCCCTCGAACTCACCGCCGGCAACCTCTCCCGACACCTCGCGGTGCTGGAGGAGGCGCAACTCATCCAGATCGAAAGGGGCTATCACGGGCGCCGGCCCAAGACCTGGATCAGGATCACCGCGCAGGGGCAGGCCGCGCTTACCGCCGAGATCGAGGCCCTGCGGGAACTCCTTCGACGCCACCAGGGGTTCCGGGCCACCACCTGACGGCCAGCCGGGTTCGGGCCGCAACAGCCGGAAGACCAGGCGGTGCGGGCGTTCGCCGCAGCGGAGGAGCTGACCACGCCGGAGGCGTCGAGGCCGCGGCGCGCGGTGTCACCGACCGGCCAGCCCTAGCGGTCGGTGCCGGCACCTGCGTCGAGCGCGCCACGGGCACCTGCCCGCACCCGGGTGAGGAACGCCAGTAGGAGCAGCAGCACCGCGCCCCCGGCACCGATGAGAATCGCGTACGGCGCGGCGACGTCAAGCACGCTGATCCAGGTCGGCGTCGTGTCGTCGTGGACGATGCCCAGTTGGTTCGGGTCGCTGCCGTCGTTCGGCGTGGCCAGCACCCCGGCAGCGCCGTAGGCGGCCAGCACCCCGCAGACCCACGCGATGATGCCCGGCCACCTTGATTCGGCGACGGCGACCCGCCGTGCCGCGATCCACAAGATCGGCAGCAGCACCGCCGTCAGGACCAAGCGCAGGTAGGCGAAGACTTCCTCCATGAGGGAGGCGAGCGACCCGCTCATGCTGCTGCCATAGTTGAACAGCTCGTTGAAGTGCACGAGGTCCCAGACCGTCCCGGCGGCACGGAGCAGCAGCCCGACGCTGAGCACGGCAATGGGGAGCGGCATCCAGGCGAGGTGCTGTCGATCTCGGGGTAGCGCGCCAACCGTCACGGCGCCCAATCTATAAGGCAGTTGTCCGTAGACGGTGCCACCGTCGACAGTTCACGCCATACCTGGCAGCGCACCTATCAGCCGCTTAACCGACCTTTCTGGGCAGTACACCTGGCTCAACGGATTGCTGATGACCGCTGCTGGCAGGCCAACCAGGGGCGCGTCGCCCACCATTCCAAGGAGGGGTCATGCACGTGTTGGTGCTGGGCGGTACCCAGTTCGTCGGCCGTGCCATCGTGACCGCGCTGCTCGATGACCACGAGGTCACCGTACTCAACAGGGGTTCCAGGCCACTGTGGGATCCGCGGATTCGGCAGCTCGTCGCGGACCGCAACGACGCCGCGCAGCTGAAGGAACTGGACCTGGCTGGCTTCGACGCGGTCGTTGACGTCTCGGGCACCGAACCGCATCACGTCACCAATGTGCTCGCGGCCCTGCCGGAGCCTCACCAGCTGCGCTATGTCTTCATCAGCTCGGCCGCCGTCTACAACCGGACGGTGGCGTCACCGCCGTTCCAGGAGACCGACCAAGCCGACGGCGATGCCATCTGGGGCGGTTACGGCGAGGCGAAAGCGGAGTGCGAGGCCGCGCTGCGAGGCGCCTGCGACACCGGTCTGACCGTCCTCCGGCCGCCGTACGTCTACGGCCCGCACAATCCGGAGCCGCGCGAGCAGTTCCTGTGGGCTCGCTTCCTGGCTGGCCAGCCGGTCTTCGTCCCCGGAGACGGTGGCACTCGCATCCAGTTCTGCCACGTCCAAGCGCTCGCCCAGGTGGTGGCCGCCGCGTGCGCGGGCCAGCTCGGTGCGGGAACGTTCAACGTGGGTGAGCCGGCCAGCTACACCCTGCGCGAGTACCTCGCGATCCTCGGGGAGGTCGCCGGAGTACGGCCGACGGTGGTCCCCGCCCCGGACCCCTCCGTCCGCGCGCGTAACTACTTCCCGTTTCGCGACGCAGAACTGGTGCTCGACGTGAGCCGGCTCGCCACGCACGTGCTGGTGAACCACGACGACCTGGTCACCGGTCTGACCAAGACGCTTACCTGGTTCCGCGAGAACGGCGACATCAGCGACGAACCGACCGCGCAGGAGTTGGCCTGGCGAGCCACGACCCGATGGTAGGAGCGGGCAGCGAACCCTTAGAGGGCCGGGAACGGCGCAGGAGATCCCTCGAATCGGCTACCCGCCGCCCGGCGTTCCGCCGTCACTTCCGTAGGCCGCATCCGCCGCCAGACCATCGTTGCCGCCACCGCCCTTGCCGCGAAGCGTGCCCCGCCCAGTACGACGCCCGTCCCGCGCGATTTGGCGGGTAGCGGCCCGCGCCGCCCGCAGCACCGCCTCCCGATCCTGCTGCGACGCAGCCTGCCTTCGCCGTCGTGCGAACATCGCCACCAATGCGGCCAGCCCGCACACCAGCGCGAGGAGCAACAGCCCCCATGCCGCCCAAACGACAGTCATGCATGGACGGTAGATGGTGTACCCAATGCACGGCATCGGTCAGGTAGCGGATGGGACTTTGCCGCTCGGGGCCGCGCTTCGACGTCGCCGGCGCAGTCCAGCCGCATGATCCTTGACCGTGAAACATCGAAGGCCCTGGCCGGGATTGTCGTCCTGGCCAGGGCCTTTCGTGTGGAGCGGGTGACGGGAATCGAACCCGCACTGTCAGCTTGGGAAGCTGATGTTCTGCCATTGAACTACACCCGCAAGCGGCACCACTGTACCCGAGTCGTCGAGCCTGTGCACCCAGGTACCCCGGCCCGCCGATTGTCCGCGCGCCGCTCCGCCTCGGCCGGCCCAGGTTGATCCACTCGGCTTCCTGAAAGTCGGGGCATCCGAGCCGGGATACCGCGACTTTCAGGAAGCCGAGTCGATCATCCCCGGCAGCGACCCACCGGGGGCGGCCTCGCAGGCGGCACGGCACGGGCGGCGCAGGGCGGCACGGGCAGCGCGGGCAGCGCAGGGCGGCGCAGGGCGGCACGGGCGGCGCAGGGCGGCGCAGGGCGGCACGGGCGGCGCAGGGCGGCACGGGCGGGCGGCGCAGGGCGGCGCAGGGCGGGCGGGCGTACAGACGGCGCCGGCTCCGTCGGGGACGGAGCCGGCACGGGACTGTCTCTGGTCGTGGTCAGGCGGCTGTGCACTGGACGTCACGGCTGCGGCGGGTCGGGCGGGCCTGCGGCACGGCGAGCGGCGCGGCGGCCGTCGACGACGGGGCGTGCGGGTCGAGCCAGACCCGAACGGCCGGCCGACCCGGTGTGAGGCCCGGAATGCCCGCGGTGTGTTGCTCGCGGCGGGTCAGCATCGCCACGTCGACGGTGAACTCGAACAGTTGCCAGTCGACCCGTGGCTCGGCGCGGGCGCCCTGGGCCAACCGGGCGACACGCGCCGGATCGGTCACCGGACGGGCACGGCCCGCCACGTACGCCTCGTCGTCGCTCTCCTCCGGCGGGAACGAGTGCAGCGCGTAGCGGCCGTCGCGTTCGAGGTCACGGCGCTTCGGGGAGTCGATGATGAAGCAGAACAGGCCCTCGTCGGTGATGACCGGGGAGACCGGGTGGACCCGGGGCCCGCCGTCGGCGCGGACGGTGGCCAGGTAGCCGAAGCCCGGCCCGTACTGCTGGAGGAGAACGCGGATCCCGTCGGCGAGTCGGGGCTCGTCGGCGGCGAATTCGGACCAGGAAGCCATGCGAGCATTCTATCGAACAAATGTACGAGCAGCGACCTCGACGCGCTGGTCACCGGCACCGAATCCGGCCAGTTTCGGCAGCGCCGCTATGGTGGTCCGATGCTGCTCTCCGACCGCGACCTGGTCTCCGAGATCAAGGCCGGCACGCTGGGCCTGGAGCCGTTCGAGCCCACCCTGGTCCAACCCTCAAGCATCGACGTACGGCTGGACCGGCTGTTCCGGGTCTTCAACAACCACCTCTACACCCACATCGACCCGGCGATGCAGCAGGACGACCTGACGTCGGCGGTCGAGGTGCCCGACGGGGAGCCGTTCGTGCTGCACCCCGGGGAGTTCGTGCTCGCCTCGACACTTGAGGTCATCTCACTGGGCGACCAGCTCGCCGGCCGGCTGGAGGGCAAGAGTTCGCTGGGGCGGCTCGGGCTGCTCACGCACTCCACCGCAGGCTTCATCGACCCCGGCTTCTCCGGTCACGTCACGCTCGAACTCTCCAACGTGGCGAACCTGCCGATCACCCTCTGGCCGGGCATGAAGATCGGGCAGCTCTGCATCTTCCGGCTCTCCTCGCCGGCCGAGCACCCGTACGGCTCGGCGGTCTACGGATCCCGTTACCAGGGGCAGCGGGGCCCGACGCCGAGCCGCGCCTGGCAGCACTGGCGCACCTGGCCGACCCGCTGATCCCGTGACGACGAGGGCCCGCCGCGACGAATCGCGACGGGCCCTTCGGTCAGCACCCTCGATCAGCCTGGGCGGCCGTAGCTGTGGATCGGGCCGTCGTCGACCTTCTTCATCTTGATCGGTTGACCGGCCTGCGAGGCGTGCACCACCCAGCCGCCGCCGACGTACATGCCGACGTGGTGGATGTCGCTGTAGTAGAAGACCAGGTCGCCGGGGCGCAGGTCGGCCCTGCTGACGTTCTTGGTGACGCGGCTCTGCGCGGCGGCGTTGTGCGGCAGTGACACCCCGGCCTTCGCCCAGGCGGCAAGCATCAGCCCGGAGCAGTCGTACGAGTTCGGGCCCTCGGCACCCCAGACGTAGGGCTTGCCGATCTGCGCGCAGGCGAACTTGACGGCCGTGCCCGCGGCGCCGCCGGGATAGCTGCCGGGGCAGGGAGCCGGGCGCAACGGACCGCCACCACCGCTGCCGTACACCTTGAGGCGCAGCTTCTGCAGCTTGTCGATCTCCTCGTTGATCTGCTTCTTCTTCGCCGCCAGTTGCGCCTCGGTGCGGGTCAACTGGGCCACCATCTGGTCGAGTGGCGCCTTCTGCCCGGCCAACTGGTCGCGCAGGTCGGCCACCTCGCGGACGTCCTGCTGCTGGTTGTGCGCGAAGCGGTCGAGCAGTTCGAGTTGACCGACCACCTCACTCGGTGACCGGCTGCCCAGCACCGCGTTGACGGTAAGCACGTTCTCGCCCTTGTAGGCGCGCACGGCCAGGGCACTGACCTTGTCCATCGCGGCGTCGACCTGACGCTCAAGCGGGGTGATCCGGGCGGCCAGCGCCTCGGCCTGCTTGCGCTTGGCGGCGAGGTCGATCCGGGTGGCGTTGTGCTGTTCGATGATCGGCTCGAGTTTGTTCCAGTCGGCGTCGATCTGGCGCTCGATCTCGGCGACGGACGGGTCGGCGTGGGCCGCCGTGGCGCTGCCGGTCAGGACGACGGCGACGCCGGCCAGTGCGGCGAGCGCGGTGGTGAAGCGGGACCAGCGTGGACGCGGCACGATCGACGTCGGGCCGGCTGCTGCCGACCGCTCGGACGACGGCCGCGGGGCATGGAGTGCCACCGGGGTTCCGTACTCCTTCTTCCTGACCGCCTACCGGGTTAGCTGACGGGTTCGGGCGGGAAGTCGGCGCCCTACCGCAGTGGCTGCGGATTCACCCCGGGGGACATGGGTCCCCGGTTCGTTCGGAAACGACTCGGCGGTGTCGGTCCGTTACCGCCCGGGCTGGACGGAGCTGCTATCGGGCCGACGAATGACCAGAGTAGAGACGCTCGTTACCACTTCGCAACCCGTGCGGCCGTGACACTCCGTACCGATCCGAGAGGGTCACCGACCGTACGTGAAAATTTCTTTCCCTACTGATCGATGGATGGAAAGGTATTGACGCGGACTCCCGGCCGGCGCGAAGGTGACCTCACCTTCACCCGCGCAATACAGGGGGTTCAATGCATCGTCCAACCCTGCTCGCCGCGACGGTGGCCGCCGTGGTCGCCGCCGCGACCACTGTCCCGCTACCTGCCAACGCCACTGCCGCACCCGCGACCGACCGCCAGCAGCAGTACGCCGCCGCGGCCGCCGAGTACGGCGTACCGACCGACGTGCTGCTCGGCCTCTCCTACCTGGAGTCCCGCTGGGACAGCAACGCCGGCACCCCCAGCACCAGCGGCGGTTACGGCCCCATGCACCTGACCGACGCCCGACACGTGGCCGCGCTGCCAGTGGGCGGCCACCACGACACCGGCACCGAGGACCCGCGCGGCGACGACTCCCGTACCGCGCTGGCACCTGCGCCCCGGCCGGCCGAGGACCCGGCGCCACCCGCCGCCGCGTTGCAGACCGTGGACGCCGCCGCCGCGCTCACCGGCGCGACCCCCGACGCGCTGCGCACCGACGCCTACGTCAACATCCGGGGCGGTGCCGCGCTGCTGGCGTCGTACCAGCGGGAGTTGGGCGCGCCGATCGGTGCCGGCACCGACCCGGCCAGCTGGTACGGCGCGGTGGCCCGCTACGCCGGCGCGGACAGCGCCGACGCCGCGGCGGCCTTCGCCGACGAGGTCTTCACCACCATCGGCGCCGGAGAGTCCCGGGTGACCGACGACGGGCAGCGGATCGCGCTGCCGGCCCGGGCGATCCGCCCGCAACGCTCCTGGCTGGACCGACTGGGTCTGCGCCGGCTCGCCCGCCCGGACGGGCTGGAATGCCCCCGGACCATCTCCTGCGAGTGGATTCCGGCGCCCTACGCGGCGTTCGGCGACGGGGACTACGGCAACCACGACCTGTCCGACCGACCCGCCCGGCAGAAGATCGAGTACATAGTCATCCACGACACCGAGGGAAGCTGGGCCACCACCCTGCAACTCGTGCAGGACCCGACCTACGTGAGCTGGCACTACACGCTGCGCTCGGTGGACGGGCACATCGCTCAGCACGTGAAGACCAAGGACGTCGCCTGGCACGCCGGCAACTGGTACGTCAACGCCAAGTCGGTCGGGTTGGAGCACGAGGGCTTCGCGGCGCAGGGCACCTGGTACACCGAGGCGATGTACCGGACCTCGGCGAAACTGGTCCGGCACCTCGCGCTGCGGCTGGGCATCCCGCTTGACCGCCAGCACATCATCGGCCACGACAACGTGCCAGGCACCACCGCCGCGACCGTCCGTGGCATGCACTGGGACACGGGTCCGTACTGGGACTGGACCCACTACTTCGAACTGCTGCACGCACCCCGGTTGGACACCGGCACCCCGGCCACCGGACTGGTCCGGATCGATCCGGACTTCACCACCAACCAGCCCGCGTTCGTCGGCTGCGTCACCGCCGGGGTGCCGTGCGCGCCGCGCGGCTCCTCGGCGGTGGTGCTGCGCTCCGCACCGGCCGCGGACGCGCCGCTTGTGAATGACATCGCGCTGCGCCCCGACGGCACCCCGAACACGATGGAGGTGTCCGACCACGGTGCCCGTGCCTCCGCCGGCCAGACGTACGCGCTGGCCGGCCGGCAGGGTGACTGGACGGCGATCTGGTACCTGGGGCAGCGGGCCTGGTTCCACAACCCGGCGTCCACGCCCACCGCCAGCTGGACCGTCGGCCTGGTGGCCACCCCGAAGCCCGGCCGGACCACCATCCCGGTGTACGGGCGGGCCTACCCGGAGGAGGCGGCCTATCCGGCCGGCGTGCCCTACCAGACGATCTCGCCACTGCAGTACACCCTGGCCGCCGGGCAGCGGTACGCCGTCGGCGCGGTGCTGCCGGGCGAGTACTACCGGGCCAGCACCGTCGACGGCTCGTCACCCGGTGACTGGACGGTGATCCGCGGCAAGAACCGGTACGCGCAGATCCAGTTCGGCCACCGCATCATGTACGTCGACCTGGCCGACGTGCAGCTCCTGCCGTCCCCGGTGGGCGCACCCCGCTGAGAACCACGACGGCCCCCGGTCGGAATGACCGGGGGCCGTCGTCGCGTGGTGGGGATCAGCCAGGTCGGCGGAAACCTGCGACCGGCATGGTGTTGATGCTCGACACCTGCACCGGTTTACCGGCACGTGGGGCGTGCACCATCTGGTTGTTACCCAGATAGAGCCCGACATGGCTCAGGCCGGAGTAGAAGAAGACCAGGTCACCGGGGCGGGCGTCGGCTCTCGCCACGGCCTTCCCCTCATTCCACTGGTCACCGGTGTGGTGGGTGAGGTAGATCCCGGCCGACTTGTAGGCGTACTGGGTGAGGCCCGAGCAGTCGAACGAGTTCGGACCGGTGGCGCCCCAGACATACGGATCGCCGACCTGCTGGCAGGCGGTCTTGATCGCCTTCTGCGCGGCCACGGCGAGCACACCGTTGATGGTCGGGCAGCCGGCGGTCTTGACAGTGGTCTTCGGCATCGACGCCTCGAGCTGCTTGATCTCGGCGTCGATCTGCTTCTTCTTGGCCGCCAGATCGTTCTGCTGCTTGGTCTGCGTGGCGATCAGGGTGTCCAGCTTCTGCTTCTCGCCGTCGTACTTCGCCCGTACGGCGAGGACGCCCTCGACCTCCTTGCGCTCCTGCGCGGCCAGCCGGTCGAGGATGGTGAGCTGCTCGGTGAGCGTGTCCGGCTTGGCACTCACCAGCAGGGCGCCGATGTCGTGCGACGGGCCGGAGATGTAGTAGCGGGAGGCGAGATCGCCGACCCGGTTGAGCGCCAACTCGCTCTGCAACGCCAGCGGCTCGATCTTCTTCTGCAGGTCCGCCGACTTCTGCCGATTTACCTTCAGCTGCGCCCTGACCTTGTTGTACTGCTCGATAGTGGGCTCCAGCTGCTCCCACTTCTTGTCGATCTGCGCTTCGATCTCGTCGACCGTTGGTGCGGCGTGCGCCGGGGCGGCGAGCAGCCCTGCGCCGACCACCGCGGCGGCGACCAGGACGAGCAGACGGTGACCAGCACGGCGCAGACCACCCGGCCGAGCAGACGCATTCAGGTCGTGACGATGAGGGGGCATGGTTGCCACCGGCACCGACTCCTTTGCAACCGACCGCCGGGCGCCTCGCGTGAGGAAAGGGCCGAGGCAGACGACCCACAGCGGTCGGTGCCTCACATTAGGGAAACGTGCGGCGGTAATCAAGGCGAGTGGAGTGACCGTCACTGTCGTGCAACCGCTTGCACACCAAGGGTATTGGCGCATCACCCAACGATTGCCGTCAATACATCATCGAGGGTGACCACACCGAGCGGGCGCCGACCGTCGCTGACCAGCACCATGTGCCGCCGTTCGCGGCGCATGGCCAGCAGCAGGTCCGCGAGACTACGCTCCGGCGGCACCACCGCAAGCGGGCGGTAGACCTGGGCCGGCACCGGCGACCGGCGCCCCTGTCCGGCGTACCCGAGCACGTCCTTGACGTGCACGAAGCCGAGCACCCGACGGGTCGACCGCTGCACCACCGGAAACCGGGACCGGCCGGTCCGGGTCGCCAGCACCTCCAGCGAGGCCGGCGAGACGTCCTCGGCCACCGTCACCACCGTCGACCACGGCTGCAGGGCGTCCGCCGCCGTGCGGCTGTGCAGGGCCAGCGCCCCGGTGATCCGGACGTGCTGCTCCTCGTCGAGCAATCCCTCGGTGCGGGCCTGCGAGACGAGCCCGGCCAACTCCTCGGCGGTGAACACCGTCTTCACCGCCTCGGACGCCTCGATCCGCCAGATCGCGAGCACCCGACGGGCCGCCCACTTCATGGCCAGCAGCAGCGGCTTGGTGGCCACGCAGAACGCCAGCATCGCCGGGCCGAGCCACAGTGCGGAGACCTCGGGACCGGCCAGCGTGATGTTCTTCGGCACCATCTCACCGACGACCGTGTGCAGGAAGACCACCACGCCCAGGGCCAGCACGAAGGCCACCGGGTGCACCGCCCGCTCGGGCAGGCCGGCCGCGTGGAACGGTGGCTCCAGCAGGTGCGCCAGCGCCGGCTCGGCGATCGCGCCGAGGCCCAGCGAGCACACCGTGATGCCGAGCTGCGCGCCGGCGATCATCAACGGGATCTGGTTCATCGCCGACAACGCCCACCGGGCCCGCTTCGACCCGGCGGCCAGCGGCTCGATCACCGTCCGGCGGGACGCGATGAGCGCGAACTCACTGCCCACGAAGAACCCGTTGCCCAGTAGCAGCAGAACGGTCACCAGCAGCTCAGTCATCGTCGTCCGGTTCCGCCGGGCGCAGCACCCGGACCTGCTCGATCCGGTGCCGCTCCACCTCGACAACTGTGAATTCCCAGCCGTCCGCCTCGACCGTCTCGCCGGCCGACGGGATGTGCCCGAGCCGAGCCATCAGGAACCCGGCCAACGTCTCGTAGGGCCCCTCGGGCAGGCGGAAGCCGGTCTGCTCGGCCACCTCGTCGGAGCGGAGCACCCCGTCGACGAGGACTGTGCGCTCGCCACCTGGGACGGTCAACTCGACCAGGTCGGCGTCGTCGACACTCGCCGGGTCGAACTCGTCGGCGATCTCCCCGACCAACTCCTCGACGAGGTCCTCGATCGTCACCACGCCGTCCGTGCCGCCGTACTCGTCGACCACGATGGCCAGGTCGGCCCCGGCCGCCTTCAACGCGGCGAGTACGCCGTCCAGGTTGAGGCTCTCCGGCACGTACACCGGCTCACGGGCCACCGAGCCGACCATCGTCGACGCCCGGTCGGCGAGCGGCACGCCCAGCGCGTCGGGCACTCCGGCCACGCCGGTCACCAGGTCCAGGGTCTCCTCGTACACCGGGAACCGGGTCCGCCCGGTCTTCCGGGACTGCTCAAGCAGTTGGGCCACGGTGGCCGTGGCGCGCAACGCGACAACGTCCACCCGGGGGGTCATCGCCTCGGCGGCCCGCTTGTCGCCGAACCTGATGGTGCGGCGCAGCAGCATCGCGGTGTCGGTGGGCAGCGCGCCGGCCCGCGCCGAGATGGCCGCCAGCAGGCCCAACTCCTCGGGCGAGCGGGCGCTCGCCAACTCCTCCTGCGGCTCCACACCGAGCGCCCGGACCAGCCGGTTCGCGGAGCCGTTCAAACCCCGGATCAACCAGCCGAACGTCCGGGAGAAGGTGTGCATCGGACCGGCGGTGGCCAGCGCCGCCGGCATGGGCCGGGCCAGCGCCGCGTTCTTCGGCACCAACTCACCGAAGAGCATGGAGAGCAGCGTGGCCAGGGCCAACGCCAGGAACGGGGTGAACCGCTCGGTGCTCTCCCCGGCCACTGGGCGCAGCAGCGGGGTGAAGATCCGCGCCAGGGCCGGCTCGGCCAGGTAGCCGGTGAGCAGCGCGGTGATGGTGATGCCGAGCTGCGCGCCGGAGAGCTGGAAGGAGAGCTCGCGCAGCGCCGCGCGTACCGTCAGGGCGGCCTGGTCGCCCGCGGCGGCCCGCCTGTCGATCTCCGCGCGGTCGACAGTGACCAGGGCGAACTCGGCCGCGACGAAGAACGCGTTGCCCGCGGTCAGGGCAACGAACCCGACCAGGGGCAACAGCGTCATCAAGAGTAAGCCGTCGATGTCGCCTCACCTCGGCGAGATTCTTGCACGACGGCGGCGGCCCGCAGGGGGCCGCCGTCGTCGATGTTCAGATCTCAGGTGTACGCGTCTCAGCCGCCGACCGGCGCCGTCTCCTTGCCGCCCTGCGGCTGCTCCGGCTTTACCGAACGGAGCAGCACGCTCGCCACGTCGATGACCTCGACCTGCTCGCCGGCGTCCTTGCCGTTGACCCCGTCGTTGAGCATCGTCGAGCAGAACGGGCAGCCGACCGCTACCGTCTTCGCCCCGGTGGCCATGGCCTCCTCGACCCGGTCCACGTTGATCCGCTTGCCGATCTTCTCTTCCATCCACATCCGGGCGCCGCCGGCGCCGCAGCAGAAGGAGCGCTCACTGTTGCGCGGCATCTCGGTGAGTTCGCCGGCGATGGCGTCGCCGAGGACCTCGCGGGGGGCCGCGAAGACCCGATTGTGCCGGCCCAGGTAGCAGGGGTCGTGGTAGGTCACGCCGCCGTCGACGGGCTGCACCGGCGTCAGCTTGCCGGTGGCCACCAGGTGGGCCAGCAGCTGGGTGTGGTGGACCACCTCGAACTCGCCGCCGAGCTGGCCGTACTCGTTGCCAAGGGTGTTGAAGCAGTGTGGACAGGTCGCGACGATCTTGCGCTTGGCCTTCTCCCGGCCCTCGAACGCCTCGTTGAGCGTCTCCACGTTCTGCTGGGCGAGCATCTGGAAGACGAACTCGTTGCCGATCCGTCGCGCCGGGTCGCCGGAGCAGGTCTCGCCCTCGCCGAGGATCGCGAACGAGACGCCGGCCTCGTTGAGCAGCGTGGCGACGGCACGGGTGGTCTTCTTGGCCCGGTCCTCGAACGCGCCGGCGCAGCCGACCCAGAACAGGTACTCGAAGTCGTCCACCTCGCCGACCCGGGGCACCTCGAAGTCCAGGCCCTTGGTCCAGTCCTCGCGGGTGTTCTGCGGGGCGCCCCACGGGTTGCCCTTGTTCTCCAGGTTGCGCAGCATCACGCCGGCCTCGGAGGGGAAGCTCGACTCGATGAGCACCTGGTAGCGGCGCATGTCGACGATGTGGTCCACGTGCTCGATGTCCACCGGGCACTGCTCGACGCAGGCCCCGCAGGTGGTGCAGGACCAGAGCACGTCCGGGTCGATGACACCGCCCTCCTCGGCGGTGCCGATCAGCGGCTTGTCGCCCTCGGCCAGCGAGAGCACGTCCAGGTGGGCGAGCTGGGCCTGGGTGGCCTTCTCCTCGCCGGTCAGGTCCTTGCCACCGCCGGCCAGCAGGTAGGGGGCCTTGGCGTACGCGTGGTCGCGCAGGCTCAGCACCAGCAGCTTGGGCGACAGCGGCTTGCCGGTGTTCCAGGCCGGGCACTGCGACTGGCAGCGACCGCACTCGGTGCAGGTGCTGAAGTCGAGCAGGCCCTTCCAGCTGAACTGCTCGACCTGGGCGACGCCGAACTGGTCCTTTTCCGGGTCGGCCTCCTCGAAGTCGAGCGGCTTGCCCTGGCTCGTCATCGGGCGCAGCGCACCGAGGCCGGAGCCGGCCGGCTTGGTCGGCTCACGCTTGAAGAAGATGTTGGGGAACGCCAGGAAGCGGTGCCAGGCGACACCCATCGTGACGTTCAGCGAGATGACGATCAGCCAGGTCATCGAGATTACGATCTTGATGAGCGCGGCGACGCTGGCCCCGTCCGACCAGTCGGGCAGCACCGCACCGACCGCGTGGCTGACCGGGGTGGCCCAGAGCGGGTACTCGAAATGGTCGGTGGCGACCTTGAAGCCGCGAATCACCAAGCCGAAGATCAGGACCAGCAGCACGATCCACTCGACGAAGTAGCCCTGCCACATCGTCGAGCCGGTGAACCGGGACCGCCCGCCCGGCCGGCTCGGCCGGTTGCGCAGCCGGATCGCCATCAGCACCAGGATGCCGACCAGACCCAGCACCGTGATGATCTCGGTGGCCAGGCCGAAGATGGTCCAGGCCCCGATGATCGGCAGACCGCCGGTCGGGGTGACCACCTCGAAGTACGCCTCGAGCACCAGCAGCGACAGCACGATGAAGCCGACCATCACGAACCAGTGCGCGGCACCCACCACGCCCCACTTGAGCATCCGGGTGTGGCCGGCGGTCTCCACAAGCATGGTCTTCGTCCGGGCACCCTTGTCGGAGAACCGCTCCGGTGCGGGTTGCCCGAGTCGGATGACTGCCGTCATCTTCACGACCGCACGCACCGCAAGCCACACCGCCACGGCGGTGATGGCGGCCGCGAGGATCGTGGTGACGATCTGGACGCTGCCCATCGAGTTGGCCTCCCCGGTCTGCTGCCTGATGACCTCGCTGCGCTCGGTCATGCACTGCAGCCTACGCGAAGGTTACCCAGCAGTAACGTGAGTCATCTCGCAGCAGGCCGCGCTGCCTGCGGACACCATAGGGGGCCCCGCCCGATCCTGCCGGGCAGGGGGACGGTGGGGTGACGTCGTGCCGCCGACGCGACGGCTCCGAGCCGGGCTCAGCGCCAGCGGGAGAGCAGCGCCAGCGAGGCCACCATCGCACCGAAGCCGACAGCGAGGTTCCAGTAACCCCACGCCATGACCGGGTACTCCTGCTCGGACAGGTAGTAGAGCACCAGCCAGCCGATCCCCACGACGATCAAGGCGACCGCGGTGATCGGCAACCACACCGGGCTAGGCTTGCTCGACGACGCCGTCGTCGACGGACGGACGTCCGTCGGCGGGGTGTACACCTTCTTCTTGCGGACCTGAGACTTGGGCACGGCGCTCTCCAGAGGGGTGACGACCTCGTCCGGCCTGACAACCGGGCGCGGGGGCGACGGTCCATGGCCAATAATGTTCGACAGCTAGCGTAGTCCCGATTGCCCGTCCGGACCATGAATGGGGTCAGGCCGGTGCACGGAGTGACCGAAAAAGGCGGGACTGTTCCCATCACCGGCCCAGCCGGGGCGGACCGATCCCCGACACGCGGAAGGAACGCTCGGTGGAGTACACATCCGGCGCAACCTCCTGGCAGAAGGTCCTCCGACGGGCCGCCGCCGGGCTGATGCCCCGGCGGCCACGTCAACGCCGACCGGGCTGGTCGATCGGGGTGCCCCTGATCGCCGCCGCAGCGGGGCTGCTCTTCACCACCACCGCGACCACCGCCGGCGGCACCGCGCTGCGCGAGGACCGACGGCCGCAGCTCAACCAGCTCATCGAGGACCGGCGCGAGCAGGTGGCGGCGAGCGAACGCCAGGCCGCCACACTGCGCGACGAGGTCCAGCAACTGACAAACACGCTTGCCGACTCGGACGCCCCGATCAAGGACCAGCAGGATCGCGCCCAGGGCAGCCTGCAGGCCGCCGGGTTCACCGCCCTCGGCGGGCCCGGGGTCACTGTCGAGCTGAACGACGCGCCGCAGCTCGACCAGACCCAGTCCGGCGCCGACAACGACGACCTGGTGGTGCACCAGGCGGACGTACAGGCCGTGGTCAACGCGCTCTGGGCCGGCGGAGCGGAGGCCATGTCAATCATGAACGTCCGCGTGCTCGCAACCAGCGCGGTACGCTGCGTCGGTAACACCCTGCTGCTCCACGGCCGGGTGTACTCCCCCCCATTCAAGATCGTTGCGATCGGCGATCCCGCTGCCCTCCAGCAGGCCCTCGCCAGCTCTGAGGGAGTCCAGTGGTTCAAGGACGCGGTCGACGACTACCACCTCGGCTACGAGGAGACAGCTTCCACGGTGCGAGTTCCGGCATTCGAGGACTCGACAGCCCTACGCTCGGCCACGGTGCCTAAGTGAGCACGCCAGACGAGCGCCGCGACGGGCGACACCGGGATCAGACCGACGATCCGACCGCCTTCCTGCCCAAGGTCGACCGGCCCGAGCCGGCGCCGACCCGGCCGACCCCGGCCGACACCCGGCCCGAGCCGATGCCGCCCACCTGGGCCGGTGCGTCGCGCCCGCCGGCCAGCCCGGAGCCGCCCCGCCCCGCCGACCCGACCCCGGGCCCCCGCGGGGTCGACGCACCCCCGCCGTGGCCGGGCAGCCCCGCCCCCCGATCCGGCCCGCACGCAGGGCCCACCGGTCCGGCCTCGCTCGACCAGCCGACCGCGACCCACCCGGGCCCGCTACGGCCCGCCGCCCCGGGCGACGCCCCGGCCGGCCCCACGAGCGCACCGGTGGCCGACTCACCTACCGCGTTCATCCCCCAGATCGCCGCCCGGCCCCCGCGCCCGACCGGCTCCCCGGTCGCTCCGGCCACGCCCGGGCCCGGGTCGAATGCCGCTACCTCCGCCGGGCCGGACCAGGTCCCGCCCACCGGGTCGACCCGGGGCCCCGCCGCCGGGCCGGATCGGGCCGCCGACCCCGCCGCCACCGCGTTGATTCCCGCCATGCCCGCCACCCCCACCACCCGCCCCCCGACAATGGACTCGACAGCGCTGATGGGTGCCGTCCCCCGCACGGCAGGCCCCCAGGAGCCGACCGGTGGCGGCGACAACCCCGCCGAGCCGCCCCGGCCCCGGCGCGGCGAACGGGTGGTCCAGCTCCGGCCACACCAGACCGGCGAGGGCTACAAGAGCGTCTACTCCGAACTCACCCGCCCGTCGTTCGGCTCCCGACTGCGCACCGGCATCCGTGTCACGGGCGAAATCCTGATCACCTGCGGCCTGGTGGTGCTGCTCTTCGCCGGTTACGAGGTGTGGGGCAAGTCGGCGATCGTCGACGCCCACCAGAACGACCTCAACAACGAACTGGCCCAGGAGTGGGGCCCGACCGACGACCCGACTGTCGCTCCGTCGGCCGGCCCGAGCGTCAAACCGTCGCCGCCGGTCCGCGGCAAGCCGCTCGCCGGCCTCTACATCCCCAAGCTCGACAAGAACTGGGTAGTTGTCGAAGGCGTCACCCAGCAGGACATCCGCTACGCCCCCGGCCACTACCCGGGCAGCGCCCTGCCCGGCCAGGTGGGCAACTTCTCCGTCGCCGGCCACCGCAACCGGGCCACCTTCTGGCGGCTGGACGAGCTCAACGAGGGCGATGCGATAGTGGTCGAGAGCAAGACCGACTGGTACGTCTACCTGGTGTCGCGGTCGCGGATCGTCCGGCCCACCCAGGTCGAGGTGGTGGCGCCGGTGCCCGGCGAGCCGGACAAGAAGCCGACCAAGCGGATGCTGACCTTGACCACCTGCAACCCCAAGTGGGACAACTACCAGCGCCTGATCATCCACGCCGAGCTGGACCGCACCCAACCCAAGTCGGCGGGCCGCCCGGCGGAGCTGGGAGGCTGACCCGATGTACGCGTTCATCTGGCGCAAACTCCCCTTCGGCCTGGCCGGCAAGCTGATCGGCTCGGTGCTGCTGGTGGCCGTCACGGTGGCCCTGCTCTGGAAGGTCGCCTTCCCGTGGGCCGAGCCGCTGCTGCCCTTCGACGACGTGCAGGTCGAGTCCGGCGTCCCCGGCGAGTCGGGTGACAGCGGCCCGGCGACCGATGACGCACCGGCCGGCGACGAGCACGACCTGCCGTACGACACCGACCAGAACAACCCCGCGCCACCCTCCCCGAGCAGGTGACCATGCGCATCCTGGTGATCGACAACTACGACTCGTTCGTCTTCAACCTGGTGCAGTACCTTGGCCAGCTCGGGGTGGACTGCGAGGTCCGCCGCAACGACGAGATCGACGTCGACGCGGTGGGCCGGGTGGGCGCGGCCGGCATCCTGCTCTCCCCGGGGCCCGGCAGCCCCGACCGGGCCGGCATCTGCCTGGACGTCATCAAGCAGTACGCGGGCGAGCTGCCGATCTTCGGTGTCTGCCTCGGTCACCAGGCGATCGGCGAGGCGTTCGGAGCGACAGTGACGCGCGCACCAGAGCTGCTGCACGGCAAGACCTCCGAGGTACGCCACCAGTCGGTAGGCGTACTCGCCGGCCTGCCCGACCCGTTCACCGCCACCCGCTACCACTCCCTCGCCGTGCTGCCCGACACGCTTCCGGGCGAACTGGAGGTCACCGGCTGGACCGACTCCGGCGTGGTGATGGCGATGCGGCACCGGACCCTGCCCATCGAGGGCGTCCAGTTCCACCCTGAGTCGGTGCTGACCGAGGGCGGTCACCTGATGCTTGCCAACTGGCTGGCCGACTGCGGTCACCGGGAGGCGTTGGAGCGTGCCCCCGCCCTGGCCGCCGAGGTCGACGCCCGCCGCCGGTCGGCCTTCGCCACCAGCTGACTGAGGCCGCGCCGCCCGATCAGCAAGCGTGGACAGCACCACTGGGGGAGACCCACGCGCTTCGCCGACGACGTGACCCCACGTACCGGACGGCCGGCACCGCCGCTGTCCGCCAGCGCCGCCACACTGCCGCTGCGCGCTCGCCGGATCAGTCGCGCAACGCGTCCTGCACGGCCGGATCCGCGGGCGAGCCGACCGCGGGCGGGCGACCACGGGCCGTGTCCCACGCCGCCTTACCGCTGGCGAAGTACTCCCGGACCGACTTCTCGGCGAACATGAGCCGTCCACAACCGTCGCACCGTGCGGTGACCCCGTCGACGTCGAGACCGAGTTGCCGGCACAGCGTCACCGCCCGGGGCAGGTGGAAGGACTGGGTCACGATCAGGGCCCGCTGTACGCCGTACACCTCGCGCGCTCGGGCGCAACTGTCGTACGTGTCCAGGCCGAACGGGTCGGCCACCACGCGCCGCGCATCGACACCGAGCCCGGTGAGGTACGCCGTCATCACCGCGGTCTCGTCACCCGATGCGCCGCCCCCGTCGCCCGACACGAGTACGACAGTGGCCCGTCCGCTCGTCACCAACGCAGCGGCGGTCTCCAGGCGACCGGCGAGCCGGTCACTGGGTTGTTGTCGATCGGCCGCCACGGCGGTGCCGAGGACGATCACCACGTCGGCGGCAGGGGCGTCAGCCTCGGCGTACAGGTGGCCACGGGCGGAGACCGTCGTCCACAGCCACGGAAGACTGGCGAGCAGCAGCGCGGCGACCGCCAGGACGGCCAGGCGTCTGCGGCGTCGGGGGCGGCTGCTCGGTACCGCCCCGACGCCGGACCCGTCGGCGTCACTCATCTCGTCGGCTGGACCCCGCCGCCGGCCGGCCCGGGGCTCCACCACCCGCCCTAGTCCTCGGGCAGCCAGCTCGGCGGGGGCGTAAACGGCAGGCCGACTCCGCCGCCGCCACCGGGCGTGGTCGGCGTGGCCGACGGCGTGCCGCTCGGCGTCCCGGAGGGCGGCGTCTCGACGACCTTCTCCGGGACGCCGACCTCGATGGTCACGGTCTTGTCCTTGGCCAGTTCGGTGCCCGGGCTCGGGTTCTGCTTCTCGACCCGGCCCGCACGGTCCGCCGGCACCTCGTCACCGTCGCGGACCTCGACGTTGTAACCCGCCTCGCGAAGCTCCGCGGTGGCCTCGTCCCGCGTCGAGTTGAGCACGTTGGGCACCTTGCTGACGTTGCCCAGCGAGACCTCGACGGTCACCTTGCTGTTCTGCTGGACGGTAGTCCCCGACGGCGGAGTCAACTTGAGCACGGTGCCCTTGGCCGCCGGGCTGTTCACCTGCTTGTCCTGCACGATCAGCCCCTGGGCCTCAAGCTGAGACTTGACCAGCTCGTACTGGGAGTTGACCAGATTGGGCGGGATCTTCACGTCGGGCTTGCCGTCGCAGATCTGAATGGTCACCGTGCCGGACTGCGCCAGCCGGGTGTTCGGCGGCGGGTCCTGCTTGGCGACAGTGCCCTTGGTGCAGTCGTTGGCCCGGACCGGCTCGCCCAGCTTCGGCTGGAACTTGGCATTGGTGATCTCGGCGACCGCGACCGCCTGGCTCTTGCCGGTGAGGTCGGGCACCGACTTGTTTGCCTTCTCCTGCTGCTGGTTCCAGAGCAGGGCGGCGACAAGGGCGATCACCGCCAGCACGCCGACCGCGCTGAACGTCGCGATCAGCCAGGAGGACGCCTTGCGCTGGCGCGGATCACCCACCCGGGCCATCTGCCCGGTCTGCGGCCCTCGGGTGGGAGTCGGGGGGTAACCGCCCCCGCCGCCGGCCGGGGCCATCGCCACCGTCTCCGCCTCACGCATCACCGGGGTGGCCAGCACGGGCCGACCGGCGGCGGCGCGGAGCAGGTCGGCCCGCATCTCGCCGGCGCTCTGGTAGCGGTTGAGCGGGTTCTTCGACAGCGCCTTGAGGACGATCGCGTCGATCGCCGGGGTGACATCCGGGTTGATGTCGCTCGGCGTCGGCGGCGTCTCCCGGACGTGCTGGTAGGCAACGCTCACCGGGCTGTCCCCGACGAACGGAGGGTGCCCACACACCAGCTCGAAGAGCACGCAGCCGGCTGCGTACACGTCGGAGCGGGCGTCGACGGCCTCGCCGCGCGCCTGCTCCGGGGAGAGGTACTGCGCCGTGCCGATCACCGCGCTGGTCTGCGTCATGGTGGTCGCGCCGCTGGCCAGGGCCCGGGCGATGCCGAAGTCCATCACCTTGACCTGGCCGGTCTGGGTGAGCATGACGTTGCCGGGCTTGATGTCGCGGTGGATGATGCCGTGCCGGTGGCTGAACTCCAGCGCCGCGCACATGTCGGCGCAGATCTCCAACGCCCGGCGGGGCTGGAGTCGACCCTCGGCGCCGAGGACCTCCTTCAGGGTCCGCCCGTTGACGAACTCCATCACGATGAACGGCAGGGTCTCGCCGGTCGGCGCGGTCTCCTCGCCGGTGTCGTAGACCGCCACGATCGCCGGGTGGTTGAGCGAGGCAGCGTTCTGCGCTTCCCGGCGGAAACGCATCTGAAACGTCGCATCACGGGCCAAATCGGTCCGCAGCATCTTGATCGCGACATCCCGACCGAGCCGGAGGTCGCGACCGCGGTGCACCTCGGCCATGCCGCCGTAGCCGAGCAGCTCGCCGACCTGGTACCTGCCACCGAGCAGGCGGGCCTGCGCTGTCATCGCGTCTGTCGTCCTTCGCTCGTCGTCGTCCCGCCGTCACCCGGCTGGAGTCGTATCTCCCGACGGTACGACGTCTGGGTCAGATCGTCGCGTCCGTCGGCTCGCAGCGCGCCGGACGTCGCGGTGCGCGCACTCGTTCCGAAGGGTTCGCCGGCCTGCGACTGCTTCTTCAGGTTGTAGGAAATCACGCCGGAGCAGAGCAGGACCAGCACGGCCAGCAAGATGGCGAGGAGCACCATGCCGGGCCGGGACCGCCGGGGCTCGGGGGACGGCGTCGACCCGACCGCCTGCCGTGCGTACGCCGCCGGTTGCTGCTGCCGGGGCGGCGGCGCCGACGGCACCGCCGCGGCACCGCGCGGATAACCGTTCGGTGCGACCGGCGGCCGGGCGGACGGTACGGACGGCGCGACGGCGGTGGGGCGCGGCTGCTGGGCCGGCGCGACAGCGGTCGGCCGCAGCCCGGCGGCCGGCGGACGGGCACCCGGCGGACGCAACTGATGCGCCTGCGGCACCTGGGCCCGACCCGGCGCGGCCGGCGAGGCCGGCGCAGCGGAGACCGGCCCGGCGTTGCCACCGGCCCTGGCCTGCTGGGAAAGCGCGGCCTTGAGCTGGCGGGCGACCCCGGCGAGAGCCGCGGCGCTCGGCCAGCGCGCGGCCGGGTCCTTGGCCAACGCCCGTTCCACCACCGCGCGGACCTGCGGGGGGATGTCGGCGGGCAGCGGCCGGGGCGTCTCCCGCACGTGCCGCATCGCGATGTCGAGCGGGTTGTCGCCCTCGAACGGACGCCGCCCGGCGAGACACTGGTAGGCGACCACGCCGAGCGCGTACACGTCCGACGCCGGGGTGGCCACGCCGCCGGTGGCCTGCTCGGGTGAGATGTACGAAGCGGTGCCGAGCACCGAACCAGCGGCGGTGAGCTGGCCGACCAGGTCGGAGCGGGCGATGCCGAAGTCGGTAAGCACCAGGGTGCCGTTCGGCCGGACCAGCAGGTTGCCCGGCTTCACGTCGCGGTGCACGATGCCCTTCTCGTGCGCGGCGTGCAGCGCGTCCGCGGCCTGCGCGACAAGGGCCATCGTCCGGGCCGGGGTGAGCCGGCCGACCCGACTCAGCGTGGACGACAGCGCGTCACCCTCGACGTACTCCATCACCAGGAAGGCGATCTGCTGGTCATTGCCGAAGTCGTAGACGTCCACCACCCCGGGGTGGTTGATGGTGGCCATGGTGCGGGCCTCACCGCGGAACCGCTCGGCGAAGTCCGGGTCGTCGAGCAGCGCGGGCAGCAGGCTCTTTACCGCGACCGTCCGGCCGAGCACCTGGTCGGTGCCGCGCCAGACGTCGCCCATGCCGCCGCTGGCGATCCGCTCGTCGAGGCGGTAGCGGTTGCCGAGCTGGACGCCGGGGCTGAGCATGTCAGCGACCCCCGGGGTCTTGAATGGCGGCCTTCATGATCTGGCCGGCGATCCGGGCCGCCTCACCGCTGCCGCCGGGGCCGGCCTGCTCGAGCATCACGCAGACCGCGGAGACCGGGTTGCCGTTCTTGTCCAGCGCGAAACCGATGAACCAACCGTGGTCGGGCCGGTCCGGCGCGGACTGCGCGGTGCCGGTCTTGCCACCGACCGTGTAACCGCTGATCGCGGCCTTCCGGCCGGTGCCGTTCTGCACGACGCTGACCATCATCTCGCGCAGGTCGGCGGCGACCTGCGGCTCGACGGGCTGGCGCAGTTCGCGCGGCTTCGCGGTGTAGTAGCTGGTGGTCCGGTCCGGAGCGAGCCACTGCTGGACCAGGTACGGCCGCTGCTGGCTGCCGTTGTTGGCGATCGCACCGGCGATCATGGCGCCTTCGAGCGGGGTCATCCGGACGTTGTTCTGGCCGATCGAGGACTGGGCCAGGGCGGCCTGGTCGGTGCTGCCGTCCGGGTTCTGCATGTCCCCGGTCCGGCTGGCGGCCGTGGGCAGGCCGTCCTCGCCGAGGTGACCGACGGTGAGGTCGTCCTCCTCGAAACCGAACTGGCGGGCCTTCTCCTTGATCGTGTCGGCGCCGAGCCGTACGCCGAGTTGCGCGAAGCCGGTGTTGCACGACTCGGTGACCGCCTCCAGCAGGGTGACCTTGGGCTCGGGGCAGATCGACTGTTCGGCGTTGCGGATCGGGGTGCCGGAGGTGGGCGGCGTCCAACTGGGGCCGGCCGGAATCTGGGTGCTCTTGCTGATGCCGTTCTCCAGCGCCGCCGCAGCGACCACGATCTTGAAGGTGGAGCCCGGTGGCAGCGTCTCGCCGAGCGCCCGGTTCTTCAGCGGTTCGGCCGGATCCTTTTCCAGCTTGTTGAACGCCGCGGTCGCCTCGGTGCCGTTGTGGCTGGCCAGCGGGTTCGGGTCGAAGCTGGGCATGGAGACGAGCGCCTGCACCGCCCCGGTACGCGGGTCGATGGCGATGGCCGCGCCCTTCTTCGCCCCCACCTGGTTGTTGCGCAGCTGGTTGTACGCCACGTCCTGAGCCCGCTTGGAGAGCGAGAGCAGCACGTTGCCACCACCGCTGTCGTCGCCGGTGAACATGTCCTTCACCCGGTCGCCGATCAGCTGGTCGCTGGTGCCGGCCAGGAAGTCGTTCTCCACCTGCTCGATGCCCTGGTCGGCCAGGTTGACCGGCTTGTAGCCGAGCACGTGGGCGTACTCCGCGCCGCCCGGGTAGGTGCGCAGGAACTTCAGCTTGCCGGTGGTCTCCTTGCTGGTGGCCAGCGCGGTGCCGCCGGCCTCGATGTTGCCGCGCTTGCGCTTGTAGTCGGCCACCTGGACGCGACCGTTGTAGTCGCTTGTGCGGTACTCGTCGGCCTTCTGGAACTGCACCCAGTTGAGGTTCGCGAAGAGCAGGCCGAACAGGACCATGACGACGACGCCGACGCGGCGCAGTGGTGCGTTCACGGCTTGATCACCTCCGTGGGAGCACCGTGCAGCTGCTCCGGGGCGCCACCGGTGGGTCGGGTGGCCTTGCTGGCACTCCCGCCGACCGGCCGGCGGGCTCCGTCGGAGACCCGCAGCAGCACAGCGATGAGCAACCAGTTGGCCATCAGCGACGAGCCACCGGCGGACAGGAACGGGGTGGTCTGACCGGTGAGCGGGATGAGCTTGCTGATCCCGCCGACGATCACGAAGACCTGGAGGCCGAGGGTGAACGCGAGACCACCGGCGAGGAGCTTGCCGAACGAGTCCCGGACCGCGAGCGCGGCCCGCAGCCCTCGCTCCACGATCAACAGGTAGACGACAAGCAGTGCGGAGAGACCGAAGAGGCCCAGCTCCTCACCGATGCCGGCGAAGATGAAGTCGTTCTGCACCTCGGGCAGGATGTCCGGTTGACCACCGCCCGGCCCGGCGCCGAAGAGCCCACCCGTGCCCAGGGCGAGCAGCCCCTGCACGAGCTGGTAGCCCTTGTCGGTCGGGTCGGCGAACGGGTCCAGCCAGATCTCCGCCCGGACGTAGAAGTTGGCGAACGGCCCACCGACCATCGAGCCGAGGACGTACGCGAGATAGACGCCGCCGAAGAAGAGAACCAGACCGATGAGCAGCCAACTGACCCGTTCGGTGGCGATGTAGAGAGTCACCACGAACATGCCGAAATAGAGCAGCGAGGTGCCCAGGTCCTTCTCGAAGACGAGGACCAGGAGGCTGACCAACCAGACGCCGACCACCGGGCCGAGGTCGCGCCCACGCGGAAAGTCGATGCCGAGGAACCGTCGGCTCGCCAGCGAGAGCACCTCGCGCTTACGGACCAGGTAGTAGGCGAAGAAGACGAGCAGCGCCAGCTTGGCGAACTCACCCGGCTGGATGGAGAAGCCACCCACCCGGATCCACAGCTTCGCACCGTTGATCTCGGAGATGCTCGCCGGCAGCACCGCCGGGAGCATCACCAGCACGATGCCGGCCAACCCCAGGGTGTACGAGTACCGGGAGACCGAACGATGGTCGCGCATGATGGCGAGCAGACCCGCGGCGAGGACCACCGCGGCGAGTGTCCAGGCCAACTGCCGCCCGCCGATGCCGGCGAAGATGGCCAGGCTCTCCCGGTCGGCGACCGGCGCCTCGCCCAGGTCGATCCGGCGGAGGAAGCCCACCCCGAGCCCGTTGAGCAGGGCCACGGCCGGTAGCAGTGCCGGGTCGGCGAACGGGGCGAGAAATCGGATGACCAGATGCAGACCGAGGAAGACCGCGCCGAGCGCGGCAGCGGGCATCCAGAAGTCCGGGGTGACCGTGTCCAGCAGGTTCGCCTCGACGGTCGCCCCGTACGCGGCCACCAACGCCATGGCGAGCAGGAGCAGGGACAGCTCGGCGTTGCGGCGCGACCGCGCCAGGCGTACGCCGGACTGCTCGCCCGCAGTGGCGGGCGAGGGTGCCGGTGTGGCCGCTACGGTCACAGGTGGAGTCCTTGGGATCTCAGCCGACGCTCACTCAGGAGACCGGCAACCGGCCGGGTCGAGCACCGGCGGGGCCGAATCGGAGGGCGTGTTGTCGGGCGTGGTGGACGAGCCGGTCGCACCGACAGCGGCGGTGGCACCGGTTGTCGGGCTCGCGCTGGCGACCCCGTTGGAGGTCGGCGACGCGATGGTGCTCGGGCTGCCGTTCGGGCTCGGTGACGGCTCGGCCGGTGTCGGCGTGCCGCCCGCCGGTGCGGTCGGGTCGAGCGGGCAGAGCGGTTTCAGGTTGGGGTTGCTCGGGGTGTCGCTTGTCAGCTCGGCGAGCTGGCGTTCGGCGTCCGGCTCGCTCTTGGCCCGGATGCCGACCTTGACGGTGTCCTGCGCCGCGACAGTGAGGTCGTCCAGTCGGGTGCCGCTGCGCCGGTGCACCGTGGAGAGGTCCATCCCGGCGATCTGACCCTGGACGCCACGGAAGACGGCGACCTGGCCCTCCTCGGTGGCCCCCACGTAGTACTGCCGCTGGGTGTACGTCCAGCCCGCGAAGGCCCCCCCAGCGACGATCACCAGCAGGGCCACCGCCATGGCGGCGGTCCGCACCGGGCGGCGCTTCGGCCGGTCCGATTCGTCGTCCGAGGGCGCTGGCTCTTCGGGCGCGGCCGGGCGCGGCGCGGCGAGCGCCGAGGCTCGGGCGGCCGGGGTGGAGTCGTCCGCGGAGGTCGCCATGCCGCGGTCCCGAGCGGCGGCACCGCCGACGATCGGGCTCGCCTCGACGATGTCCTGGTCGGTGGCATCGGCGATGATCACGGTGATGTTGTCCGGACCGCCGCCGCGCAGCGCGAGCTGCACCAGCCGCTCGACGCACTGCTGCGGGTCGGGATATTCCCGCAGGGTGTCGCCGATGGTCTCGGCGCTGACCACACCCGACAGGCCGTCGCTGCAGATCAGGTAGCGGTCGCCGGGCAGCACCTGGCGCACCGAGTATTCCGGGTCGATGTCCCGGCCGTCGAGGGCCCGGGTGAGCAGCGACCGCTGCGGGTGGCTGCTCGCCTCCTCGGCGCTGATCCGGCCCTCGTCGACGAGCATCTGGACGTACGTGTCGTCCTTGGTGATCTGCGCGAACTCGCCGTTGCGCAGCAGGTAGGCCCGCGAGTCGCCGATGTGGACCATCCCCAGCTTGCTGCCGGTGAAGAGGGTCGCCGTCAGCGTGGTGCCCATCCCCTCCAGCTGCGGGTTGGCGTCCACCGTGTCGCGGAGTTGTTGGTTGGCGGTGCCCACGGCCGAACGCAACGCGTCGACGAGAGCGTCCCCGGGGACGTCCTCGTCGAGCGGCGCCATGGCACCGATGACAATGTTGCTGGCGACGTCACCGGCGGCCATGCCGCCCATGCCGTCGGCAACGGCGAGTAGCCGCGGCCCGGCGTAGACGGAGTCTTGATTACCGTCTCGGATCAGACCGCGGTCGCTGTGGGCCGCATAGCGCAGGGTCAGAGTCATGGCCGTAATTCGAAGGAAGTGCGGCCGATCCGGATCGGCACGCCGAGGGGGACGGGGGTTGGTCCGGTGACCTTAGCGCGATCGAGGTACGTGCCGTTAGTCGAGCCGAGGTCCTCGACGTACCACTGCCCGTCGCGCGCCACGAGCCGGGCGTGTCGCGCGGAGGCGTAGTCGTCGGTGATGACCAGGGTGGAGTCCTCAGCCCGACCAATGGTGATCTGCGCATCACCCAGAGTGATCCTGGTGCCGGCCAGCTGACCGGCTGTCACTACCAGCTGGTGCGCGGCTCTGCCCCGTTTCGCCTTCGCCGGCTTCGCCGCCTGCCCCGTCGAGGCGCCGACCGCGCGTGGCGCGGCCACCAGACGCCCGGAGCGGGCGCCCGCGAAGAGATCCCGGCGGATCACGCCGACCACTGTGAAGACGAAGATCCACAGCAGGATCAGGAAACCGAACCGGGCAACGGTGATGACCAGTTCCGGCAAGGCGGGTCAGCCGTCCACGCGGAAGGTCAGCGTCGTCGTGCCGAGCTGGACCATGTCACCGGGGTTGAGCGCCACAGCGGAGACCCGCTGCCCGTTGACCATGGTGCCGTTCGTCGACCCCAGATCGGTGAGCACGACCTGACCCCCGTCGAAATCCAACCGGGCGTGTCGCCGGGAGATGCCGACGTCGGGCAGACGCAGATTGGCCTGGTCGCCGCGACCGATCACCGTCGACCCCATCTGGAGGGGGTAGGTGCGACCGTCGCCAGAGACCAGCCGCACGTTGCGACCGCCACCGTGCCCGGGCGGAGGGCCGTAGCCACCACCCTGGTCGTACGCGGGGTAGGCGGGCGGGCCGGCGTCGTAGCCGGGTGCCGACACCGGGGCGACCTCGCCGCCGGTGTAGACCTCGGCTGTGACACGGAACATGCCCGTGTCCAGGCCCTCACCTCGCTCGATCTCGACGATCACGTCGCCGTAGACAGTCCAGGCCTGCTCGCCGATGAACTCCGCCTGCGACTGGGCCAACTCCTGGGCCAGCGCAGCGGCGTACGGCGCCAGCCGACTGTGGTCGAACGGCGAGAGATCGATCACGTAGCGGTTGGGCACCAACGTGCGCCCACCGGCCAGGATCGCCTTGTGCGCCTCGGCCTCCCGCTGCATGGCGTTGAGGATCTCCACGGGGTGGACCACCCCTTTGAAGACCTTGGCGAAGGCCCCTTCTACCAGGCCTTCCAGACGCTTCTCGAAGCGTTGCAGCACGCTCACCGGCTCCTCCTCGGGTCCCGAGGACATGATGGTATCCGGCCGGGGCGCGCGCAGCTCACACGCCGCTCGGCCACCTGCTCCCGGCCCGTTCGGAAGGGCCGGGATTGCCGTGCTAATCTTTCGTCCGCCACGAACGATAATCACTCGTGGCGAGCGTCTGGGACAGCGTAATATTCCCGGGGCCGTTGGAGACAGCGGGCCGGGGCGGCTAGAGTGTTCCGGGTTGTGCCACGGGGATGTGGCGGAATGGCAGACGCGCACGGTTCAGGTCCGTGTGCCCGAAAGGGCGTGGGGGTTCAACTCCCCCCATCCCCACCACCGACGAGGGCTCCGCTTACCGCGGGGCCCTTCCGTCATATCGGGACGGGTCGGACGCCACGCTATGCTGCGATTGATTCTGTCTCCGATGGACCAGGAGTGGCGTGTGAGTGTCGCGTTGGTGACAGGGTCGGGTGGCCTGATCGGCTCCGAGGCGGTCCGGCACTTCGCCGGCCTCGGTCTGGACGTCGTCGGCATCGACAACGACATGCGCCGGTATTTTTTCGGCGAGGACGGCTCCACCTCGTGGAGCCTGGAACGGCTCGCCGGTGACCTGGGCGACGCGTACACCCACTTCGCGGTGGACATCCGGGACCGGGACGGCCTGGAGCAGGTCTTCAAGAAGTACGGCTCGGACATCGCCGTGGTGATCCACAGCGCGGCCCAGCCGAGCCACGACTGGGCCGCCAAGGAGCCGTACACGGACTTCGACGTGAACGCCGGCGGCACGCTCAACATGCTGGAGAACACCCGCCAGCACGCGATCGACGCGGCGTTCATCCACTGCTCCACGAACAAGGTCTACGGCGACCGGCCAAACACCCTGCCGCTGGTCGAGCTGGAGACCCGGTACGAGCTGCCCGAGGACCACCGCTGGTACGAGGGCATCACCGAAGAGATGTCGATCGACCACTCGCTGCACTCGGTCTTCGGCGCCTCGAAGGTCGCGGCGGACGTCATGGTCCAGGAGTACGGGCGCTACTTCGACATGAAGACCGCCTGCTTCCGGGGCGGCACGCTCACCGGTCCGGCGCACTCGGCTGCCGAGCTGCACGGGTTCCTGGCGTACCTGATGCGCTGCGTGATGGAGGGCCGGACGTACAACCTGTTCGGCTACAAGGGCAAGATGGTCCGGGACGCGATCCACTCCCGCGACGTACTCACCGCGTTCGAGGCGTTCTTCCGGGCCCCGCGCTCCGCGGAGGTCTACAACCTCGGTGGCGGCCGGCACTCCAACACCTCCCACATCGAGGCGTTCCGGATCGCCGAGGAGATCACCGGCCGCGAGGCGCGGATCAACTACGTCGAGCAGAACCGCACCGGCGACCACCAGTGGTATGTCAGCAGCATGGCCCGGTTCGAGGAGCAGTACCCGGACTGGAAGATCACTTACGACGTGCCGATGATCCTTCGGGAGATCTACGAGGCCAACGTGGGTAAGTGGGTATTCAAGGCATGACCGCGCGGACCAAGCGCAACGTGCTCGGCGTCCTGGTCGACGCCACCGACTACGCCACGGCGACCGATGCCGTGGTGACAGCGGCGCACGAGCGGCGTCCGCTCGCGCTCACCGCGTTGGCAGTGCACGGTGTGATGACCGGGGTGCTCGATCCGGCGCACAACGCGCGGCTCAACTCCTTCGACGTGGTCACACCGGACGGGCAGCCGGTGCGGTGGGCGCTCAACCTGCTGCACCACGCCGGGCTCTCCGACCGGGTCTACGGGCCGACGCTCACCCTGCACGTGCTGGCGCGCTTCGCCGACGAGGGGCTGCCGGTCTACCTGTACGGCTCGACCGAGGAGACCCTGGCCCGGTTGATCCCGGCGCTGGAGCGGATGTTCCCGGCCCTGAAGATCGCCGGGGTGGAGCCGTCCAAGTTTCGGGCCGTCCAGCCGGGTGAGGACGCCGAGATCGCCGACCGGATCCGATCCAGTGGTGCCCGGTTGGTCCTGGTCGGGCTGGGCTGCCCGCGCCAGGAGGTCTTCGCGTACGCCATGCGACCGCTGCTGGACATGCCGTTGATGGCGGTCGGCGCGGCCTTCGACTACCACGCCGGGCTCCTCCGCCAGCCGCCGCGCTGGATGCAGCGTGCCGGTCTGGAGTGGTTCTGGCGTCTCGGTCTGGAGCCGAAGCGGCTCTGGCGCCGCTACGTCATCCTCAACCCGGCCTACCTGAGTCGGCTCCTCGCCCAGAAGGTCGGCCTGTGGAAGGCCCGCCCGCCGGCCCCGGCCCACGAGCGGCCGGCCAGTTTCTCGGTCTGACTCCGCTCCGCCACGGCACGAGGCCCCACCCGATCTTCCGGGTGGGGCCTCGGTCGTGGGAGACCGTTCAGACAGTCAGGGTCCAGGTGTTGATGTAGCCGGTGTCGGCCGCGTACACGTCCCGCACCTGGAGCCGCCAGATGCCGTCGGCGGCTTCACCGGAGACGTTCACCGTGTACGTGGTGTTGACGTTGTCGGCGCTGTCCGAACCGCTGTTCTTCAACCGGTACGCGCTGCCGTCCGGCGCGAGCAGGTCGATGACCAGGTCACCCCGGTAGGTGTGCACGATGTTCACCGCGACGGTGGACGCCGACGAGGCGTTGCGACCACAGCCGGAGATGGTGATGGAACTGGTCACCGCCGAGCCGGCGTCCGGGATCGACACGTCGGTGCCGTTGGTGCCGGTGCAGCCGGTGGGCGGCGGCGGGGTGCTGCCGGTGCCCACGTAGAGCAACAGGTTCGGCGAGCCGGAGCCGGGGCTGCCCACCACGTTGGGGGTCGCGTTTGCCACCAGTTGGTTGCGCACCTGGGCCGGGGTCCAGCTCGGGTTGGCGCTGGCCACCAGGGCCGCCGCGCCGACCACGTGCGGCGTGGCCATCGAGGTGCCGCTGATCGTGTTGGTCGCGGTGTTGCTGGAGTACCAGGCCGAGGTGATCGACGAGCCGGGGGCGAAGATGTCCAGGCAGGTGCCGACGTTGGAGAACGACGAGCGGGCATCCGAGCTGGTCGTCGAGCCCACGGTGATGGCCTCCGTGGTACGCGCCGGCGAGGTGTTGCACGCGTTCGCGCCGCTGTCGTTGCCGGCCGCCAGTCCGTACGTGACGCCCGAGGCGATCGAGTTGCGTACGGCGCTGTCCAGCGAGCTGTTCGCGCCGCCACCGAGGCTCATGTTCGCCACCGCCGGCTTGATCGCGTTCGCGGTGACCCAGTCGACGCCGGCGATCACACCGGCGTTGGTGCCGCTGCCGGAGCAGTTGAGCACCCGTACGCCGACGAGTTGGACGGCCTTTGCCACGCCGTACGTGGATCCGCCGACGGTGCCGGCTACATGCGTGCCGTGCCCGTTGCAGTCGTCGGCCGACCCGCCGTCCACCGCGTCGTAGCCGGAGGTGGCCCGGCCGCCGAAGTCGTTGTGGGAGAAGCGGATGCCGGTGTCGATGATGTAGGCGTGCACGTTGCTGGCCGTGTTGGGGTAGGTGTAGGAGCTGTCCAGCGGCAGGTTGCGCTGGTCGATCCGGTCCAGGCCCCAGGAGGGCGGATTGGCCTGCGTGCCGGAGATGGACACCGTGTGGTTCTGCTCGACGTACGCAACCGCCGGGTCGGCCGCGATCCGCGCCGCCGCGCTCGCGCTCACCGTGACCTCGAAACCGCGTAGCGCCGCGCCGTAGGTGCGGGCCACCGTGCCGCCGTGGCGGCCGGAGAGCCGCTTCGCGGTGTCGCCGACCCGGTCCCGGGCCACGGCGCTGTCCTTGAGAACGACGATGTAGCTGTCCGGCACGGCGGTGGCTCCGCCGGCGGCCCTGACCACACCGGCAGGTTCGGCGGCCAGGGCTGGCGTGCCGACGGCCAGCACCGTCGCCGTGGCCACCCCGACCAGTACGGACCTTCGTGGAAGACCCATCTCCTACCTCCCTCTGACCGGTGGTGGAACGTGACCACCGGCCCCAACATCAATCGACATTCGCCGATCCAGCTGAGGGTAAGTCAGGGATCGGATGGTTGGACATGCCGGATCGTCCATATCTCTGTGCGATGACCCCTACGGGCCGGGCTTCCGGGGCGAACGGGGGACCGGCCCGGATTCGCCGCAGCGCGATTCGGGAAAGACTCTCGAACATGGAGAGTCAGCTCACCATCCTGCTTCCGATCGCCGCCGTCTGGTTGGCCGCCGGCGTCATTGCCGACGGGCTTCCCAGACTGCGCAACACCCGCATGCTGCGCCGGCGTACCGGATGGTTGCTGGTGTTGGCCCTCACCGGCGTGGCGCTCACCGCGGCCGTGCTCGGCGGCGGTCTGCTCAGTGCCGGCACCGCACCTGTCGACCGGGCCGCCGCCGGGCTCGCCCTGGCCGCCGGGCCGGCGCTGGTGGCGACGGTCTGCTCGCTAGGGCGGATCCGCCGGCTCCGGGCCGGCGCGGGCGCATTCGCCAGCGCCCCCGGCACGCCCGCGCCACACGGGCTACGCGCCGCTGCGGCCCACCCGCTTGTCGGCCTGCCGTTGCAGGTGACCGCGCTGGCCACGGTGCCGGCGTTGATCGAGGCGGTCGGCACCGACCTCGGAGCCGACCCGGGTGTCACCGGGCCGGCGATCACAGTGGGCGCGCTCGCGGTGATCGCGATCGGGGTCCGGCACGCGCTGCGGCACAGCCGGTTTGCCGAGCGGGCACAGCCCGACGTGCCGCGGTCAGCGCGGACGGCCGGCCCCCTGCACGTATAGCAACTCCAGAATCGCCCTGGTCGCCTCGAACCAACGATCCAGCCACTCCGACGGCGGCACGGTGCCCTTCGGCGGCAACTCCATCAGCAGGCCGCGGAGCAGCGGATGGTCGGCCAGCGAGGCGCTGGGCTCCATCGGCCAGCCGCTTGGCGGAAACGACGGCTCGACAAGTGGGTTCGGGTCCAGCGAGGGCAGCGAGAGCGGCATGTCCACCGACTCGGCGGCCGAGGTGTCCCGCCCGCCGATCTCCTGGTCGTTCGAGACCACCTCGGTCAGTACGCTGTCCCGACGCGCCCCGCGGTACTTACCACCGAACCGCTCCGGTTTGCCCGGACCGTTGGTGAGATTGTCTGACCCGATCGTCGTCATCCGTCTCGCCTACCTCGCTCGGTTGCCGGTCGGTGTGACGGGTCGTCGACCTGCGCCGCACCGACCAGTTCAACGAGACGGGCCGGCTGTGGCGACGGGAATCCCGGCGGAACCTCGCCGACCGACCCCGAGCGACCGACCCTCGTCGGACACGGCGAGGCCTCCGTCCGGATCCGGATCCGGACGGAGGCCTCGGTCGACACTCGGTCAGACCGTGTCGAACGCACCGCCTCGGGTGCCACCGACGAAGGCGTGCCAGTCACTCGGTGCGAAAACCAGGGCCGGGCCCGTCTTGTCCTTCGAGTCCCGCACTCCGACCGCCCCCGTCACGTACGCCACCTCCACGCAGTTGTCACAGTTCGGTCCGCTCTTCGAGCTCTTGAACCATGCTGCCTGCGTCAGGTCCACGGGGAACCTTTTGGTCGCCATTTCCACAACGGCTCCTCTGCCAGTTTTGCGATGTGTGCGACGGACTCCTCTGGACGTATGGCCGCAGCGCGGATGTGATCGAAGATGAAGCTGTACTTCTGTAGTTCGTCGCTCTTCTCGAGGAAAAGCCCACCCGTGGCGTTCTCCGCGTACACAACATCCGGATCACCGGGCTCAGGGAAGCTGAGGATCGTGAAGGTGCCGTCCATGCCGGCGTGCGCACCCACCTCGAAGGGCAGGATCTGGAGCGTCACGTTCGGCAACTCGGCAACCTCGACCAACCGCTTGAGTTGGCCACGCATCACCTCGTCCCCGCCTACCGGCCGACGTACCACCGCCTCATCGAGTACCACCCACAGATCGACCGGATCGTCCTGCGTCAATAACGACTGACGGCCCAGACGGACACGCACCCTCTGGTGTACCTGATCGGCGGTGAAGTCTGGCCGAGCCGCACGGATCATCGCACCGGCATACTCCTCGGTCTCCAGCAGGCCCGGCACGACCTGCTGTTCGTACGCCCGGATCGAACTCGCCGCCGCCTCCAGCCCGACGTACGCGCCGACCAGCACCGTGCTGTACGGATGCCACCAACCTTTCTGGCGGGCCTCACGGGCGATCTGCACCAGCTCGTCGCTCTCCGCGCCGACCACTCCGTAGATCCGCAGCATGTCCCGCACGTCGCGCGGGGTGGCGGTGGTGTGGCCGGTCTCGATCCGGGAGACCTTCGACGCCGAGCACTCCAACTGCTCGGCGACCACCTCGATGGTGATCCCGGCGGACTCACGCTGGCGGCGCAGCTCGGCACCGAGCCGCCGCCTCCTGATGGTCGGACTGCGCCGCTCACTCATCGCGCAACCCGTGAGTCGCTGGTTCCCGCCGCTGGCTGCTCGACCCCACTCGGGCTACCTCCGGTCGACGCGCCACTGCCTGACACCCGCCGGTGGCGCGACCGTCGGCCGGCGAGCGTTCGCGACGAAGGGGGTGGTGCCGGTCCTCGGCCGGCCGCGACGGGCGAAACCGGCTCCCAGTGTGCCGTCCGTACGCGGAAGGCATCAATAGGCCTTTCGCGTGACTCGCTCACGTATCGGCAAAAGTCGACGTGCAACTTGCATGTAGCACGTCGCTGATGCACTCTGTCCGTATGGCACGGGTTACTCAGCGTCTCGATCCGCTTCCTCGCAGTGGCAACCACACCGGGGCGGGGCAACCGGGCACGGCGCTGGCCCGGCCGGCACGACCGAGACGTGCTCCGGGGTAATGACCCCGCCGCTGCAAGCCGGCAAGCTGCGGCGGCGGGCGCGGTTCCCGGAAGCATCCGGGTGATGGTCGGGTGGCGGCACGCCACCAGCGGAGTACGGCCCGGCCACCACCATCCGCACCACCGGTTCACGAGGCACGACCCCGTCACCGGCCGAGACGTCCCCCGTTCAGGCACCGCCGGCACAGCCGCCGGCCGATCCTCCCCAGGAGCCCATGTGCTTCCCCGCACCGGTGACGTACTGCTCGTGACTCGCGCGGCGAGTGTCCAGTTCCTCAGGCCGATCAAGTTCCGGGTGATCCGGGTGCTGGACTGGCCCACCTACGACGGTTGGCTCTGGCTCGACGGCTACGAGTTGAACGCCGCGGGCGACGCGGTCAACCGACGGTCGATCTTCGTCCAGCGGGACGGGCTGCAGCAACTGCAGGCGGCCCCGGAGCCCCGCCCGCACACCGTACGGGCCCGGCGACCGGTCACCCGTACCGCGATCCGGGTCGGCTGACCGACCCGATCCGCCGCCGGTGGGCGTGCCGTCGCCATAGAATTGGTACGCCCACCCCGGCACCGTTCCACCCGCGCGTCCAGGACCCTGACCCTGGGATGGTCATGGTCAATCAGCCCGCCCTGCGGCGGCACCACCGCTCCCGTATCGCCTATGCATGTGGACTTCTCGCTCTCCTCGGCGCGATGGTCACGGCCCTCATCCTCGTCCGCGACCCGGCGATGTCGTCCACCCGGTTGACCGCACCGGTGCCGGCACCGGAGATCACCGTGATCGACGATCATTCGCCGACGGACGACGGTCCACCGGCAGCCGAGGAATCCGACTGGATCGGCGCGGATACGCCCGGCAACCAGGTCGGCGTCACCGAGCCGACCGGATCGGCCGGGTCGGCCGCCGGTGGTGGCGCCGGCGGCCCGTCCGACGGACGTCAGCAGCTCGGCGCGGCAGCTCCGGCCGGGCACCCCGGATTGGACACCCGCCGCTCTCTGTTCTGGTCCGGGATCTTCGGCCTCGCCATCTCACTTGCCGGCCTCGGGCTGGTCGGCACCCGTCGACGAATGTGGTGACCACCGGTTCAGGGCGTGCCCGTCACCGTCGGGCTCGGTGCGGACGGGCTCACCCCGGTCGAGGGCCGGGCCTGCGAAATGATCAACAGCACCTCGTCGTCGGTCGACACCGGTGTGCCGGTGCCCGGCTCGGTGCCCACCACAGTCCCGGGCGGCAGCTCGGACGGCCGGTACACCACCCGGTAGGCAAGGCCGAGCCGGCCAAGCAACCCCTCGGCGGTGGACTGCGGCAGGCCGGCGAGCGGCGGCACCGGCACCTCGACCGGTGCGCTGGTGACCGGCGGACTGCTCGGTGCCTCGCTTGTCGGCGCGGCCGAGGTGGGCGGGGCGCTGGTCGGCGCGGCACTCGTGGCGCTGGGTGGTGGTGCCGACGGGGTGGAGCCCGGGTCGTCCGGGTCGTCGTCCTGCTTGGCGAGCACCAACCAGAGCGCCCCGCCGAGCAGGCCGGCGAGCAGCAGCGCCAGCACACCCCACAGGATCGGCAGCCACCACCGCCTGCCGCCCTGCTCCTCGACGTACCACTCCCCGGCTGCATCGTCCGGCCGGGGCGGCCGGACCTCGGCCCGCCCGGACCACGCCGGGGCGGCCAACCGCCCCGCAGGCAGCCGGGTCGTCTGCTCGGCCGGCGGAGCCGGAGTGGTCGGCGGACCCGGAGTGGTAGGCGTGGTCGGCGGGCCCGGCGTGGTCGGACCATCCGGGCGGGTGGCCGCGGCACTGTCGATCGGCATGGTCTGGTCGGGCTCCGCCCGGTCGGCCGCCGGTGGCAGTGCGCGGGTCCGGTCGTCGTCCTGCTCGTTGGCGGGAGGCTCCTGGCGGTCGTCGCTCATCGCACGTCCTTTCCCGAACCGGACAGGCGGCATGGCCCTCGACCGTCAACCTAGTCGCCAAACCTGCCATCGGTGGGGATCAGCGTGCCGAGCCGTGCACGGACCGTCACACCTTCCCGGCTGCGACGATCCGGCACGGGCTTCATCCAGCTCAGGGAGTGGGCTTCGCCGTCGGTTGTTCGGGGGCGCCCGCCCCACACCAGATGCTCACCTCGTCGTTCCACCGGGCCGAGCCGTCCTCGACCGGCTCCTGCCGGGCGACCTTCCCGCTGCGACCGCTGAGGTAACGCGGGTAGAGGCCCTCGTCGATCAACTCGTCGACGGCTTTGGCGCAGTCCTTGCCGACCACGTCCGGCACCTCGGCAGCTGGCGCCGGCCCAGCCACCTGAAGTTGCACTGTGGCGCCCCGGGCGACCTCGGAGCCCACTTCCGGTGAGGCGCTCTCGACGGTACGACCGGTTCCGCCGCCAAAGACCAGCCGCCAGCCCAGCCGCTTCTCGCGCAGCATCTCCCGGGCCTCCACGAAGTCGGCGCCGACCACCGGTGGCACGGTCAGGCCGGCGCCCTTGGTCGCGGTGGCGGAGGTCCGGACCGCCGACGGCGTGGTCCGTCCGGTGCTCGGTCGAGGCGCGGTGGCCCGGCTGGTCGGCGGGCTGGTCGTGGTCGCGGCGGCCAGCGGATCCGTCGGGGATTCGCCGCCGGCCAGCAGCCAGCCGCCGGTCGCGCCGATCGCGGCGAGCAGCACCAGGGCCAACCCACCGCCCAGCCACATGCTGGCCCGGCTTGCGCCGCCGCCCACGGCATCCTGCGGGCCCGTGTTCGTGTCCGTCATACCGCCCACCGCCTCATCACCGGCGACCGTACCGCCCGCCGCTCCATCCGCCGCACCGACGGTCCGTCCATACCGGCGGGTTGTTGCGACTCGCCGCGCCGACGACGGGACGTTACGCTGCCCCGCATGGCCAGACAGGGCTGGGGAGTGTCGATCGCGACAGCGGTCGGGGTCGCTGCCGGCGCGGGCGCCGCGCAACTGGGCTTCGGCTACGGGCTCGGCGTCATCACCTGGACACCCACAGATGCCGGCGCCAGCGACACGGCCTGGGCTGACGGCCTCGCCTGGGCCACCTGGCTCGCCGCCAGCTCCACGGTGCTCGGCGCGGTCTGCGCGCAGCGGCTGCACCAGCGCGGCGCTCCGGTGCCGGCCACACCGCCGGTGAGCGGTCCGGAGGCGACCGGGAGTTCCGACTCGGCGACCGCCACGGATCCACAGGCCGCCGACTGGCCCGACCCGGAGCCGACCGACAACCGACCGTCGCAGGTGCCCGAGGCGCGGTCCGCCGGCCAGGACAGCCTGCTGCGGCGGGTGGTCCTGGCGCTCGCCGCCGGGATCGGCGGGCTGGTCACCGTGCTGCTGATCGCCGTTCCCGCGCGGGTCGCCACCGGCGCCGACACCGGGGCACCGCAACGGACCGCCGCCGTGCAGGCGGTGCTGGGCATCCTGATCGGCGTACTCGTGGCCAGCTGGGCGCTTCGTTCCCGGGCCGCCGCGATGAACGTGATCGCGACGGCCGCCTGGCTCTGGCTGCTCGCGGTGGTCTCGGTGATCGACGGTGTACGCGTCGGACGAGGGCTGACCGGCGCGCAGCTCGGCACCTGGCAGCTTGATCCGGACCAGCCGCAGTACTGGATCTCAGGCCAGCTCTACTGGCCCGGCGCACTGTTGGCACTCGTGCCCGCGCTGCTGATCGGCGTGCTGGCCGCCCGAGGAACGGCCCGTTCGGCCGGGCACCGGGTCGGGGCGGCCGCCTCCGGGGCCGCCGGGCCGGTGCTCGTCGCGCTCGCCTACCTGACCACCCTGCCGCACTGGTCGACGCTGGGTCCCGCGCAGCTCTCCACCCAACTGATCGCCCCGTACGCGGTGCTCGCCGGCATCGGCGGGTCGGTGCTCGCCGCTGTCCTCGCCGATCGCGGCGAGCGGAGTCGGGCGGCGCACCGGGGTGGGGCTGCCTCGGCCACGAGGACCGGGCCGGGCCCGGCGGTTCAGGCCGACCCGAGCCCGGTGACCGTCGACGGGGCGACCTCGGCCGATCGTGCCGATCCGGCCCCGACCGTCGAGCCCGACTCCACGCCGTCGACGGCAAGCGTGCCGGTCGACACCGCGGGTCGGCGCGGTAGGGCCGCCACCGCAGCCCAGCCAGCCGGTACGGACTCCCCGGTGGGTGAGGCCGTCACGTCCCGGGTGCCGGCGCCGCGGACCGAGCCGGAACTGCCCGGTCCGACCGAGGTGGAGATGCCGCCGCCGGCTGCTCGGCGGACCCGCGCGACCCGCCGATCCGCCCGCCCCACCACCGACTGAACCCGACCGCCGGGCGGCGGTGGGGTCAGGGGACCGGCCAGGTGTGGACGGGTTCGTTCGCGCGCTGGAGTTCCGCGTAGCGCTTCACCATGTGGTGCAGCGCGGCGGACCGGTCCATGCCGTGCCGGCGTTCCGCCGCCCACACCGCCTCGGTCTGCCAGACGGCACCGTTGCGGCCGGTGCGGCAGCGTTGCTCGATGATGCCGAGCAGCCGGTCCCGCTGCGCCGGGGCGACCCCGAAGCCGTCCAGGCCGGCCGCGGCGGTGGGCAGCAGCCACTCAAGCACCAGCTTGGTCACCGGCACGTCACCAAGCCCGGGCCAGTGCAGCACGGCGTCGAGGCCACGTCGGGCGGCGGCCTGGAAGTTCTCCTCGGCGGAGCTGAAGGTGAGTTGGCTCCAGATCGGGCGGTCCGCCTCGGCCAGACCCCGGGCCAGCCCGAAGTAGAAGGCCGCGTTGGCGAGCATGTCCACCACCGTCGGGCCGGCCGGCAGCACGCGGTTCTCCACCCGCAGGTGCGGCCGGCCGTTCATGATGTCGTAGACCGGGCGGTTCCACCGGTAGACAGTGCCGTTGTGCAGTCGCAACTCCCCGAGCTGCGGCACGCCGCCGGCATGCAGCACCTCCACCGGATCCTCGTCCTCGCAGATCGGCAGCAGCGGCGGGAAATACCTGACGTTCTCCTCGAAGAGATCGAAGATCGAGGTGATCCAGCGTTCGCCGAACCACACCCGGGGCCGTACGCCCTGGGCCTTGAGCTCGTCGGGACGGGTGTCGGTGGCCTGCTGGAACAGCGCGATCCGGGTTTCGGCCCACAGTTGGCGCCCGTACAGGAAGGGGCTGTTCGCACCGACCGCCACCTGCACCCCGGCGATGGCCTGGGAGGCGTTCCAGTAGTCGGCGAAGCTGTCCGGTGCGACCTGGAGATGGAACTGGAGGCTGGTGCAGGCGGCCTCGGGGGCGATCGAGTCGGTGTGCGTCCGCAACTGCTCGACGCCCCGGATGTCCAGCTCGATGTCCTCGCCGCGGGCGCCGACGATCTGGTCGTTGAGCACCCGGTAGCGCTCGTTCGTGGAGAGGTTGTCCTCGATTAGGTGCCCCTCGGTGAGAGTGGGCAGGATGCCGACCAGGACGATCTTCGCGTCGGACTTGGCCGCGCGTTCGTCGGCCCTGGAGAGGCTGCCGCGCAGGTCGTGCTCGTAGTCGGCGAAGCCGGTGCCCTCGATCAGCCGGGGTTCGGCGTTGAGTTCCAGGTTGAACTGCCCCAGTTCGGTCTGGAACAGCGGGTCGGCGATGTCGGCGAGGATCTCTTCGTTGCGCATCGCCGGCTCGGCCGCCGAGTCGACCAGGTTGAGCTCGATCTCCAGGCCGGTCATCGGCCGATCGGCGTCGAACCCGAAGTCGTCCAACATGAGGGCGAAGACATCAAGGCACCGTCGCACCTTCTGCCGGTAGCGGACGCGATCATCCCGGGTGAAGGCGCCCTGCGAGACGTCCCTGCCCATGTGTCCTCCCGACAGCCGGCGCGGTCGGGATTCTTCCGTCCCGGAAAGCGCATTGTGAACCCTCCACGGTAAGAGCGCCCACCTGACCCGGGCCAGAGGCCGACGGCGGTGATCCGACATCGACCGGAGCGGGCGCACTCGTGGCGCCATCTGTACCCCGTTCGTCTACCGACCGGACGCGATGGCGGCGCGAGCCGCTGGTGACAAATACCACGACTGCGGCGTCGGCGGTGGAGACGCCACCGGGCCCACGCCGAGGTGCGGCGTGGGCCCGGTGGACCGGCGATGCGGGGCAGATCAGGCCTGGCGGACGGCCTCGCCCTCGATCTCGATCTTGATCTTGCGGCTGACCAGCACGCCCCCGGTCTCCAGGGCGACGTTCCAGGTCAGGCCGAACTCCTCGCGGTCGATCTCGGTGCTCGCGGAGAAACCGAAGATGTCCTGACCGAACGGGCTGCGGCCGACACCCTCGAACTCCACCTCCAACTCGACAGGCCGGGTGACGTCCTTGATGGTCAGCTCACCGTTGAGCACGAACTCGCTGCCACGACGGGACTTGACCCCGGTGCTGCGGAACTCGAGCGTCGGGAACTTCTCGGAGTCGAGGAACTCGGGGCTACGCAGGTGCGCGTCCCGGTCGGTCTGGGTGGTGTCGATGCTGGCCGCCTGGATGGTCGCGACGACCGACGACTGCAGCGGGTCCTCGGCGATGGTGATGGTGGCGGTCGCCTCCTTGAACTCACCGCGAACCTTGCTCACCATCATGTGCCGGGCCACGAAGCCCACCCGCTTGTGCGCCACGTCGAGGGCGTAGGTGCCAGCCGCCGGAATGGTGAGGCCGTCCCAGTCGCGGGTAACCGCATCGATGCTGCTGGTCATGCTGCTGTCCTCCAGGGGGATTGTTTAGTAGCCCAACGACTGCTGAAGCAAATGTAACCGTAACAATATTCCTCGTGTCAAGTACTGCTAGGATTAACGAGTGACCAACGTCTTCGACGATCCCCGGATCACCGCCGTCGGCCTGCTCTTCGAGGCACACGCCGGGCTGTCCGCCCGGTTCAACGCCCAACTCGAGGAGCATGGCCTCTCCGCGGTCGAGTTCGAGGTCATCACCCGACTGGCCCGCTCGCCGGGCAACCAACTACGCATGACCGACCTCGCCGCGCAGACCTCGTTGTCGACGAGCGGTGTGACCCGGGTGGTGGACCGGATGGAGCGCGACGGGTTGCTCACCCGGCGAGCCTGCCCGAACGACAGACGCAGCTCGTACGCGGTGGTCACCGCCGCCGGGATGCAGCGGCTCAATGAGACGCTACCCGGGCATCTCCAGATGATCGAGCAATGGTTCACCGGCCAACTCGACCCGGAGGCGCTGACGGCCCTGCTCGACGGGCTGCGCCGGGTACGCGACGCCGCGCATCCGTGCGCCACCGCCGGCAGCGACGACGTCAGCCCCGAGCAGGAGGCCGCCGACACCGGGCCCTGAGCAGTCGGCGTGATGTGGTTGCCACCGGCAGAAAGACCGGCAGAACTTGTCGACGAAGCCGGACAATCCCGGCCAATCTGACTTTACGCCCCTATGGCGGTGGCAGGCTTTCTGTACCGGGAACCACCGGGGGGTGACGGCGCGGGCGGACAGCGAGGGGTAGCACCAAGGGGGCTATTCGTCCGCGCCACTCCCCGCCCAGCTAGGGCGCTTCCGGCCCGCTCCGGGCAGCCGTCAGCGCATAGAGCAGCCCCGACTCCTGCGGCAGCAGCTGGATGCCGCTCTCCTGGCAGGCCCGTTCGAGCCGCTCCAGGGCCACCGGGTCGCCGGTGCTCGCGGCAAGTCCCACAAGCGCCTCCACCACGTCTCGACGCTCCTGACCCTTGGCGTCGGCAGCGGCGGCGAACCACTCGGCGGCCAATTCCCGGTCACCCTGGTGCAGCGCCAGGTTCCCTTCGATCAACGCGGCGAGCCCCGCCTCCGGTCCGCCACCGGACCACGCCGCGTCCGCCGAGCGTTGCCTCGGTACCACGGCCCGGTGAGCCGGCGTCTGTTCGGCCGCCTCAGCGGCTCCCGTGCGCAGCTCGGTGAGCACCTCTGTCGCTTCCTCGGCGCGTCCGTCCTGGGCGAGCGCCAACCCGATCTGTCCGAGCACCCGCCGGCGCCGTCTCGGATCACCAAGCTCGGACAACGCCACGAGCGCCCGCCGGCCCTGGTCCACGGCGTCCGCGTACCAGCCCTCCAGGCGGGCGACCTCGGCTCGATCAGCCCAGGCCAGCACCCGAAGGCGCTGCTCCCCACTCTCGGCGGCGAGCCTATCGACAGCAGCGATCCGGCGGCGGGCGGCGGCCAGGTCGCCGGTCCGGATCTCGTGCCAGGCGAGACTGTGCTGGGCCACCGCCAGATCCCGGGTACGTCCGTTACGGGCGGCCAACCGCAGCGCCGTCTCCGCCTGCTCGCGAGCCTCGTCCTGCCCACCGACGGAGATCAGCAGGGTGCCGAGAAGGTTTCGCGCCTCAAGCTCCCCGGTGACGTCGCCGGCCTGCCGGAAGATGTCCAACGCCGCACGCGCCGTCGCCAACTCCTCGGCACCCGCACCGTGCTCGGCCGCGAGCCGGGCAACCCCGAGCGCGGCCCAGCCCCGCAGGATCGGATCAGCGTCGGCGGTCCGCGGGTCCGCCAGTAGCCGCCGCAGCCACTGTCGCCCGGAGACGTCGCGCCCGCGGAGCCGCCACCAGCGGGTCAGGCACGCCGCCAGCCGCAGCGCGGTGAGCGGGTCGTCAGTGGCCGCGTGGGCCAGCGACGAGCTGATGTCACTGCTCATCTCGTCGAGCCGGTGCATCGCGGCGGGCAGCCGGGGGCCGACCAGGTGGCTCGCGGTCCGGGCCACCAGGCGCGCGATCACCTCGGCGTGCCGGCGCCGGATGCAGGTCAGCTCACCCGCCCCGGCCGCCTGCTCGGCGGCGTAGTCGCGGACCGCGTCGAGCAGCCGGAACCGGAACGGCCCGGTGCCGCGTACGCTCAGCAACCCCAGCTCGACGAGCCGGTCCAGCAGTGGCACGGGGTCGATCGCCACCGTGCCGTCCCGGTCGGCCTGGTCGCCGAGCATCTCCTCGGCCAACTCCACCGACCAGCGGTCGCCGAACACGGCGAGCTGCCGCAGCGCGGCCCGCTCGTCAGGTGCCAGCAGCAGGTAGCTGGTCGCCACCGCGTCGCGCAGGGTGACCGACACCGCCGCCGTCGAGCCGGGGTACGACTCGCTGGCATGACGGGTACGCGGGCCCGGGGTGTCCCAGCCGGGGTGGGCCGCCGGATCCGCGGGAGTGGCGAGATCGAGTACGCGGTCGCCGTACCGGTCAAGCAGCTCGTTGAGGTCGAGCAGTCGGCCCCGGGCGGCCATCAGCTCGATGGCCAGCGGTAGCCCGCCCAGCCGGCGGACCAGCGCGACAAGCGCGGGCAGCTCGTCGGGAGTGGGTGGCTCCCGGCGGACCTGGGCCAGCCGGGAGGTGAACAACGCGACCGCCGGCCACGATTCGAGGGTGGCCGCTCCGGCGCGTTCGGCGCCCGGTGGCGGCACGTCGAGCGGTGCGACAGGCCAGACCCGCTCGCCGGGCAGTCCGACCGGATGCCGCCCGGTGACAAGCACCCGCAACGAGGGCACGGCACCGATCAGCCGGTGCAGCGTGGTGGCCACCGGTCCCGGCGCGTGCTCCACCGCGTCCATCACCAGCAGCGCCGGCCGGCCGGCGAGCCGGGCCACGAGTTCGGGCAGCCGGGCCGCGCCAAGCACTGCCGTCGACACGGCGAACACGTCCGGTCCGTCCGAGCCCTCGGCGACAAACATTCCGGCCACACCGCCCGGGTGCGCGACGGCCACCAGATGTGCCACCGCCGTCGCCAGCGCGGTCTTGCCGACCCCGGCCAACCCGACCAGGCTCACCAGCCGTGGCCCGCGCTCCGTCGTCAGTATCTCGGCCAGCTCGGCAAGGTCGCGGTCCCGGCCGACGAGCGCCACCGGCGGCGGGAGGGTGGCCGGCGGGTCGGTGGCTGCCGGCGAGGCCCCGCCACCGGTCCCGAGCGCCGTGGGGGTGGTGTCCGGCCGGGAGTCGGCGCTGGAGAGGCCGCGGGCGGCGGCCAGGAACGCCGCCCGGCCGGTGCCGGTCAGCGCCAATGCCGTGGCGAGCAACTCGACGGTGGTGCGTTGCGGCCGGACCGACCGGCCGCGCTCCAGGTCACGCACGGTCCGCACACCCACCCCGGCCCGCGACGCAAGCTCGGCCTGGGTCAGGCCGGCGGCGCGTCGATGTTCACGGAGCAGCTCCGGCAGGGAGGTACGACCAGCCGGGCTCCGTGACCGATCATGATCCGGAGTCATGGCCACGAAGAGTACGGATGGACTACGACCGTCGGCAGCCGAACGTCGGGCTGCCGACGCCGGTTCGCCGATAATCCGACAGCCCTACGGTCAGCCCTGCCGGGCCGACCGGTGGGCCCACCCGGCGGACCTTCAGAGACCCAGCTCGCGGGCGATGATCATGCGTTGCACCTCGCTGGTGCCTTCGCCGATCTCCAGGATCTTGGAGTCCCGCCAGAAGCGGGCCACCGGGTACTCGTTCATGAAGCCGTAGCCACCGTGGATCTGGGTGGCCTCCCGGGCGTTGTCCACAGCGATCGTGCTGGCGTGCAGCTTGGCGATGGCGGCCTGGCGCTTGAACGGCTCGCCGGCCAGCATCCGGGCGGCGGCGTCGTAGTAGGCCAGTCGAGCGGTGTGCGCCTTCAACTCCATGTCGGCGATCTTGAACTGGATGGCCTGGTTGGCGCCGATCGGCTTACCGAAGGCGTGTCGCTCCTTCGCGTACTTGATCGACTCGTCGACGCAGCCCTGGGCGAGGCCGACCGCCAGTGCGGCGATGGCGATCCGACCCTCGTCGAGGATCCGCAGGAACTGGGCGAAGCCCCGGCCCCGCTCGCCGAGCAGGTTGGCCGCCGGCACCCGGCAGTCGTCGAACGTCAGCTCATGGGTGTCCGAGGCGGTCCACCCCACCTTGGAGTAACCGGGGGCCACCGTGAATCCGGGCGTGCCGGTGGGCACGATGATCGTCGACAGCTCCTTGGAGCCGTCCGGGTTCGTGCCGGTCACCGCCGTGACGGTGACCATGGCGGTGATGTCGGTCCCCGAGTTGGTGATGAACGCCTTGGATCCGTTGATCACCCACTCGTCGCCGTCGAGCACCGCCCGGGTCTGTGTGCCTGCGGCGTCCGAGCCGGTGCCCGGCTCGGTGAGACCGAAGCCCGCCAGCGCCTCGCCACTGAGCAGCTTCGGCAGCCAGGTGGCCTTCTGCTCCTCGGTGCCGAAGCGGTAGATCGGCATCGCGCCCAGGGAGACCGCCGCCTCCAACGTGATCGCCACGCTGGAGTCGACCCGGGCCAACTCTTCCAGGGCCAGGCAGAGCGCGAAGTAGTCGCCGCCCATGCCGCCGTGCTCCTCGCCGAAGGGCAGGCCGAACAGGCCCATCTTGCCCATCTGGCGGATCACCTCGTACGGGAAGGTGTGCTGCTCGTAGTGCTCGGCGATGACCGGGGCGACCACCTGGCGCGCGAAGTCCCGCACGCTCTCCCGCAGCGCCGCTTGTTCGTCGGTGAGCCGGAAGTCCATCTCATCCTCCTGTAAGGACGGTCCGCCGGGCGCTCGTGACGCCGGGACGGGTCGCTGTGCGGGGTGGGTCGAGGGTCAGACCGGGGTGACGCCGTGCCGGCGACGGGAGAAGTGCCGATCCTTCGTACGGGCTGCCGCGAAGCGACGGACCAGCTCGGTACGCAGGTCGTGCGGTTCGACGATGGCGTCCACCACCAGTTCGCTGGCCAGCCGGACGACGTCGATGTCCTGCTCGTACTCGGCGCGCTTGGCGGCCACGAAGGCAGCCCGCTCGGCCTCGTCCTCGATGGCGACGATCTTGTTGGCGTAGACCGCGTTCACGGCGGCCTCGGCACCCATGACCGCGATCTTCGCGCTGGGCAGCGCGATCGTGGCGTCCGGCTCGAAGCCGGGGCCGGCCATCGCGTAGAGACCCGCGCCGTACGCCTTGCGGACCACCACACAGATCTTCGGGACTGTCGCCTCGGAGATCGCGGTGATCATCTTGGCGCCGTGCCGGATGATGCCCTGCTTCTCCACCGCGCTACCGACCATGAAACCGGGTACGTCGCTGAGGAACAGCAGCGGCACGTTGAACGCGTCGCAGAGCTGCACGAACCGGGTCGCCTTGTCGGCCGAGTCGACGAAGAGCACGCCGCCCTTGAACATCGAGTTGTTGCCCAGGACCCCGACGACCTGGCCGTCGAGGCGGCCGAAGCCGATTGTCAGCTCCTTGGCCCAGAGTGCCTGGATCTCGAAGAACGAACCCTCGTCGAGCAGGCCCTTGACGTACCGCCGCATGTCGAACGCCTGCCGTTCGCTCGCCGGCACCAACGCGGCCAGGTCGGCCTTCGCGGGCGCGGCGACCGCCGGCGCGGCCGGCGGCGCCTGGGTCCAGTTCGCCGGCAGGTACGACAGGTAGGTCTTGACCACGTCCAGCGCGTCGGCCTCGGTCTTGCAGAGGAAGTGCCCCACCCCGGACTCGGTGGTGTGCACCTTGGCTCCGCCCATCGCCTCCAGGGTGGTCTTCTCCCCGGTGACCATCTCGACCATCCGGTCGGAGCCGAGGTACATGCTGGCGTTGCCGTCGACCATGGCGACCACGTCGCAGAACGCCGGAATGTACGCCCCACCGGCGGCGCTCGGGCCGAACAGCGCGCACACCTGCGGGATCGAGCCGGAGGCGCGGACCTGGTTCCAGAAGATCTTGCCGGCGCCGCGTCGGCCGGGGAAGAGGTCGACCTGGTCGGTGATCCGCGCACCGGCCGAGTCGACCAGGTAGACCATCGGCACACCGGCGCCGTAGGCGCGCTCGATGATGCGGATGATCTTCTCGACGGTGCGGGCGCCCCAACTGCCGGCCTTGACCGTGGAGTCGTTTGCCATCAGGCAGACCTGCCGGCCGTCGATGGTGGCGGTGCCGGTGACCACACCGTCGGCGGGCAGCCCGTCGGCCAGCGCGTTGGCGTAGAGGCCGTCCTCGACGAACGATCCCTCGTCGACCAGGAGGGCGACCCGCTCGCGGGCGAAGAGCTTGCCCTTCGCCGCGTTGGCCGCGTGGTACTTGTCCGCACCGCCGGACCGGGCCCGCTTGCGCAGCTGCTCCAGTGCCTCACCGTCGAGCGTCACGCCGACTCCCTCACCAGGCTGACCTGAACGATCGTTAGGCTAGCGTATCGACGCCACCGCCCGCGACCCATGAGCGAATCAGACGGTGGCACCTCAGAGCAATACATTGAAAAACATGAATGCTTGTCGCTAGGCTCCTGACACCCCCTCCTCCCGGATTGGAGTCAGCGATGACCTCACGACTCAGTCGGCTCGCGGTCGCCCTGGTGGCAACCGCAGGTGCCACCCTCGGCGTCACGGTCGCCAACCCCGCGCCCGCGTCCGCCGCGATGACCATCTGCTACAACACCAGCCAGGCAGGCAGCTACGCCGGCACCGCCAGCCAGGCCGCCTCGATCTGGAACAACGCCACCACGAACCTGACGCTCTCCGCCAACTGCGGCTCCAACCTGCGGATCTACCAGATCACCGGCGGCGGCTCGTACGCCGTGCGGACCAGCCTCGGCAACGGCCGGGTCTACATCGACACCCAGCAGGCGGCGCAGTACAGCCCGCTGCGGATCATGACCCACGAGATCGGGCACATCCTCGGCCTGCCGGACAACTACAACGGCAACTGCGCGATCCTGATGTCCGGCGGCAGCGCCGGCACCAGCTGCACCAACCCGTACCCGAGCACCACCGAGGCGAACCGGGTGAGCAGCCTCTTCGCCGGCACGTTCAGCGCCACCGACCGTAGCGCGGACGTCTTCCGCGACAGCTGGCCGAGCGTGCTCACCCCGGCGAGCTGACCGAACTGGCACGTGGAAGGGGCCGGCGCGCGCGCCGGCCCCTTCGTCGCGTCCTCAGCTCGGCAGCGGCGTCAGCCGGGTGCGTGGGCCCGCGCGCAGCACCCCGGACGGCAGCTTCTTACCGAGCAACTCCTCGGCCAGTTCCGCCACCTCGATCAGCGCCGCCAGGTCGACGCCGGTGTCGATGCCCATGTCGTGCAGCATGTGCACGGCCTCCTCGGTGGCCAGGTTGCCGCTGGCCCCCGGCGCGTACGGGCAACCACCCAGACCGCCGACGCTGGCGTCGAACTCGGTGACCCCCAGCTCCAGCGCGGTCAACAGGTTGGCCAGCGCCGTACCCCGGGTGTTGTGGAAGTGCAGCAGTACCGGCACGTGCGCGTTGCGGTCGCGGACCGCGGTCACCAGCTCGCGGACCCGGCGTGGGGTCCCCATTCCGGTGGTGTCGCCGAACGCGACCCGGTCCGCGCCGTCGCGGACCACCCGGTCCACGATGCCGGCCACCCGCCGCGGGTCGATGTCCCCCTCGTACGGGCAGCCGAAGCTGGTCGCGATGATCACCTCGACCTGCGCGGAGGCGCCGTGCAGCAGGTCGATCAGCTCGGCGATGTCGTCAAGTGACTCGTCGGTGGACCTGTTGACGTTGCGCCGGTTGTGCGTGTCGCTGGCCGAGACCACCACCTCGATCTCGGTGAAGCCGGCCGCCAGGGCACGCTGGGCGCCCCGGGTGTTCGGCACCAGCGCCGAGTAGCGCACCCCGTCGGCCCGCACCGACCGCCGCCACACCTCGTCCGCGTCGGCCATCTGCGGGATCGCCTTCGGGTGCACGAACGAGACAGCCTCGATCCGGCGTACGCCGGTGGCGGAGAGCGCGTCGAGCAGCCGCACCTTGGCGTCGGTCGGGATCGGGTCCTCGTTCTGCAACCCGTCCCGGGGGCCGACCTCACGGATCGAGACGGAATCTGGCAACTGGCTCATCGGTCACCTCGCTGTGACGTCGGATCGGGACGGGGGGTCGGGTGCCCTGCCCGTCCTTTGCACTGCTTCAACTGACGCAACACCGATCGTCCGGTATCCGGACGTCCACTGTTGCGTCCAGGTAAGCAGAGCAAAGGGCGCGGATGCCAGTGCCGCCGCGCCGCCGCGAGGGCAGCGCGGCGCACGACCGGCGGTGTGCGACCGCCCGGGACTCAGCGCATGCGGGAGACGATCGCGGTGTCGTACACGCCGGAGAGGAACTCGTCGTTCTCCAGCAACTCGGCGAAGAAGGGCAGGTTGTTCTTCGGGCCGACTATCTGGAAGCCGGCGACCGCGTCCCGAGCGCGGGCGATCGCCTCTTCGCGGGTGTCGCCGCTGACGATCAGCTTGGCCAGCAGGCTGTCGTAGAACGGCGTCACGGTGTTGCCCTCGGTGTAGCCGGAGTCCACCCGGACGCCCTCGCCCGCGGGCTCCACCCAGGTCGTGACCTTGCCCGGGCCGGGCAGGAAACGCTTCGGGTCCTCGGCGTTGATCCGCAGTTCGATGGCGTGCCCGCGCGGCGCGAGCGCGTCCGGGTCGAACGTCGGGGCCAGCCCGGACGCCACCCGCAACTGCTCCTCGACCAGGTCGATGCCGTAGACGTACTCGGTCACCGGGTGCTCCACCTGCAGCCGCGTGTTCATCTCCAGGAAGAAGAACTCGCCGGAGGCCGGGTCGAACAGGCACTCCACGGTGCCCGCGTTGCGGTAGCCGACCGCCTCGCCGGCCCGCACCGCCGCGGCCAGGAGCCGGGACCGCAGCTCGGGTGAGACCGCCGGTGACGGGGACTCCTCGACCAGCTTCTGGTTGCGCCGCTGCACCGAGCACTCCCGCTCGCCGAGCGCCACCACCCGGCCGTCGGCCAGGCCGAGGATCTGCACCTCGACGTGCCGTACCCGGGGGAAGAACCGCTCGATCAACACCGAACCGTCACCGAACATCCGCTCGGCGAACGCGCGCACCTTGTCGTACTCGGTGCGCAGCGCGGCCTCGTCGACGGCGACGCCCATGCCCATACCGCCGCCACCGGCCGCGGCCTTGACCATCACCGGGTAGCCGATCTCGGCGGCGGCCGTCACCGCCGCGCCCAGGTCGGCGGCCGGATCGGTGGTGCCGGGCGCGACCGGAACGCCGGCCGCCGCCATCAGGTTCCGAGCGTTGATCTTGTCGCCCATCGCGGAGATCGCGTCCGCGCCGGGCCCGACCCAGATCAGGCCGCTGGCCTCGACGGTACGGGCGAACTCGGCGTTCTCCGACAGGAAGCCGTACCCGGGGTGGATGGCCTGCGCGCCTGTCGATTTGGCGGCGGCGAGGATCGCCTCGGTGTTGCGGTAGCTCTGCGCCGGGGCCGGCGGGCCGATGAGGACCGCCTCGTCGGCTTCGGCGACAAACGGCAGGTCGGCGTCGGCCTCCGAGTACACAGCGATCGCGCGGATGCCGAGCCGCTTGGCGGTCCGGATGATCCGGCGGGCGATCTCGCCCCGATTGGCGACCAACAGTGACTCGATCATGTTTCCTCCCGGCGTCCGGATGTTGGGACGATGTCAGGGAATCACGACCGGCGTGCTTCTGACGAGTCGGCTCAGGCGAGCAGTGCGGCCAGGGTCGCCCCGCGCAGCAGCTCGGCACGACGCCGCCGATCCACCTCGCCACCGAGGAACGGGGTCGAGTTCATCAGGCCAAACGCGGCGTGCGCCAGCACCCGCGCCTCACCGTCGGGCATGCCCGGGTGCAGCGCGGTGAGCACTGTCACCCACTCCTCCACGTAGAGCCGTTGCAGACGGCGGATGCGCCGCCGCGGCTCCTCCGGCAGGCGGTCCAGCTCGTGCAGGTGCAACGCGATCACCGCCGGGTTGGCAAGCGCGAACTCGACGTGGAAATCGATCAGCGACTCCAGCACCTCGCGCGGACCGTCCGGGTGCCCGGCCGCCCGTTCCCGCCCGCCGGCCAGCAGACCCTCGCTCACCGGGATGAGCGCGGCAGCCAGCATCGCCTCCTTACCGGCGAAGTGGTGGTAGAGCGCCGGACCGGTGACCCCGGCGGCCGCGCCGATGTCATCCATCGACACACCGTGGTAGCCACGGGCGGCGAACAGACCGACCGCGATCTCCAGAATCTCGTCCTTGCGGGACCTGCGCCGGCCCGTACCCGCCGCACCCCGTGCCTGCTGCTCCACCGTCACCCGGCAAGCCTAGACCGCGAACTGCCTGCGGTGGAGGACAGCGGCTTGACCCTCGACCCGGTTGACCCCGCACGGTCGCCGGATGACCTCCACCGCTCTCGGCCGGGATTTCCGGCTGCTCTGGTCCGCCGCCGTCTCGTCCAGACTCGGCGACGCGCTGCGTACGCCGGCGCTCGCCCTGCTGGCCGCGACGGTGACCCGCGACCCCCGGATCATCGCCGCGGTCACCGTCGCCGGTCAGCTGCCGCCACTGCTCTTCGGCCTGCTCGGCGGCGTGTACGCGGACCGCTGGGACCGCCGTCGGACGATGGCCCTGGTCGACGGCGTACGCGCCGCGGTGGTGGCGGCGCTGGCCGTGGCGGTCGCCCTCGACCGGGTCGACGTGGCGGTGCTGCTGCTCGCCGCGTTCCTCCTCGCCGCGCTCGGCTCGCTCTTCGACTCCGCCTCGTTCGCCCTGCTTCCGGCCTTGGTGCCCGCGGATGCGCTGCCCCGGGCGAACGGCCGGCTTCAGGCCGGGTCCGCGGTGGCCGGCGGTTTCCTCGGCGCACCCGCCGCCGGTGTCCTCTTCGCCGTCGCCCCGGCCCTGCCGTTCGCTCTCGACGCCGTCACCTTCGCCGCCGCCGCCCTGCTCGTACTGGCACTGGCACCGGGGCCGGTGCCGAGCCCGAACGCACGGCGCGGTTCGGTGCGCGGTGAGATCGCCGAGGGGGTGCGCTGGTTACGCGGCCACCGGACACTGTGGCGGGTCACTGTGCTCGCCGCCGCCTGCAACCTGGCGATCAGCGGGATCATGGCGGTGCTGGTGCTCTACGCGCTCGACGTGCTGCGGGTGCCGCCCGCTGGGTACGGGCTGTTCGCCGCCGCCGCCATCGTCGGCGGTGTGGCGGGAGCGCTCGGCGCGGGTCGGCTCGCCGCCCGGGTCGGCACCCTGCCGGCGCTGCGCGCCGTGCTCGCCGCGCAGACCGTGGCGCTCACCGGGTTCGCGCTGGCTCGCCATCCGGTGCCGGGCGGCCTCGCGTTGGCCGTCTTCGCCGCCGGGTCAGTGGTGTGGAACAGCCTGTCCGCGTCGTACGGGCAGCAGCACGTGCCGGCCGGCCTGCTCGGTCGGGTCGGTGCGGCCCAGCGGATGGTAGGTCTGCTCACCGCACCGGCCGGGGCGGTGCTCGCCGGCCTGGCCGCCGGGGCGTACGGCACGGTGCCGGTGGCGGGCGCGGCAGCTGTAACGTTCGCGCTTGTCACCCTCACCGCGTGGCGGACACTGCGGTCGGCGACGCCTGCCGTGCTGAGCCCCTAGCTGGGCGTCGACGTCCGGTGGGACAGCCCGGACAGCCGTAGCGCGACCCTCCGGCGGGCGGGCGGCAGGGCACCCAGCAGCCGGATCAGCACGTCCCGGGCAGGTCGGCGAGCCGGCGAGACGGTCGCCAGACGGGTCAGCCCGGCGGCGAAACTGAGCACGTCCTCGGCCATCGGCCGCTGCCCGGTGCTGTAGTCGTCGAGAAGCGATTCCGGGCCGCCGTCGAGCACGTCCGCCACCGCGGTGCCGAGGGCCACCGCGTCGCAGATGCCGAGGTTCATGCCCTGACCACCGGCCGGACTGTGCACGTGCCCGGCATCCCCGGCCAGCAGCACCGGCCCGGCCCGGAAGGTGTCGGCGATCAGGTGATGCACCCGGAACCGCGAGCCCCAGAGCACCTCGGTCACCCGGTCGGGTCGTCGCGCCGGGCCGCGCTCGTCGAGCAGCGTCTGGAGAAACGCCGCATCGGGATCCGACGGAGCCGCCGCCACCGCCGCCACCAGTCGGACCACTCCGTCCGGCAGCGGCGCCCAGATCAGCGGGCCGGACCGGGCGAGGAAGAGCGCCACCTCGTCGACGGGCAGGACGCTGTCCACCCGCACGTCGGCGAGCACGAAGGACTCCTCGTCGCGAGGGCCGGTGAACACGATGCCGGCCGCCTGCCGGACGGTGCTGTGCAGGCCGTCCGCACCGACCACGTACCGGGCGCGCAGCGCGGCCCCGTCCAACTGCGCGAGCACCCCGTCACCGGTCGGGGTCAGGCCGGTCAGCCGGTACGGCCGTCGTACCTGGACGCCGAGGGCGGCGAGCTGGGTGCTGAGGACCGCCTCGGTGACCGACTGCGAGACCAGCAGCGCGTAGGGGAAGCGGGACGGCAACTCGTGGAACGGCACCGTCAGCAACACCCGGTCCCGGTCGCGGACGGTGAAGCGCGGCGACCGCACCCCCTGGGCGACGAGCGGCGCGGCGGCGCCGATTCGGTCCAGCACCTCCAGGGTGTACGCGTGCACTACCGCCGCACGGGAGGTCGTCGGCGGTACTGCCAGTTGGTCGAGCACTGTCACGTCGATCCCGCGGCGGGCCAACGTCAGCGCGGCGGCGAGACCGGTGGGGCCAGCTCCCACCACCAGCACATCGGTGCTCAACGGCAGCATGGCCACCTCCGCAACAACGTTGCCAACAATTGTTGGCAAACACCTGTTGGCAACGCTAGGTCGCTGCTGATTGTGTGTCAACAGGTGTTGGCATACGGTCGTCGACATGACCGCGTCCGCCGAATCGCGCCACCCCCGGCGCTCCGACGCCACCCGGGCGACCATCCTGCGAGCCGCCCGGGAACGCTTCGCGGCGGACGGATACGAGCGCGCCACGATCCGGGCCATCGCCGCCGACGCCCAGATCGACCCGTCGATGGTCATGCGCTACTACGGCAGCAAGGAGGGGCTCTTCGCGGCGGCCGCCGAGTTCGACCTCCGCCTGCCCGACCTGACCGGGGTGCCGCCCGCGCGCCTCGGCGAGATGCTGATCCGGCACTTCCTCGCCCGCTGGGAGGGCGACGAGACGCTTGTGGCGCTGCTCCGGGCCGCGAGCACGAATCCGGGAGCCGCCGAACGCATGCGCGGCATCTTCGTCGATCAACTCGCCGCCGCGGTGGCCGCCGTCGGCACCGACCCGGCGACGACGGCCCGCCGGGCCGGTCTGGTGGCCAGTCAGATCCTCGGCCTGGCGTTCACCCGCTACATCGTCCGCCTGCCACCCGTTGTGGACACACCAGCGGAGGAGTTGGTCCCCTGGATCGCACCGACGCTGCAGCGCTACCTGACCGGGGTGCCGGAAGACTGACCCAACCTTTTACGCCTCCCCGTGCGTTTGCCAGGTGACGCGCAACGCGACTGCCGGGAGGAGGGCGGATGGCACCGACGGGAGGCGACGGCCGCGACGGCTACCTCGCCTTCGTGGAGAGCCACCAGCACCGGCTGCTCCGGGCGGCCTATCTGATCTGCGGCAACAAGCACCAGGCCGAGGATCTGCTCCAGGACGCCCTGCTCAAGCTGGCACTGCGCTGGAATTCCGTCCGGGACGGCGACCCCTCCGCGTACGTGCGGACCATCCTCTACCGGGACGCGGTGTCGTGGTGGCGTCGACGACGGCGGGAATGGCTGAGCGCCGCCCCACCGGACCGGGTGATTCACGACCGGGACGGCGCGCTGCGGCTGACGCTGCACGACGCACTGAGCCTGCTGCCGCCCCGGCAGCGGGCCGTCCTGGTGTTGCGCTACTACGAGGATCTGACCGAGGTGGCCACCGCCGAGGCCCTCGGGGTGACCGTCGGCACCGTGAAGAGCCAGTGTCATGCGGCGCTACGCCGCCTCCGCGAGGTCGCCCCGGACCTCGCCCGGGACGCCCAGCCGCGGCAGGGCTCGGCCGATCTGACCGCCGGCCTGGAGGTGAACCCGTGAACGAGCAGGACCTACGCCAGCTGCTGACGACAAGCGTCGAGGACGTCCTGCCGAGCCAGCCGGCAGCGGCCGCCTGGGACCGGGCTCGGCGCAAGCGGCGTACCCGACGGGCCGTCGGCGTGGTCGCCCTGACCGTGGCTCTCGTCGGCGGTGGCACGGTGCTGGCCCTGCGACCGCCCGACCCACCGCCGAACCACTCGGTGGCGCCGACCCCGACGGTGGTCCCCACGAACACCGGTCCCGTGCAGCGCCCCCCGGCCGAGCTGACCTTCCCACCCGATCCGCTCGCCCGGCTCGGCGGCCCGGCAACGGTGCCGCTCTCCGCGCGGCCGGTCCAGCGGGCGCTTGCGCTGTTCCAGCCCACGGACGAGGGAAATCTGGCGATCGGCCCGGTTCGGGTGCTCGGCGACGACGGCGTGGTACGCAGCCTCGACGTGCTGACGCTGGCACCCACCCGGGACGCGAGCGGCAACGAGGCGCCCGCCGTGAAGCCGGGCGTGCTGTCGCCGGACGGCCGGTCGGCGGCGTTCGCGCAGACCAAGGAGTTGGTAATTGTCGACCTCACCACCGCGGGGGTACGCCGGATTCCCCTCGACGGCTATCTGGAGCTCGTTGTCTGGGCGCACGACCGGGTGCTTGTCGGGGGCGAGGACCGGACGTACGCGGTGGACCGGGTCACCGGGACGGCGAGCCGGATCGACGTGTCGGCCTGGGTGCTTGCCGCACCCGATCCGGCGGGCAGCAGCGAGGCGGCGCTTGTCGAGCTGATCGGCGACCGGGACGACCTGACACTGCGCAGCCGCACCGCACGCGAGGCGACGATCCGTTCCGAACAGCGGATCACGGGCGACCGACTGCCCCCGCCGTACCAGATCAACGAGTTCTACGGCCGGGGCTGGCTGCACGGCGAGCGGCTGGCCAGCGCGGCCTGGATCACCAGCGGTGAGATCGACGGCGCCGAGGGGACAGCGGTGCTGGACGCGCGGACCGGTGCGGTGTCCCACCTGCTCGACCTGGGTCGGGAGCGCGCCAAGGGCTGCTGCGAGGTGCTGGGCTGGGACGACAGGGGTGCCGTGCTGCTCCGGCTGGAACCGGCCGCCCTGGCCCGCTGGAACCCGGAGACCGGCGAGGTCACCGGCATCATCCGCGACCTGCGCGGGGTGATCGCACTCGCCAACTGACAGCCGTCCCCGCGCGATCGGGGCAATCGCGCGGGGACGGCCGCACCACGTCAGGAGGCGAGGCCGCCGGGCTGGTCACCCTTGACCACAGGGGCCCGGACCAGGTTGCCCCACTCGGTCCACGAACCGTCGTAGTTGCGCACCTGCGGGTAGCCCAGCAGGTGCCGCAGCACGAACCAGGTGTGGCTGGACCGCTCACCGATCCGGCAGTACGCGATCACGTCGTCGTCGGGGCTCAGCCCGAGCTGGTCGGCGTAGATCGCCTTCAGTTCGTCGGCGGACTTGAACGTGCCGTCCTCGTTCGCTGCGGACTTCCACGGCTTGCTCACCGCACCGGGGATGTGCCCGCCCCGCAGCGCGCCCTCCTGCGGGTAGTCCGGCATGTGCAGCGTCTCGCCGGTGTACTCACCCGGCGACCGGACGTCGACCAGCGGGCGGCCGGCGGCGATGTGCGCCATGACCTGCTCACGGTAGGCGCGCAGCGGCGCGTCGTCGCGCAGCGGCACCGGGTAGTCGGCACGCGGGCGAGCCGGCTTGTCGCGGGTCACCTCGCGGCCCTCGGCGATCCACTTCTGCCGACCGCCGTCGAGCAGCCGCACGTCGGCGTGGCCGAAGAGCGAGAACACCCAGAGGGCGTACGCGGCCCACCAGTTGAAGTTGTCGCCGTAGAAGACGACGGTGTCACCCCGGCCGATGCCCTTCGCGGCGCACAACTCGGCGAACCGCTCGGCATCCAGGTAGTCACGGGTCACCTGGTCGTTCAGCTCCAGGTGCCAGTCGACCTTCACCGCACCGGGAATGTGACCCGATTCGTAGAGCAGCACGTCCTCGTCGGACTCGACAACCACGAGGCCCTCGTCGCCCAGGTGCTCGGCCAGCCACTCGGTGGTGACAAGCCGTTGCGGGTCCGCGTACGACTGAAGGCGGGGATCAGGATCATTCGGCACTGACATGATCCCCAAACTACGCCGTGATCCGGTCCGCCGAACGACCATCGGAGTGCGACTCAGCGCACGTGCGGCGCTCTCAGGCGCGGCGGTGCGCGATCCGACCGGCGACCACCGTCACCAGGCAGACCTCGTCGGCGGTGTGCACCGCGAGGTCGGCCCGCGCACCCGGATGGAGCGTGGGCGGCAGCGCGGCGGGCAGCACGAGCAGCTCACCCCTGTCGACGGCGACCCGTACCGCCGGGTCGGTCAGGTGCTCCACGAGCACCGCCGTCACCCCGGTCCGCAGCACCGCGTGCACCCGCTCGCGCGGGGTGGGCGCCGCCGGCAACGGGCCGTCGTGCAGCAGGCCCGGCCCCAGAATGCCGGGCCAGTGGCGGACCCGGACACCCGGGTACGTCGTACTCAACTCGGCAAGCGGACCGATGGCCTCGATGCGGTCACCGGTCACCAGCACCGCGTGATCGGGCTGCGGCGCATCGCCGGCGTTGCGCCGCAGCAGTGGCGCGGTGTGCAGTGTGCGCACTGTCAGTCGACGATCGGCCCGAGCGACGGGCGCTTCGCCGTCACCCGGTCACCTGACGACCGGCCGGTCAGCCGGCGCTTCAGCCAGGGCGCGAGGTGCCGACCGGCCCACCGCACGTCGGCGGCCCGGGCGGCCAACCACGGCGACGGCGCCGGGTGCGGCGGGACCATCAGCCACTCCTCGTCGCAACCGACCCCGAGCGCGTTCAACACCTGCCCGGCGACCCGCCGGTGGCCGGCCGGGGAGAGGTGCAACCGGTCGGTACTCCACAACATCGGGTTGAGGAAGGTGTCGTCGGCGTACAGGTCGACCATGATGGCGCCGTGCCGCTCGGCGGTCTCGCCGACGGCCTGGTTGAGCAACTGCACCCGGGGGGCGACGAGGCGCTGACCGGGCAGCCGGGCCATCACGTCGGCGAACCGGAAGAGCAGCACGTCCGCACCGCCCGAACGTAGCTGCCGGACCACCTCGTCGAAGCGGGACACCAGCGTGTCCGGGTCGAAGGTGCGGCGCAGCACGTCGTTGCCGCCGGCCGCGAAACTGATCAGGTCCGGCTTCATCGCCACCGCCGACGGCACCTGCTCGGACACCACGCTCGGGAAGAGTCGCCCCCGGATGGCCAGGTTGGCGTACCCGAAGTCGGGCCCCGCCTCGGCGGCGAGCCGGGTCGCCACCAGGTCCGCCCAGCCCCGGTAGGTGCCGTCCGGGTACGCGTCATCCATGCCTTCGGTGAAACTGTCCCCGACCGCGACAAAACTGCGCCAGCGCACCCGCGCCCCCTCACACCCACTCGTTGCCTGCGGCGACCAGTCTGTCACCGGAGGCATTGCGGGTAGTGCCCCGACAGGGCGACGTGGCGGAGGTCATGGGGCCACCGGATCATCCGGTCACTGGATCAGAGATCGGTCAGACGCTACTGTCGCCAATCCGGCTGATGGCGCACTGCCGTGGCTCGCGCCCAGGCCCCACAATGGGGGCCGATCACCGGTCCGAGCGGCGGGGAGGGCCTAGTTGAGCCAGGCAAGCGAGCCGAGCCCTCCGGGACCGACCCCGGCGGCGACCCCCTCACCACGCACCGCACGGACCCGCCAGATCCGCCTCGTCGGGCTCGTCGTCGCGCTGGCCGTCCTGGCCGCCGCCCTGGTGCCGATCGTCCTCGCGATGGGGCCGCCGACCCGTGACGAGTTGCTGGAGAAGGCCGGCCTCAAGGGCAAGCAGCAGCTCGTCATCGGGGTGAAGGACGACCAGCCGGGCATTTCGCAGCGCCTCGGGAACAACGTCTGGAAGGGCTTCGACGTCGACATCGCCTACATGATCGCGGGCTATCTCGGCTTCGACCACTCCCAGGTGCGCTTCGTGCCGATCGAGAGCGAGGACCGGGCCCGTCGACAGGCCCGGGACAACGACGGGTTCGTCATCGTCGACCTGGTCATCGCGTCGTACAGCATCAACGACAAGCGCCGGGAGGAGGGCGCCGTCTTCTCCGCCGCGTACCTGCACACCGAGCAGTCGGTGGTCACCCTGAAGAGCTTCAAGGGGCCGGTGAGCAGCCTGGAGGATCTGCGCGGGCTGACGGTCTGCTCGCTGACCACCTCGACGTCCATCCAGCGCCTCGGCGAGGCCGGCGCCACGCCGGTGGGCCGCAACCGGATCAGCGAGTGCATCCAGGAGCTGTACGACGGCAAGGTGCAGGCCGTCACCACCGACGCGGCGATCCTGGCCGGCTTCGTCACGGCCGACCAGCCGGGCGACGACGGTCAACGCTTCCCGGTGACCCTCAAGAACGCGAAGCCGTTGCAGCACTGGGACATCGGCTCGTCGCCGCAGGAGCGGTGGGGTGTCAACGTCGGCCCCAACCAGGCCCTGCTCGACCTGGTCGACCTGGCGCTCTACGAGTCGGCCAAGGACGAGGAGAACTCGACCTGGGAGAACGCGTACAACGCCAACCTCCGTTGGCAGCAGAAGTACAACCTCCCGCAGCCGGTCGCGGAACAGCAGCAACCCGACGCGAGGAAGGTGGAGGTGCGACAGTGGCCGTGGGAGAGGATCGCGCTACCGCCCCCGGCGCACCCCGGTTCGTCACCAGCTCCGGTGAGCTTCGCCGCCCGCGCCGGATGGCGGGGGCGCGGCAGGCGCAACAGTGGCTGCTGACCCTCCTTCCCGCCTTTCCGGTCCTGCTCCTGGTGCTGCGACTGTGGCAGCTCAGCCAACAGGACATGTCCACGATGCTGCTGCTTGTGCAGTACGTCAGCCCGCTCGGCCTGCTCAGCGCTCTGCTGATCGCCCTGGTGTGGGCGTTCCCCGTCGTCGTACTCACCTTCGGGGTGCTCGGTCGGCTGCTGCGGCTCAGTGCTCCTGACCGGTTCGACCCGGAACGGTCACTACTTGCCTCCGGGACGGCACGTACCCCGGGCTGGGTGATCAGCGCCGCGGTCGCGCTGGGGGCGCTCACCTGGCAGCTCCGCTTCCTGCCGTCGCTGCTGATGCTCGCCCTCTGGCTGCTCGCGTTGCGCACCCGCTACCTGCACCCGGACCAGCCGACCCGGGTCCTGCTGGTGAGTGTGGCGCTGCCCCTCGCGGCGGCGGTGCTGGCGTACAGCGTGCTGGGGCCGGCGATCTGGACGGCGTACCAGGATCGCGAGTTGGCCACCGCCGCACTGCTGGCGGTGCCACCCGCCGCCACCGTGCTGCTCACCGGCCCGATACCCGGTTGGATCGCCCCGGCGCTCACCCACGGCCTGGCGTTCACCGTCGCCGCGGTGCTCCCGGTGGTGATGGGCGCGGTGTTCCTCCGGGTGCCGCTGTTGCCCACCGTCGCGATCGAGGTGGTGCCGACGGAGCCAACCAGGACCACCCCGGCCGCCACAGCCACGCCGGGCGACGGCGCGCTGGACCCGGGCACCACCTCCGGTCCGACACCGGACGACGACGCCGGACCGGAGGTGGTGCTCGGCGCGCTCATCGCGGTCACCGACACGTCGACGATCGTGCTGGACCGGGCGGCCACCGTGCGGTTCCTGCCGAACGGTTGGGTCGAGTCGCAGGTCCTCTGTCCACAGGTGACGGCCGTGCCCTACAGCCTCGTGTCGGTGCGTGGTTGGCCGGTGGAGGAGACCGCGCTCGACTGGATGATGCCGCGCCGGCCGGTTACCGATCCCGACGTCCGCTGTGAGGGCCGACTGCCCAGCGCGCGGTGACCCGGCGGGTCCGGCGACGCCACTGACGAATTGGGTCGCTCGGCCGGTCCGCACGGCTCTACGCTGCGCGCATGCTGCTGCGCATGTCGACCCTGCTGCTCCGGACCCTGCGCGAGGACCCGGCCGACGCGGAGGTGCCGAGCCACCGGCTTCTCCTGCGCGCCGGTTACATCCGTCGCGCCGCGCCGGGCGGCTACACCTGGCTGCCGCTGGGCAAGCTGGTGCTGGACCGGATCACCGACGTGGTGCGTGGCGAGTTGTTCGCGATCGGCGACCAGGAGGTGCACTTCCCGGCATTGCTGCCCGCCGAGCCGTACCGGACGAGCGGCCGGTGGACGGAGTACGGCGACCTCCTCTTCACCCTCGCCGACCGGCGCGGCGTGGAGCACCTGTTGGCGCCCACCCACGAGGAGGTGGCGGCGCTGCTGGTCAAGGACGTGTTCACCTCGTACCGGGACTTCCCGGTGACGCTGTTCCAGGTGCAGACGAAGTTCCGCGACGAGGCGCGCCCCCGCGCCGGGGTGCTGCGCGGCCGGGAGTTCCTGATGAAGGACGCGTACTCGTTCGACCTGGACGACGCGGGGTTGCGGGACGCCTACGCCCGGCACCGGGCGGCGTACCAGCGGATCTTCGACCGGCTGGGCCTGGAGTACACGGTGGTGCACGCGATGTCCGGTGCCATGGGCGGCTCGGCGTCGGAGGAGTTCCTGGCCTCGACACCGGTCGGTGAGGACACCTTCGTCGGCTGTACCGCCTGCGACTACGCGGCGAACACCGAGGCGGTGGTCACCCGGGCACCCGCCGCGAGCGATCCGGCCGCGCCGCCGGCCGCCGAGGTGTACGACACCCCGGAGACCCCGACCATCGCCGGCCTGGTGGAGCTGGCCAACGCCCGCAGGCTGGGCGGCCGGGACGGCTGGACCGCCGCGGACACGTTGAAGAACGTCGTGTTGACCGCTCGTCAACCGGGTGCCGAGCGGGCCGAGTTGCTGGTGATCGGGCTGCCCGGTGACCGGGAGGTCGACCTGAAGCGGCTGGGCGCCGCGCTGGAACCGGCCCAGGTGGCCGTCTTCGACGAGTGGGCCGCGCATCCGGAGCTGGTCCGCGGGTACCTCGGCCCGCAGGTGCTCGACAAGCTGGGCATCCGCTACCTTGTCGATCCGCGGGTGGTGTCCGGCTCGGCCTGGCTGACCGGGGCGAACGAGCCGGGGCGGCATGCGACCGACGTGGTCTGCGGGCGGGACTTCACGCCCGACGGCACTATCGAGGCCGCCGAGGTACGCGCCGGCGATCCCTGTCCCGACTGTGGCGACGGCGAGCTGACCATCCGGCGGGGCATCGAGATCGGGCACATCTTCCAGCTCGGTCGCCGGTACACCGACGCGTTCGCTGTCGACGTGCTCGGACCGGCCGGCAAACCGGTCCGGCCCACAATGGGTTGCTACGGCATCGGCATCTCCCGGGCGGTCGCGGCCATCGCCGAGCAGCACCACGACGACCGGGGGCTGGTCTGGCCGGCGGCGGTCGCGCCGTGCGACGTACACCTGGTGGTGGCGGGCAAGGGTCCGCAGCTCGACGCGGCGCTGGAGCTCGGCGGACGGCTCGCCGCCGCCGGCCTGCGGGTGCTTGTCGACGACCGCACGCACGTCTCGGCCGGGGTGAAGTTCACCGACGCTGAGCTGATCGGCATCCCCCGCACCGTCGTGGTCGGCCGCCGACTCGTCGACGGGTACGTCGAACTGCGCGAGCGGGCCGGCGACGGGCGCACCGAGCCGCCGTTGGCAGGGCTGGTGGACCGGCTCGTCCACGAGGTGCGCGCGGAACGCGAGAACCTGGTGTAGCTGCCGCGTCAACGGGTAGTGCAGTTGGATCGGGTGTAAACGTCTTCGGAGGCTCTCATGACCGGTTACCGGGTCAGTGACGTGATGACCAAGCAGGTGGTGTACCTGCCGGCGGAGACCACCCTGGACGAGGCGGCCAGGGTGATGAAGGAGGCGGACATCGGCGACGTGGTGGTCACCGACGGCGCCAGTCTGGCCGGCATGCTCACCGACCGGGACATCGTGGTGCGGGCCGTGGCGGAGAACAGCTCCCCCGCGGCCACCACCATCGGCTCGATCGTCACCCGCGAGGTGGTCATGATCGAGCAGCACTGCACGGCGGGCGAGGCGGCGACGCTGATGCGGGACCGGGGGATCCGCCGGGTGCTGGTCTGTGACAGCGATCGCAAGCTGGTCGGGATCGTCTCGCTCGGCGACCTGGCCATGCAGCTCGACCCCACCAGCGCGTTGAGCGAGATCAGCGAGCAGTCGCCCACCGTCTGAGGCAGGTCGGGCCGGCACCGGTCGGCTTGCGGGAGGCGCTCCGCCCGACGGCGGTAGCCTCGACGCATGGCTGACATGCCGGCCCGATTGGCCGAGATCGTCGACGAGTTCGCCGCCGCGCCGCGCGACCTGGTGCTGGAGATGCTCCTGGAGTACGCGGACGTCATCCCGGTGCTGCCGCAGGGTGCCGTCGAACGCGAGGGCATGGAACAGGTGCCCGAGTGTCAGACGTCGTTCTTCCTGCGTGCCAAGGTGACAGCGGAGGGCACCGTGGCGACGGTCTTCGACTGCCCGCCGGAGGCGCCGACCACCCGGGCGTTCGCCGGCATCCTCGCCGAAGGGCTGGCGGGCGCGAGCCCGGAGCAGGTGCTTGCCGTACCGGACGACCTCTATCAGCGGATGGGCCTGGCCCAGGCGATCAGCCCGCTACGGATCCGCGGCGGCACGGCGATCCTGGGCCGGCTCAAGCGTCAGGTGCGGGAACAACTCGGCTGACCACGAGGTTGCCACCGATCATGGAGATCGAGATCTACGCGGACGTCATCTGCCCGTGGTGCTACATCGGCAAGCGCCGCCTGGACGAGGCCCTCGCCAGCTACGACGGTGAGGTGACGGTCCGCTACCGGCCGTTCCAGCTCGACCCGTCGCCGGTGCCCGAGCCTCTTCCGCTGGTGGAGGCGCTCGCCGGCAAGTTCGGTGGTCCGGAGCGCGCCCGGCAGATGGTCGATCACGTGACCCAGGTCGCGGCGGGTGACGGTCTACGGCTGGACTACGACCGCGCGGTGATCGCGAACACGTTCGACGCGCACCGGCTGGTCTCCTACGCCACCGACCACGGGCGGGCGGCCGAGATGGTGGAGGCGCTCTACCAGGCGCACTTCAACCGGGGCGTCGATGTCGGCTCCCGGGAGGCGCTGGCCGCGCTGGCCGGTGACATCGGTCTGGACGCGGCCGACGCACGACGATTCCTCGACTCCGACGAGCGCGTCGCCGACGTCGAAGCCCAACTGGCCACCGCTCGGGACCTCGGCGTCACCAGCGTGCCGATGTTCGTGCTGGCCGGGAAGTACGCGGTCGCCGGTGCGCAGGAGGTGCAGACGCTGCTCGCCGCGCTCACCGAGGTCGAGCAGCGCGAGACTGCGGCGCACTGAGCCATCGGGACGCCGGCATCGATGATCACAATGTTTCACGTGCAACAACATCGATGCCGGCCACTGGTCAGGCCGGCCTGGCCAGCCCTTCCACCACCTGCGCGCCGGGCAGCGCACCCAGCGCCGGGCCCGGCAACGCGATCTTGCTGTGCCGTACGCCCGACCCGATGATCACGTGCGGGGTGGCGATGACCCGCGAGTCGACAAGGATCGGCCACTGCGCCGGCAGCCCGATCGGGGTGATGCCGCCGTACTCCATCCCGGTCAACGCGACCGCGTCCGCCATCGGAGCGAAGCTCGCCTTGCGGACGTCGAGCGCCCGCCGGGCCACCCCGTTCACATCGGCTCTGGTGGTGGCCAGGACGATGCAGGCCGCGTAGCGGACCACACCCTCACGCTTGCCCGCCACCACGACACAGTTGGCCGACACGTCCAGCCCCACCTCGTACGCCGCGCAGAACGCGGCGGTGTCGGCGAGCTCGGCGTCGATCGGCGCGACAAGCACCTCGTTGACGTCCACCGGCGCGTCGGCGGGCCACTGCGCGACGGCTTCCGCCACCGGCGGGGCGAGCAGGTCCAGGCGGGCGCGGGCGGGTTCGGTCTTCAGCGTTCCCATCACGGGTGCGATCCTCGCATCCGCCACGCTGAACCGCCCGGCGGCACCCGGACCACCAGGGGACGCCACCGGTCCGGGCCGAACCGATCCGGTACTCAACTGCCGGCGAGGAACGCGTTGTCGCGCATGAAGGAGCGGTCGCGGGCGGCCGCCAACTCCTCCTCGCGCCGGGCCCTGGCCCGTTGCAGCTCCAGGTCCTCCATCGCGTGCCGGACACCCAGCCGGATCACGCCGTAGAGGAAGACGAAACCGAAGACGTAGAGGATCACCGTGGTGACGACAGCGAACATGGCGTCACCGTAAGACGAACGTGAACCGTTGTTGCTCTCATTTCCACCCCGTTCCCCCGTACGTGTGTCGGCGAGGCGGTTCACCCCGAGCGGATCAGATCCAGCACGGTCAGCAGCGCGAAGAATGCGATCACGATCTCGTTGACGAGCCAGGAATGCCCCTCGGCCCACTCCCGCATCCGGGTCAGGGCCCGGGCCGCGCTGCCCCCGAGCAGCAGCAACGCCAGCAGGGGCAGGGCGAGCAGGAGCACGGTGAGCAGCACGAACGGCACCAGGTGCCACCACGCCAGGTCGTGCCGGGCCACGCTCGCGCCGACGGCGGCCATTGTCAGGTCGTCGGTCGGTGTCACGACGAAGAGCAACGCGCCCAGTCGCATCGCCGCCCGAGGTTCGGCACGTTCGATGCTCTTCAACCATCTGGGCGGCCCGGACCGGTTGCGCCGGACCCACACCACGACGGCCAGGCAAACAAGCAGCGCGAGAATCACCAGGTCGATGGCGGGACCGCGATCGACCTTGCCGGCCACGGCACTGGCGTCGGCGGCCAATCCACCCAACCAACGGGTGAACAGCCAGCTCACCGTCACTCCGGCCGTGACCACCAGGCCGGCCCCGGCGAGGAAGCCCAGCGACGCCGCCCGGGGCCGGTTCGACGAGGCCAGGAAGACCGCCACGACCAGCTGGGATCCGGCGACCATCACCACGGCGAGCGGCAGGACGGTCAGGAAGCTCATCGCCCGTCATCCTCCCGGCCCGGCGGGTTCGGCTGCGGCCGTTTCCCCGGATCACCCGGAGTGGCGAGGTGCTCCCGAGCCCACCACGACCCGGCCGGCCAACAGCGCCCCGAGCAGCGCGAGGCCGGCCGCCACCGCGAGGGTCAGCGTGTAACTCGCCGGGCCGGGCGCGCTGCCCGCCGCCAGCACGGCCCCGGTCAGTGCCAGCACTGTCGCCGCGAAGAGCGAGTCGCCCAGTTGCAGCGACGAACTGTTGCGGCCCTGCTCGCCGGGGGCGGACAGCTCCAGGGTGAGCACCGACAACGACGGGTAGAGCAGTCCCATGCCGAGGCCGGCGACCGCCCAGCCGACCACCGCGACGCTCACTGGCAGCTCCGGCCGAACGGCGAGCGCGACAGTGGCGGTGCCGAGCGTGATGCAGGTCAGCCCGGCGCGCGGCAGGCTGGCCCGGGACGCCGGCACCGGAATCCGACCCTGCAACCAGGAGCCCACCGACCAGGCCAACGCGCCGACAGTGAGGACCAGCCCCGCCGCGGTCGGCGAGAGGCCCCGCTCCCGGGAGAGCATCAACGGGATGACCACCTCGGCGCCGACGAAGGCCGCCGACGCCAGCCCGCGCAACCCGACGACGGTCGGCAACCCGCGAGCCGCCCGAAGGAAGCCGGCCGGTAGCAGTCGCGGCGCACAGACCAGCAGGCCGGCCACGGCGATCACGATCAACACCAGAGCGAAGGTGCCGCGCTGCTGGCCCCCGATGTGCAGCAGCGCGGCACTCACGGCGGCACCGCACGCCCAGCCGATCCGCGCCACCGCCCCGGCCGGCGGACCGGTCGCCACGCTCCGACCCAGCGACCGAAGGCCCGGGTGGATCAGCAGGACCGCCGGCACGGCCACCGCCGGGACCGCCAGGAAGACCCACCGCCAGCCCAGGTACTGCACGATCAGGCCGGCGACCGCAGGCCCCACAAGTGACGGTACGACCCACGCCGCCGCGAAGGCCGCGAAGATCTTGCGGTGCAGCTCCTGCGGGTACGCCTGCCCGACGATCACATAGAGCGCCACCGAGAGCAGCCCGGAGCCGAACCCCTGCACCGCCCGCCCGACGACAAGCACACCCATCGCGTGGGCGGTCCCCGCGATCAGCAGCCCCACCACGAACCAGGCGACGCCGTGCCACATCGGACCTCGCGGGCCTCTGGCGTCGCACCAGATGCCGGAGACCACCATGGCCAGCACGCCGGTGGCGAACGGGCCACCGAACGCGATCCCATACAGCGCGACCCCGTCCAGGCTGCGGGCGACGGTGGGCATCGCCGTACCGACTGCCAACGCCTCGAACGCGAGCAACGAGATCAGCGCGACGCTCCCCACCGACATCGCCCGCAGCCGGGGTGCGAACAGCCCGGCTGCGGCGGGTATGGCGGGGGCGACGGTGCTCGGCATGGACCGAGCATGCGACCTCAACCCGCATTCAAGTCAATCGGCGGTGACCCGGCTCTCGTCAGGCGTCCTGCAACGCCCTCCCGAGCCCGCGCGCCAGTCCGGAAAAATGCTGGTCCGCCAGGAGGTGACCGGCGGTGATCACCACAGCGAGCGGCCACTCGATGAGCTGCAGGGCGGCAAGCACGCCGATCCCGGTGTAGTAGAGGACCTTGTCGGGTGGCGGCAGCGCCACCTCGCCCAGCATTGGTAGGTCCATCCGCCGGCTGTACATCTGGACGTTCGCCTGCGAACCACTGAGGTGTCGCGTCAGCATGCTCATTCCGGCCTCCCCATCTCCGGTGATTGTCATCGGATTCCACAGGTCCACCCGTCCATGCTTCGGCAACGACGGAAAGTTCCACCACTCGACGGGCATAACGGACGGCAGGTCGGGAAGCCAGGCCGCCGGACGTGCGGCGGCGGGAGGACGAGATGGCCAAGGTCAGGACCAGCGGCAGCAGGGAGCCGGGCCGGCGCCCGTCCAGCCGTACGCCTCGATGACGGCGGCAGGTCGCGCTGCCGGCCGCATCCTGCCGTCCTTCGGCGTGCACCTGGTCGGCGGGGCGTCCCGGACCGTCGGGTCGGCCGCGACCCGGCTGACCCGGTCCCTCGGGCTCGCCCGGCGTCGGGTCTGGTCCCGTCCCGGTCGACACCACATCGAGGTGCACGGAGTGTGCCAGGAGGGCGGCGACCGGCTCGCCCGGCAGGTGGAGGGCGCGCTGGAGCGGATGCCCGGGGTGGCCTGGGCCAGGGTGAACGCGCCGTCCGGGCGGGTCGTGGTGGCCGTGCGTGCCCCCGAACCCAAACTGGACGACCTCATCGCAACGATCAGCCGCGTCGAGCGGACCTGCGACCACGAACCCGACCCCGAGGTCCCACCCCCGCACCCCCCGGAGGAGGGCCCCCACAACCCGCGCACCCTCGGCGCGCTCGCCTCGGACGCGCTGGGTCTGACCCTCTGGGCGGCCACCCGGATCCTGCCGTTCGCACCGTTGCCCGCCGAGGTGGCCGGCGCACTGGCCGCTGTCGACCTGCAACCGAAGCTGCACGCGTTCCTCGGCAAGGCGTTGCGCTCCGACCCGCGCGCCGAGGTCCTCTTTCCGCTGGCCGAGGCGGTGGTGCAGGGCCTGACCGGCCGCTGGACCGGCATCGTCCTCGACGGCGCCCAACGGCTCGTGGAGTGGGGCGAGGACCGGGCCCAGTTCTCCGCCTGGGAGAAGGCCGAACCGCGGTTGACCGGCGACCCCGAGCGGGCCGTCGCCCGGTGGCCGATAGCCGACCGTCCCCGACCGAAGCCGCACGGCGCGGTCGAGCGGTACATCAACCGGGCCCTCGCCGGCGGTACGGCGGCCGGCGCGGCGGCGCTGCCCTTCGCCGGGCGCAAGCGGGCCGCCGCGCTGGGCCTGTCCGCACTACCGAAGGCGCCCGGCAGCGGACGCGAGGGGTATGGCGCCCAACTCGGCCGGATGCTGGCCCGGCGCGGGGTGATCGCGATGGACCGCAGTGTGCTGCGGGAGTTGGACCGGATCGACACGCTCGTGCTGGACGCCGCGGTGCTCGGCTCGGACCGGGGCGTGCTTGCCGATCTGGCGCCCGTGCCCGGTGCGGACGTCGACCAGGTGGCGGAGCGGGCGTTCGCGCTGTTCGACCCCGAGGATCCGGCCGGGGCCCGGGCGGCGGACGGCTGGCGGCTCGGGCCGTTGGACGAGATGCCGGCTCACGACCCCGTACCGGACGGCGACCGGCTGCGCTCGGCCGGCGGCCACCTGCTCGGCCTCGCCCACGGTGACCGGCTGGCCGCCCTGTTGCGGGTCGAGCCGGAACCCGCGCCCGGCGTCGACGATCTGCCCGCCGCCGCCCGGCACGCCGGACTGCGCCTGGTGGTGGCCGGCGGCGACGAGCAGCGGTACGGCTTCGCCGACGCGCTGCTGCCCGGCGGAGACCAACTGGCCGAGTCGGTCCGCGCGTTGCAGCGCGACGGCGCGGTGGTGATGCTGGTTTCGGCGGACCGCAAGGCGCTCGGGGCGTCCGACTGCGGCCTGGGGTTCGCCGCACCGGAGGACCTACCGCCGTGGGGCGCGCATCTGCTCGTCGGCGCCGACCTGCGGGTGGTGGCCCTGGTGATCGAGGCGACCGGGGTGGCTCGGCGTACGGCCCAGCAGAACATCAGGCTGGCCATGGCGGGCACCGGTCTCGGGGCGCTGGGCGCGTTGACGGCCCCGCCGACCGAACTGCCCGGCCGGTCACTCGTCGCTGTGAACGGCGCGGCCGGGTTGGCCTTCGCCAACGGGGTCTGGCAGGCCCGCAGGCTGCACGACCAGTCGGACACCCCGGCGCCTGTGACAACCGCCTGGCACCTGATGCCGGTCGGCACCGTGCTGGACCATCTGCGGACCACGCCCGACGGCCTGGCCAGCGCGGAAGCGCACCGCCGACACCAGGCCGCCGGCGGGAACGGCGGCACCGGCGCGGGGAGCGGGGGTCTGCTGCGTGCCTTCGTGGACGAGCTGTCCAACCCGCTCACCCCGGTGCTCGCCGCCGGGGCGGTGCTGTCCGCCTCGTTCGGATCGCTCGTCGACGCCGCCCTGGTGGGCAGCGTCGTCGGCGGGTCCGCCCTGATCGGCGCGGTGCACGAACGCAACACCGAACGGTCACTTGCGGAGCTGCTGTCCCGGTCGGCGGTGACCGCGCGGGTGCGCCGGGACGGCGCCGAGCAGGTTCTCGCCGCCGAGGACCTGGTCCTCGGGGACGTCATCGCCCTGGAGCCGGGCGACTCGGTGCCCGCCGACTGCCGCGTCCTCGAATCGGTGGGCCTGGAGGCGGACGAATCGTCGCTGACCGGCGAGTCGTTGCCGGTCGCCAAGTCCAACCGGCCGGTGGTTGCCGCCGCCATCGCCGACCGGCACTCGATGCTCTACGAGGGCACCACCGTCGCCGCCGGCCACGGCACCGCCGTGGTGGTCGCGACCGGGTCGGACACCGAATCCGGCCGCAGCCTGGCACTGGTTCGACAGGCCCCCCCGGCAAGTGGGGTGGAAGCCCGGCTCGGTTCGTTGACCAGCGCGGCCATCCCGTTGGCCGCCGGTTCGGCGATAGCGGTGGCCGGCGCGGGCCTGCTGCGGGGCGTACCCCTTGCCGAAACGGCGGCGACCGCGGCGAACCTCGCCGTGGCGTCGGTGCCGGAGGGGCTGCCGTTCCTGGTGAGCGCGGCGCAGTTGGCCGCCGCCCGGCGGTTGGCCGAGCACGGCGCGTTGGTGCGCAATCCGCGCACCATTGAGGCGCTGGGTCGGGTGGACGTGCTCTGCTTCGACAAGACCGGCACCCTCACCGAGGGCCAGTTGCTGCTCGCCGGGGTCGGCGACGGCGTGGGCGATCGGTACGCCTCGGTGGACCGGCTGGACGACCGGCTCCGGCTGACACTTGCCGCGGCGCTGCGCGCCACCCCCGCCGCAGCCAACCCGGAGGAGTTGGCGTTGCAGACCGACCGGGCGGTCCGGCGGGGTGCCGGGGTGGCCGGGGTGGTGGAGCAGACCGGTGCGGCGGGCTGGCGGCCTGCCGGCGGGCTGCCGTTCGAACCGTCCCGCGGCTATCACGCGAGCATCGGCGAGACCGACGGTCGCCTGTTGTTGAGTGTCAAGGGTGCCCCGGAGACAGTGCTGCCGCGTTGTTCGGCTCGGCGGATGGACGGCAGTCAGCAGCCGCTGGACGACGCCGGCCGCGCGGAGCTGGAGCGGGTGCTCGCCGATCGGGCCGGAGCGGGAAACCGGATCCTGGCCGTCGCCGAGTGCCAGGTGGACCACTCGAAGGTGACAGACGCCGACGTGCGAGGGCTGACCTTCGTGGGTTTCCTGGCCCTCGCGGACGGGGTCCGGGAGAGCGCCGCCCCGGCCGTCCGCCGGATCCGGCAGGCCGGCGTGCACACCATCATGATCACCGGTGACCATCCGGCCACCGCCGAAGCCATCGCGGCCACCATCAGCGAGCACGACGAGCAGCGGGTGGTCACCGCCGGTGAACTCGACCAACTGGACGACGACGCGCTCGCCGACCGGCTGGCCCACACCGACGTGGTGGCCCGCTGCACGCCCACGCACAAGGTGCGGATCATCCAGGCGTTGCAGAAGTGCGGGCGGACCGTGGCGATGACCGGTGACGGTGCCAACGACGCGCCGGCGATCCGGCTGGCCGACGTCGGCATCGCCCTCGGCCAACGGGGCACCCCGGCGGCGCGGGCCGCAGCCGACCTGGTGGTCACCGACGACCGGTTGGAAACCATCATCGCCACCCTGATCGAAGGGCGGGCCATGTGGTCGTCGGTGCGGCACGCGCTCAGCATCCTGGTCGGCGGCAACCTCGGCGAGATCGCGTTCAGTGTGCTCACCGCCGCGGCGACCGGCCGCTCCGCGCTCACCGGCCGCCAACTCCTGCTTGTCAACCTGCTCACCGACCTGGCGCCGGCGCTGGCCATCGCGGTCCGGCCACCCGCGTCGGACCGCACCGACGCGCTGCTCCGGGAAGGCCCGGACACGGCGCTCGGCGAGAGCCTGACCAGGGAGATCGGCCTCCGGGCGGCAGCGACAACGCTTGGCGCGACAGCCGGCTGGACGTTGGCCCGCTACACCGGACGCCGCCAGCGGGCCGGAACTGTCGCCCTCGTCTCCCTGGTCGGCACCCAACTCGGACAGACAATCCTGGCCGGCGGCACCAGCCCGGCAGTGCTCGCCTCCACGGCGGCGTCACTGGGTGTGCTCGTCGTGGTGGTGCAGACGCCGGGGGTGAGCCAGTTCTTCGGCTGCACCCCGCTCGGACCGGTGGGCTGGACCATCGGGGCCGGCTCGGCGCTCGGCGCGACCTTCGCCAACGGCGCGCTCACCAAGCTGATGGCACACGTGCCCTCGGTCCGACCCGACACCACAGCGGCGGACGGAGACGGCACGAGGGGTGCCGAGAACTGAGCCGCGAACCATCGGCAGGCAGACCCCGTCGCGAGGTCACCCCCGACGATCAGCCGCGCGGATCATCGCCGCTGTCTCCGGGTCGGGCATGAGTTCCCGGACCTCCTGGGCGCAGCGGCAGCCGACGGCCAGCTTGGCAGCCCACGCCAGCGCCTCCTCGCGGGTGGCCACCTCGACGACCGCGAACCCGCCGACGACCTCCCGGGTCTCCGGGTAAGGGCCGTCGGTGACCGTACCGTCGGTGGACACGATGCTCGCCTGCTGCCGTTCGAGTCCGCCGCCGAACACCCACACGCCGGCGGTCACGGCCTCCTGGACCACCGCGTGCGAGGACTTACCCACGTCCGGCATCTCCTCGGCGGGGATGTGGTCCATCGCGCCATCATTGAACGAGATCAGGTACTGCGGCATGCTCGCGACTCCCAGGTCCCGGCGGCCACCCTCCGGCCGCCTCTCATCTTCACTACGAACGACGTGCCCGGGATTCGACGCCGCACCGGAAAATTTCTGCGGGATCTTCGCCGGCCCGGCGCTCGCCGTGTCCGTCGCCCGAGCAGATCGCGCCCGCACGGGGTACGTCAAGGGACTCGGCTGGCGGCAGGCCTTCCCGGTGGCCCGCTACCTGCGGCCCGCCGGACCTGTCGGTGGCCGCTAGCTGTGCCCGACGCCGCCTGTCGAATCCTGGACGACGTCGCCTGACGACTCAATCAGGTCGATGAAGCGACGCAGCATGAGCCAGGGGACCTCACCGCTACAGCTGACCATCACGTCGCCTGCCGGGCGCGGTGTGAACGGCCCATCGTCCCGAGTCGCGTCTGGAATCGTGACGATGAGGCAGGGCCCGGTCCCCGGTGCTCCGGTCAGTCCGACCAGCTCGTACTGCCACGCGTCGTCAGGCAGGCTGTAGAACGAGTTGATCTCGTAGAGCCGACCGTCGTGCTCCCAGATGTCCACAGCAGCAGGATCACACGCTCGTGCGCACAGGGCAGTCCGTCACTGGTGGCCGCTGGCCGATGTCAGACGGGCCGCCACTCGTCGTGGGCGTCGAACTCGCCGAGGGAGTCCTCGGTCCAGCCCAGGTCACGCCAGGTGCCGGTGCCGTCCAGCGGGCCCTCGTGGAGCAGCTCCACGTAGCTGCCGCGATGGGTGGCCAGGCGTATGCGTTCGCCGCGACTGAAGAAGAACATGGAGAGGGCCACGTCGGGGCGGCCGTCAATGATCTCCATGCCAAGAACACCCTTCCACGTCAACTGGAACCCGGACGTGGGGACGGCCGGGCCACGCAGCAGACAGGAGAAGGCGTCCTCCATCTCGGTGAGGTTGACCAGCTCCACCTCCTGGTCGAAGTGGACGGACAGGCTGTCGACGAGCGCGGCGACCTCCACCCGCCATCGTCGGGACCCTTGACCTGCCTGTTCGTCATGTCCTTCGGCAACCGTCATGGCCAGTCCTGTTCTTCCCAGCGCTTGCGATTCGGATGGATAACGTCGTTGACCGGGTGCGGCCGATCCGCGACACAGGTGGTCGCCGCTCACCGGGGGCGTCTCCGCCCTCTGGGCGATCATGCCGTACGCGGTGATCACGGAGTCCGCCTTGCCCGCCTCGGTGATCGCCACCGAACGATCGCTGTAGTAGGTGTCCGCGCCCGGCCCATGCCGACCGGAGGTCGCCAGCAGGCCGGGGCCAGCCCGGCCGGACCTCGTGACACGGGCTCGTGCGGGATCATTGGTTCATGACGAGCCGGGAACACGGGGATCTGCAGTTCGTTCGTGCGACGTCAGCCGAGGTGGCGCAGGTCGTGGCGGTGCTCGACCACGCTGCGGCTTGGCTGATGGCCTCTGGCATCCGGCAATGGCCCGATAGATTTGATACGGAGTGGATAACGCCGTCCGTCGAACGCGGAGAGACCTGGCTGGTACGGGCCGGCGGTCGTGCGGCGGGAACGGTGACGTTGGACTGGTCCGACCCTCTGTGGAGCGACTGCGCCGGCAGAGCTGGATACGTGCACCGCATGGCGGTGGAACGGTGGGCCGCGGGTACAGGACGCGCCATCGTGGCCTGGGCTGTCGATCAAGCGCGCCTCCGAGACGCCGTTGCGCTGCGGCTCGACTGCGTGGCCGCCAATCCTGGGTTGCGGGCCTACTACGAGGCCATTGGCTTTCACCACCGCGGTGATGTCGAAGTCGGGGGTGCACCGGGTCAGCGCAGCGACGGCGGCATGCGAACGCTCGTCAGTCGTTACGAGCTACCGCTCTGACGACATCCGCCTTCTGGCCCCGCCGGAGGCATGCCTTGATCTCATAGAGCCAGCAATGCAGCCCACCAAGGGCTGTGATCCGACAACAGATCCGCGACACTCGTCCGCCAACTGAGGTGCGACAGATCCAGCGACCTAGAGGCGGCAGGTTGGCCGCCGACGAAACGTCCTGTCGTTGTCGTAGCCGAGGACAGTGCGTTGCCGTCCGGCGCCACGAGGGGTTGTTGGCCTGGCAGGCTCGAGAGTCTGCTGCTTACAGTTGGCTGCTGTGATGGAGTTGCCTGGTTTCGACGTGCTGTTAGGGCGACTGCTGGCGCATAGGCGGGCCGATCCGGCAGCGGTGGCGCGGGCTGCGGGTGTGTCCGTACCGGAGCTAGACGCCGTGCTGGCCGGCGGCCACGTCAATGCCCTTTTGCTGCGTCGTGTGGCACCTGCGTTGGGCTTCCACGCAGCGGACCTGTTCGTGATCGCCGGTCATGACGTTCCGGCCGACCTGGCTCCCGCAAGGGGCACCCGTCCCTGGCAGGTCGGGCACGTGATGCAGTCGGCCATGCGCCTGTACGGCAAGCGTTTCGACCGGCTGCACGAGTTCATCCGCTCACTTCCGGTCGTCCTCCCTGCCGAGCCGCTCCCGCCGCCGGCGCGATCTCCGGCAGGGCCCGGCGCGCTGGTGCTGGGTTTGCTGGCCAATCGGAACATCCGCCCGCACATCGCACAGCTGCTGTGCCGCGTAGGCGGTGGACCGTATGTCTCAGACTCGACGATCTACCGCGTGGTACGTGGCGAGTCGGCGTTAACTCCGCAGTACGTCACCGCATTCGCGGCTGTGCTGGGTATTGCGGCCGGCGACCTGACCGCCCTGACCGGCATCGGTCCACCTGTCGACACCGCACGGTTGCACCCTCGCCGGGCGGAACTGGCCGCGGTGGCCTGGGACGCAAGGCGGTTGAACAGCGAACAACTTTCGCAGGTTCAGGAACTCGCGTTCGACCTGGCACGAGTTGGCGGGCGGAGGTAGGACGGCCACCGCCCGCCAGGCGATGAGACCGAGTCCAGGTGAGCTCCAATGCATCGACGCATGCCCGAGGGCACACTGCCATAGCCACGATCAGCACGCTGAGGTGTCGCAGATCAGCTGGCGGAAACGTGTCGCACATGTCGACGGAGGACAAGCCCACCAAGGGCTGTGTCCGTCAAGGGAGATGCTTGGCACTCGCGTCCCACCAGACGCTTGCCGCTGTTGTTCACGACCACGCGCGGTAATCCGTTCACGGACCGGACGTGGTCGAACGAGTGGGTCAAGTGGCGGGACAAGGCGGGATGGCCCAAGAAGCACGGGAGGTTTCACGCGCTGCGGCACCTCTTCGCCACGACGCTGATCACCAATCACGCCGAACCACAGAATGTGCAACGGCTACTCCGTCACCAGACGCTACGGATCACCTTGGAGACATAAGTCCACTGGGGCCTCGGCGAGAGCGGCGGCGCGGTGTCATCGGTGATGTCCTGCGGGCTGCGGGGCACCGCCGGTAGATGCCAACCAAGGGAAGATCATTGCTGGGCTGTGCCGAATCTGCGCCCGATGATCTCGAACTTATCTCTGGTACAGCTCACAGGCTGTGTGTGGTGGGCCGGAGGTACCACCATGCGAACCGCACCGCCACGATCGCAGGCGATCCGCTGACCCTGAAGTTGCCCGGCTCAGGAACCTCGGGGCGTGCGCGGTGATTCCGACACGACCCGCCGAACCGTCGTGAGGCCCGAAACGCCTGCGGCCGGCGGCTGGTCCGGATGACCTTCGGCGGAGGCCTCACCTCGGAGTACTCGAACGGCGGCCACGACGTCCGTGACGGTGCGGTTAGGCGGGGCCAGCTCCGCTGGCCAGTCCTTTCCTCGGCTGACCCAGAGGGTGGCAAGCCCTGCCGCGCGGCCACCCTCGACATCCAGCACCGGGCTGTCACCGATCGCCCAGCCCCCGCCGGACAGATCGAGGCCGCACCCACGGGCTGCCGCCTCGAGAATTTCACGTGCTGGCTTCCGGATGCCCAACTCCCCGGACACTGCCCAGGCATCGACGCATCGGTCCAGCCCCGTACGCCTGATCTTCCCTAGCTGGTTGTCGGCCTGACCGTTGGTCACGATCGCGACCGTCCAGCCGTCGTCACGCAGCAGTGTCAGCGACGCCAACACCTCTTGGGGGCAGCTCACCAACTCCGGCATCCGGCGTCGGTACTGCCTCCATGTCTCATCCACCGAGGCTGCCAGTCCGAAACGCTCGGTCACCTCGCCGAAGAACCAGTTACGGGGCACGGCCCCGTCCTGATCCGTAGCGATCAGCCAGGCCAACGCGTCATCCGGCAGTTCGCGATCGGCGCAGAACTCGACCGCCCAGCGCCGGAATGCCTCCGAACGGTCCACGAGCGTGTTGTCGAGATCGAAGAGCGCCAACCGCTGCATGGTCAACAACCGTACCGGGCGGGTAAAGCGGATCTCCTCGTCGGGCAGTCGCCAGACCGTCCGGGGAGGCTGGTAGCCCTTGCGGTGCACGGTGATGGAGTTGCTGGGGCACTCCACGATCCGGATGACGGCCGACACCTACGCGCACGTCCCGCCGGCGCGGGCTCGTCAGGCTGCCTCAGTCATCGACCGGGTGCTGGGCGAGGAGGAGACGGCGTTGCCGCTTGGCCGTACTGATGGCTGCACTCGGGACCGAGATCAACCCGGGAAAGTGCTGGTGGGCCGGAGGCACCACCATGCGCACCACACCGCCACGATCGTCGGCGATCCGCTGCCGATGGGTTTGCCCAGCTCATTCGGTGCGTTCGTGACGACATCGGGTCGATTTGGCTAAGCTGTTAGCTAAAGGAGGAGGTTGAATCATGTCGGCTGAAGCAGTGCACTACAACATGCATGACGCCAAGACCCACCTGTCGCGCATCATCGAACGGGTGGAACGCGGCGAAGAGGTCATCATCGACCGGGCGGGCACTCCGGTGGCGAAGGTGGTGCCGCTCGTACGACGGGCCAACCGCACCGCAGTCGGCTCCCTCGCCGGGCAACTGGACCTGTCAGGCGACTGGGACTCCCCACAGACCAACGCCGAGATCGCCAACGACTTCGGCATCGGCGCATGACCCTGCTGCTGGACACCCATGTCGCGCTCTGGGCCATCACCGGCGATGCGACTCTCGGCACTGAGTTCCTCAACCAGCTGCGCCACGAACCAGACATCTTCCTCTCTCCGGTCAGTCTCTGGGAAATCACCATCAAGCAGAGCGCGGGGAAGCTTGCGGGCCCCCCTGACCTCGCCGAGCGAGTAAGGGACATGGGATTCCGTGAACTTCCGGTGACCCACGCCCACGCCATCGCCGCCGGCCGCCTGCCACCCCACCACCGCGATCCCTTCGACCGCATGCTCGTCGCACAGGCGATCACCGAGAGTTTGACCCTGGCCACCCGCGACGCTTCGATAGCGCTGTACGACGTGGACGTCCTCAAGGCGTGATCGGGCGGGCTCGTCCCGGCGTGCCGAAGAACCGCGCGGAGACATGCGCCGCCCCTTGCCGGACAGCGGCTCGATGCTTACCGAACGTCGCCCGGCAGAGCGCTAGTGGGAGTCACGTGACGTGCTGGGCGAACTCACTCGCTGAACGGCACGCAGTGGGGCGTCGGGCTCGGGCATGGCAGTGCTGCCGGACACCGGCCATGACCTGCATCTGGGCAGATCTTGGACCCCTCCGTCTGGGTATCCGTTTCGGTGGAGCCCAGGGGACTCGAACCCCTAACCCCTGCCTTGCAAAGGCAGTGCTCTGCCAGTTGAGCTAGGGCCCCGTGGACGGCCGCGGCGACGATCGCTCGTCACCGTGTCAGACGTCAGCGCAGATCGGGCGCGGTGGTCGCCTCGTGCCAGAGGGCACGCTCGTCGTTCGAGGCCTTGATCTTGTTGAACACGACGGCGGCCACGCCGACGACGCCAGCCAGAATCAGCAGCTTCTTGAACATGCGGCGACCCCTCGTGCTCGACTAACGTCGGACGACCGTGCGGTGGGGCTAGATGGAATCGAACCATCGACCTCAGAGTTATCAGCTCTGCGCTCTAACCGACTGAGCTATAGCCCCGCGTTGCGACGAGCAAGATTAACCCATCCGCTCTGCCAGCCCCAAATCGGGGTCCGGACCTGCGAGCCGGGTCGTCGCCGCCTGCCAAAACCTATCCGAGTACGGGACGCCGGGGCGACCGCATTACGCGGTGCCCCGGCGTCCCGGTCGCTCAGTCCCGCTCGGCGAGCGTCAACTCGATCCCGCCGACCAGGTCGGCGCAGACGTTGTAGACGAACGCTCCCAGCGTGGCAAGCGCGGTGAACAGCACCACGTTGACCAGACCGATCAGCGCCGAGCTGAGGATCACGCCCTTGGCGGTGATCTGGAAACCGCTGGTGCTCTGTCCACCGCCGGCGTTGACCAGGTCGCTCAGGCTCTCGTTGACGCTCTTGAAGACGCCCATCGCGTCCAGCGCCAGGTAGAGCACCGAGGTGGCGACCACCACGACGATGAACAGCACCACCGAGACGGCGAACGCGAACTTCATCACCGACCACGGGTCGATGCGCTTCAGGTTCAGCCGGGCCCGGCGCGGTCCCCGGGACGCCGCCGAGCTGACCGACGTACGGGCGGCACGTACCGCGTCACCGACGCGGGCAGCCCCGACGGCCGACGCGTTGCCGATGCCCGGCGGCAGGCCACCGCCGCTGACCGGGCGACCGCCAGCGGAGGTACGCGCCCCGTCCGACGGCGGCTGGGTCATGCCGGGTGTGATCCGGGGTTGGGTGCCGGTGGCCCCGGTCGACGCGGCCTGGCCGGGTCGGACGTTGATCGGCTGGGTCGTCGCCGGCCGGGCCGAGGGTGCCGCCGTACCCGAAGGGGTGGCGGCGGACGTTGGCGCCTCGGCACCGGACGTCTCGGTCTTGTCACCCGAGCCGGCATCATCGCTTGGCTCCGGCGGGGGTGTCATGCCCGGGGCCCTGGTGAACTTCGGGGCAGGCGCGTCGGCGGGGACCGTCGCCCGGCCCACGGCCGCGCGGCCGGTCGCTGGTGTGCCGCCCTTGGCGGCCTCCTCGTCGACCGGGTTGGCCGAGGTCCCCGTGTTCCCCGACTTCGCCTGTGTCTCCGTCATTCAACTAGTCCTGTTCGTCAGGCTCGTCGGCATTGCGAGCAATCGCCACGATAGTCACGCCGTCCGGGAGGTCCATCAGCTTGACCCCCATTGTGTTCCGGTCACGCGTACGGCGTACAGGCTTCACCGGAGTCCGAATGACACCACCGTTGCTGGTGATCGCGAACAGCTCGTCGTCCGGATCGATCACCACCGCGCCGACCAGACCACCGCGCCGTTCGGTGATCTTCGCAGTCAACACGCCCTTACCTCCCCGGCCCTGCACCGGGTATTCCTCGATCGGGGTCCGCTTCGCGTATCCCCCGTTCGTGGCCACCAGAACGTCCAGACCCTCCCGCACGACCTCCATGGCGAGCAGGACGTCGTCGTCCGTGAAGCGCATGCCGATCACACCCGAGGTGGCCCGGCCCATCGGCCGCAAGGCCTCGTCCGAGGCGTTGAACCGGATCGCCTGTGCCTTCTTGGAGACCAGCAGCAGGTCGTTCTCCGGCGCAACCAGCGCAGCACCGACCAGCTCGTCCTCATCGCGCAGGTTGATCGCGATGATGCCGCCGGAACGGTTGGAGTCGAACTCCTCAAGCCGCGTCTTCTTCACCAGGCCGTTCTTCGTGGCCAGTACCAGATAGGGGGCTACCTGGTAGTTCGGGATCTCAATGATCTGCGCTATCTGCTCGTCGGGTTGGAAGGCGAGCAGGTTGGCCACGTGTTGGCCCTTGGCTACCCTACTGGCCTCCGGCAACTCGTACGCCTTGGCCCGGTACACCCGGCCCTTGTTCGTCAGGAACAGGATCCAGTCGTGTGTCGAGCAGACGAAGAAGTGGCTGACGATGTCGTCCTGGCGCAGCGTAGCGCCACTGACCCCCTTGCCGCCGCGACGCTGCGAGCGGTAGAGATCGACCTTGGTCCGCTTGGCGTACCCGGTCCGGGTGATCGTAACGACCACATCCTCGCGGGCGATGAGGTCCTCCATCGAGACCTCGCCGTCGAACGGAATGATCTGCGTACGCCGGTCGTCGCCCCACTTGGCGACGATCTCGCCCAGCTCCTCGGAGACGATCTTCCGCTGCCGCTCGGGCTTGGCCAGGATGTCCTTGAGGTCGGCGATCTCGATTTCGAGCTTGGCCAGGTCGTCCACGATCCGCTGCCGCTCCAACGCGGCGAGGCGACGCAACTGCATGTCCAGGATCGCGGTGGCCTGGATCTCGTCGATGTCGAGCAGCCGGATCAGGCCCTGCCGGGCGTCGTCCACCGTCGGCGACCGCCGGATCAGCGCGATCACCTCGTCAAGTGCGTCAAGCGCCTTGCCCAGACCGCGCAGGATGTGCGCCCGCTCCTCGGCCTTGCGCAGCCGGAACGCGGTCCGCCGGCGGATCACGTCGATCTGGTGCTCGACGTAGTAGCGGATGAACTGCGCCAGGTTGAGCGTGCGCGGCACCCCGTCGACAAGGGCCAGCATGTTGGCCCCGAAGGTCTCCTGAAGCTGGGTGTGCTTGTAGAGGTTGTTCAGCACGACCTTCGCGACCGCGTCGCGCTTGAGCACGAGCACGATCCGCATGCCGGTACGGCCGGAGGACTCGTCGCGGATGTCGGCGATCCCGGCGAGCTTGCCCTCCTTGATCAGCTCCGCGATCCGCTCGGCGAGGTTGTCCGGGTTGACCTGGTAGGGCAGTTCGCTGACGACCAGGCAGGGGCGGCCCCGCTTGTCCTCGTCGACCTCCACCACGGCGCGCATCCGGATCGACCCGCGACCGGTGCGGTAGGCGTCCTGGATGGCGGTGGTGCCGACGATCAGGCCGTAGGTCGGGAAGTCCGGGCCCTTGACGATGCCGAGCAGGGCTTCGAGGGTGGTCTCCTCGTCCTCCTCGGGATTGTCGAGGCACCACTGCACCGCCGCGCCGATCTCCCGCAGGTTGTGCGGCGGGATCTTGGTGGCCATGCCGACCGCGATGCCCTCGGAGCCGTTCACCAGCAGGTTGGGGATCCGCGACGGCAGGATCGTGGGCTCCTTGGCCCGGCCGTCGTAGTTGTCCTGCAGGTCGACGGTGTCCTCGTCGATGTCCCGCAGCATTTCCATGGCCAGCGGGTCGAGCTTGCACTCCGTGTTGTGGCTGACGAACCCGTCGGAGACGAACGAGTGGTCGTCGGTGTCGACCCGGACGCTGTAGACCGGCTGCACGCCGGCGTCAGTGATCTGCGCCACCTCGGCGTAGTAGAAGCGCCCGTCGACAAGAGGCTCGACGACATCGAGCACGTCGGTGTTGGTGATGCGGGCAGCGATCTCGTCGCGGTCGCGCTCCCACCGCTCGACCCGGTCCACGTTGTGCCGACGCAGCCAGTCCTGCTCGGCCCAGCGCTGCGCGCCGTGCTCGCGGATGAAGTCGGCGACCAGCGGCACGTGGTCGCTGGAGAGGGCGGTGCTGCTCGCCGGCACCTGGGCCAGCTCGGCCTCCAGCTTGGCCTGCTTGCGGCCGAGGAAACCGACGTGCGCGGCGAAGATCCGAGCGTCGCGGCGGTTGGTCACCACGACCTTGATCTCGCCGTTGTCGTAGCGGGTCTGCCGGCTGATCACGCCGAACTCCAGCAGCAACTGCTGGACCTCGGCCGCCAGGCGCTCGCTGCGCGTCGAGTACGAGATCTGCATGGCGTTGCGCGGCAGCAGCGACGACGAGCCGTCACCCTCGAACAGCGCCTGGAGGAACGCCCGCTTGACCGCGGCCGGCCCCTGCCAGACGAACTCGGGAACGAACTTCGCGGCGCTACGCGCGCCCATCAGCTCACCCAGAAGGCTCGACCGCAGCGCGGTGAGGTCCTGCACGTCGAGTTCGTGCAGGGTGCTGCCGGAAGCGATGACCCGCTCGCTGACGTAACGCGGACCGCCCACCGCCAGGTCGTAGGCCGCGAGGACGCGGACGAAGAACTCGCGGTCGACGTTGTTGAAACCGGCCCGTCCCGTGGAGACCCAGCCCTCGCTGACGAAGGCGCCGGCGAGGACGGCGGCCTCGACGTGCTCCAGCATCGGGTAGCCGATCTCGTCCGGCACGCTGCGCTGGAGGACCACCCGGTCGCCGGGGGAGATCTCGGCGAGGAGCTTCCACAGCAGGGTCGGCACGCCGGCCACGTCCACCAGGCAGAGCACCGGGTGGTTGTGCGTGCCGGTCAGCTCGTACCCCTCGCTGGTGCGCAGCCGCAGCGTGGGGTGCTCGCCGGAGTGGAAGAACTTCGAGGCGCGCACCAGGTCGCCGTTGCGGTCGCGGACCTTCAGGTCGATGTCGGTCTCGCTGGACGGTGCGGCGTCCGCCACCACGTCCGCGATCCGCACGCTACCGTCGGCGGTACGAATACGGACATCTGCCGTGATGCAGTAACGCATCGCGGCCGCCGGATCATTACCCGGCGAGCCGAAGTTGCCGTTGCCGTCGACAAGCGGGTAGCGCAGCGACCAGGGCTGCGCCATCCGGACCAGCGCGTCGTAGATCGCCGAGTCGCCGTGCGGGTGGAACTGACCCATCACGTCGCCGACGACGCGGGAGCACTTCACGTAGCCGCGGTCCGGACGGTAGCCGGAGTCGAACATGGCGTAGAGGATCTTGCGGTGGACCGGCTTGAGCCCGTCCCGCACGTCCGGCAGCGCACGCCCGACGATGACGCTCATCGCGTAGTCGAGGTAGGAGCGCTGCATCTCCACCTCGAGCCCGACCGGTTCGATCCGGTCGTGCGCGACCACCGCGGCGATGGCCTCGGCGGGGACCTCAGGCTCGTTCGGTGTGGACTCGGGAGAATCGGTCACTGTATACCCTTATCAGACTCAGAGTCGTTTTTGTGCTGTGGATAACCGCTGTGGATAGCGGCGAAGCTGTGGATAACTCTGTGGACCGGTGGAGCGGCCGGGCACTGCCCGGCCGCTCCACCACGGTCTGTCAGATGTCCAGGAACCGGACGTCCTTGGCGTTGCGCTGAATGAACGACCGGCGCGCCTCGACGTCCTCACCCATCAGCACGCTGAACAACTCGTCGGCTGTCGCCGCGTCGTCGAGCGTGACCTGACGCAGGGTACGCGTTGCCGGGTTCATAGTGGTTTCCCACAGCTCGGGATAGTTCATCTCGCCGAGGCCCTTGAAGCGCTGGATGTCGTCCGGCTTGGCGTTCGGCTTCTTCTGCTGGCGCAGCGCGATCAGCCCGTCCCGCTCGCGGTCGGAGTAGGCGTACTGCGCGTCGTCGCCCTTCTTGTTCCACTTGATCTTGTAGAGCGGCGGGGCGGCCAGGTAGACGTGGCCCAGCTCGACAAGTGGACGCATGAAGCGGAACAGCAGGGTGAGCAGCAGCGTCTGGATGTGCTGGCCGTCGACGTCCGCGTCGGCCATCAGCACCACCTTGTGGTAGCGCAGCTTCTCCATGTCGAAGTCGTCGTGGATGCCGGTGCCCAGCGCGGTGATCAGCGCCTGGACCTCGTTGTTCTTCAGGACCCGGTCGATCCGGGCCTTCTCCACGTTGAGGATCTTGCCGCGGATCGGCAGGATCGCCTGCGTCCTCGGGTCGCGACCCTGCTTCGCCGAGCCACCGGCCGAGTCGCCCTCGACGATGAACACCTCGGACTCGCGCGGGTCGGTGGACTGGCAGTCGGCCAGCTTGCCCGGCATCGAGCCGGACTCCAGCAGCGACTTACGCCGGGCCAGCTTGCGCGCCTGCTGCGCGGCGATCCGGGCCCGAGCGGCCTGGGACGCCTTCGTGATGATCATCTTGGCCTCGGCCGGGTTGCGGTCGAACCAGTCGACGAGCCGGTCGTTGCAGACCCGCTGCACGAAGCTCTTCACCGGGGTGTTGCCCAGCTTGGTCTTGGTCTGACCCTCGAACTGCGGGTTGGTCAGCTTGACCGAGATGATCGCCGCGAGCCCTTCCCGGATGTCCTCACCGGAGAGCTTCTCGTCGCCCTTGAGCAGCTTCTTGTCGGCGCCGTACCGGTTGACCACGCTTGTCAACGCGGAGCGGAAGCCCTCCTCGTGGGTGCCACCCTCGTGGGTGTTGATGGTGTTGGCGAAGGTGTAGACCGACTCGCCGTACGACTCGTTCCACTGCATGGCGATCTCGACCGCCATGCCCTCCTCCGCCTCCTCGGCGTCGAACTGGACCACCGTCTTGTGGATCGGGTTCTTCGAGGCGTTGAGGTGCCGGACGAAGTCGGCGATGCCGTCCTCGTAGAGGAAGGTCACCTCGCGTGGCTTGCCCTCCTCGCCCTCGGCGACCCGCTCGTCGAGCAGGTGGATCCGCAGGCCGCGGTTGAGGAAGGCCATCTCCTGGAGGCGCCGGTAGATGGTCTGGAAGTCGAATTCGACGGTCTCGAAGATGTCCGGGTCCGGCCAGAAGGAGACCGCCGAGCCGGTGCGGTCGGTGGTCTCACCCTTCTCCAGCGGGTCGGGCTTGGAGTTGGTGTACTTCTGCCGCCAGACGAAGCCGTTCTTGTGGATCTCCACCGCCATCCTGGTGGAGAGGGCGTTCACCACCGAGACGCCGACGCCGTGCAGACCGCCGGAGACGGCGTACGCCTTGCCGTCGAACTTGCCACCCGCGTGCAGCACGGTCAGCGCGACCTCGACGCCCGGCTTCTTGAGCTTCGGGTGCAGGTCGACCGGGAAGCCACGGCCGTTGTCGGTGACCCGGACGCCGCCGTCGGCCAGCAGCACCACGTCGATGGTGTCGCAGTAGCCGGCCATCGCCTCGTCCACGGCGTTGTCCACGACCTCCTGCACGAGGTGGTGCAGACCGCGCTCGCCAGTCGACCCGATGTACATACCGGGCCGCTTGCGGACCGCCTCCAGACCCTCAAGAACGGTGATCGACTCTGCGCCGTACTCCTGCTTGTCCTGCGCTGCCACCCTCGGCCACTTTCTCGCGTCAGCCGCGCCGGTAGGGCGCGTCGGGCGCGGGTTCGGCGGACAGGACGCGACGTCGGCGCGTGGACCGGTGCCGGAGACCTCCGGACAACGGGTCGAACGCGCCGGTCGCCGCGGTTGCCCGCGGATCGCGATCGGCTCGACCCGACGTGGAGAATGAATCTGGGGCCACCGGCCCCGTGTCTCTCCCGCACCGGGTCTTCGTCTCGCTGTCAATCCTACTGTGCGCGGGGGACAGAACCACCACTCGGCACCCTCAAAGAGGCGGCTGAGATGTCCGTAGCCGGCAGAACCCCGCTGCCCGCGACTCCCCCCACACGCCATGGCCCGATCGCACGCGCCGCCCCCGAACGGGTTGACCCGCGCTCGGGCGGGTCGGGGGTCGCGGCCGGAGCGTCCGTGCCGTACGTTTGCGGCGCTCCGGAACCAGGCTTGATCTTTACCGGCCGGAACCGGGACGATCGACCCGATCGACCCGACACGTGCTCTTTAAGAGGTGACAGATGGGGCTGGACAACGTCGCGGTGCATTGGCCGCGGACCGGCCGCTTCTACGATCCGGTCGCGCCGGCCGAGTTCGTCGACTTCGGCGAGATCGTCGATCTGCCACGGATCTCCGCGCCGACGGCGGCGCTGGCCGAGCTGATCGCGAAGACCGGCACCATCCGGGCCACGGCGTACACCGAGTTGGTGGATCTGCTGCTCGGCCTGGAAGGTGTGTTGTACGCCACAGACGCCGCCGCCGAGGACGAGGACCCGGTGATCGACCCGGACGGCTGCTCCTGGATCGCCAGTGGGATCGAGCGGTTCGTGGCCGGACACCGCGCGCACGGTGAGGCGGTCACCTTCGAGTCGGTGAGCACGGTGCTGCGCTCGCTGCTCGGCGACGGCAGGCTGGCCGAGCAGCAGCTGCGGTGGCTGGAGAGCCGACTCGACGCGCTGCGTGACGAGCGCGGCGACCCGCCGCAGTGGAACTTCACCTGCGCCGAGCTGGGCGTGCTCGCCGCCTTCTACCGGCGCTGCGCCGAGCGCGGTTTCGCCGTCTACGCCGACGCCTGACCCACCGCGCCGCTTCCGGCGGTGGGCTGGTCGCCGCCCGGCCGGTTGGCGGCGGCGATCACCTGGGTGAGCACCGCGTGCAGGTGTTGCAGGTCCTCGACGGGCAGCCCGAGCCGGCGCACGATCGCGGCCGGGATCAACTCCGCCTGGCTCCGCAGCGCGGCGCCGCTCGCGGTCAGGGTGACGGCGAGGCTGCGCTCGTCGCCGGGGTCGCGTTCGCGGCGTAGGTAGCCGGCCGCTTCGAGGCGCTTGAGCAGGGGTGAGAGCGTGCCCGGGTCGAGCTGCAACAGGCGGCTGAGGTCACGACCGGACAGCGGCGCGTGCTGCCAGAGCGCCAACATGACCAGGTACTGCGGATGCGTCAGGCCCATCGGTTCCAGCAGTGGCCGGTAGACGGCCACCACGCTGCGCGCGGCCACCGACAGGGCGAAGCAGACCTGCTGCTCCAACGCCAACGGGTCGACGTCGTCGGGTCGCTCGCTCATCGGTTGCTCTCACCTGGCACGGTGACTACTCTACCGATCATTGGTGTGCAAAGCATTGGTGCCCCAATCCTCTGCCCGTGCGACGGGCGGGCGGACGCGAGCGGAAAGGGCGGCAGATGAGCGAGGACGGCGCGGCCACCAAAGCTCCGGGCGAGGGCGGCCGACTCCTGAGTTGGGCCTTCCGGCACCTCGCCGGCCCGGCCGAGGGTGTCCAGGGTGCGGTGCAGGGCGGCTCGGCCGAGGCCCGCGAGGCGTGGAAACGCGACCTGGCCGAGCGTAAGCGCCACAGCCGGGAGCAGCGCGAACAGCGGCGAGCGGCCCGTGCGGCGCGGAACGGCTGACAGCCGGCTCAGCCGTACGTGTCGCGGGGGCCCCGGCCGCGGACCCGGCGTGGCCCCTTCCCCCAGGAGGGCGCGGCCGGGCCGTGGATGTGCAGCTTGCGCACCACGTTGTGGCCGACCTCGCTGGCGATCTGCTTGAGCAGCGAGCCGGCGAGCAGTCGCAGTTGGGTCGCCCAGGCGGTCGAGCGCGCCTCCACGGTCAGCTCGCCGTTCTCCAGCTTGACCGGGCGACTGTGCTGGGCGATCTCCGCGCCGACGACTCGCTCCCAGGCACCGAACACGGTGGCCTCGGCTGCCGGCTGCTGCCAGCCCCGCGCCTTCACCAGCCGGTTCAGCACGGCGCCCAGCGGCTGCGGGTCGCGCGGGTCGGGGCCGGGCCCGGAGTAGCCGCGCAACCGCCGCCCCGACCCGCCGGCCGCGTCGCCGCCCGCCCCACCCGGGGTACGCCGCGCACGGGCCGCCGCCTGCCGCCGGGACAGCGCCGCGTCGAGCACCGCCCGAGCCAGCTCGGGCCCGCTGGCGCCCGCCGCCCCGGGGGTGGGCGCGGCTGCGGCCTCGCTCTTGCCGGTCTCCGCTCGATCGGGGCGTGGCTCATCCGACACGGCGTACCGTCCCTTCGCCAACCTGGTAGCGGGTGCCGCGCAGAGCCACCGGCACATCATCGTCCACCGCGCAGGTGACAAGCAGCTGACTCGCCCCGCCGACCAGTTCCGCCAGCCGCTCCCGGCGCCCGGTGTCCAGCTCCGCGAAGACGTCGTCGAGCACCAGCACCGGCTCGATGCCGTCGGCGCGCAGCAGGTCGTACCCGGCCAGCCGAAGCGCCAGCGCGAACGACCACGACTCACCGTGGCTGGCGTACCCCTTGGCGGGAAGCGGGCCGAGGGCCAGCGCCAGCTCGTCGCGGTGCGGCCCGACCAGGGTGGTGCCCCGTTCGATCTCCGCGGACCGGGACGCGGCCAGGGCGGCGGTGAGTGCGTCGGCAAGCACGGCCCGGTCGGTGGTCGGCTCGGCCAACTCGATCGAGGGACGGTAGGAGATGCTCGCCGCACCCCGGCCGGCGGCCACAGCGTCGTACGCCTTGGCCACGTGCGGGGTGAGTGCTGCCACGAGTTCCAGTCGGCCGGCGAGCAGCTCCGCGCCGTGCTGGGCCAGGTGGGTGTCCCAGACGGCCAGGGTGCCGAGGTCGCCGCCGCGCGACCCGCCGGTCTTGCGAGCCAGGTACGCGGTGCGCAGCAGTGCGTTGCGTTGCTTGACCACCCGCTCGTAGTCGGCCCGCACACCCGCGTACCGGGGCTGCCGGTTGACGAGCAGGTCGTCCAGGTAGCGGCGGCGCTCGGACGGGTCGCCCCGGACCAACTCGAGGTCCTCCGGGGCGAAGAGCACGAGTCGTAGGGCGCCGAGCACGTCCCGGGCCCGCCGCGCCGGTGAGCGGCCCAGCCGGGCCCGGTTGGCCTTGCCGGGCACGATCTCCAACTCGACGAGGAGCTCCCGGCCGTCGTGCACCACCACGCAGCGGATCACCGCGGCGGTGGCGCCCATCCGGACCAACGGCGCGTCGGTGGCCACCCGGTGTGAGTCGAGGGTCGCCACGTAGCCGAGCGCCTCGACGAGGTTGGTCTTGCCCACGCCGTTGGCACCGGTCAGGACGTTCGCCCCCGGCTGGAGGTCGACGGCCACCCGCTCGTACGAGCGGAAGTCGACAAGTTCCAGCCGGTGGACATACACAGGTTGTGGATACCGCTCAGCGCTTGTGGACGGCGTGGCCACCGAACTGCTGACGCAGCGCGGAGACGGCCTTCATGGTCGGGGAGTCGTCCTGCCGCGAGGTGAACCGGGCGAACAGCGACGCGGTGATGACGTTCAGCGGCACCCCCAGCCGGACCGCCTCGTCGACTGTCCACCTGCCCTCGCCGGTGTCCTCGGTGTAGCCGCTCAGGTCGGCCAGCTCCGGGTCCTCGTCGAGCGCCCGGTCCAGCAGGTCGAGCAGCCAGGACCGGACGACGGTGCCCTCCCGCCAGGACTTGATGACGCCCGGCACGTTCGTCACCAACTCCGAGGCCGCCATCAGCTCGTAACCCTCGGCGTAGGCGTGCATCAGGCCGTACTCGATGCCGTTGTGCACCATCTTCGAGTAGTGTCCCGCGCCGACCGGCCCGGCGTGCACGAAGCCGAACTCGCCCTCCGGCTTGAGCGCGCTGAAGATCGGCATCAGCCGGTCCACGTGCTCCTGGGCGCCGCCGACCATCAGCCCGTAGCCGTTCTGCCGGCCCCAGACGCCGCCGGAGACGCCGACGTCGATGTAGCCGATGCCCCGCGCGTTGAGCCGCTCGGCCCGGGGCGCGTCGTCACTGAAGCGCGAGTTGCCGCCGTCGATGATGATGTCGCCCTCGCCGAGCACCTCGGCCAGTTCGTCGATTGTGGCGTCGGTGACGCCGGCGGGCACCATGACCCAGACCGCACGGGGTGACTCAAGCTTCTCGGCCAGACCCGCGAGGGTCGGAACGTCGCTGAGCTGGGCGTTGTGGTCGAAACCGACAATCTCGTGACCAGCGGCACGCAACCGCTCCCGCATGTTGCCGCCCATACGGCCGAGTCCTACAAGGCCGAGCTGCATGTGTTTCTACCTCCGTGGATCTGGGTGTTGCTTGGCGCGATCAGCGCGAGACGCGGATCGGCATGATGAGGTACCGGTACCCCGGAATGACCTCTCCATCCTCGCCGGCGGGTGAGATCACCGCGGGCTTGAAGGCGTCGACGAACGAGAGCACGGCGGTCTGCGAACCGAGGTTGGCCAGGCCGTCGATGAGGTACTGCGGGTTGAACCCAATGGTCAGCGCGTCACCGGTGAAGGTGGCCTCCATCGCCTCGCTGGCCCGTGCCTCCTCGGAACCGCCGGCCTCGACCACCAGGCCGTCGGCGCTGAAGCTCAGCAGCACCGGGGTGGTCCGCTCGGCGACAAGCGCGACCCGCTTGACGACCTCGATGAGGGTGCTCACCGACACCCGGGCGGCGGCGTTGTGGGTGGCCGGGAAGAGCGACCGCACCGGCGGGTAGTTGGCGCCGTCGAGCAGGCGGCTGGTGGTGCGCCGGGTGCCGCCAGCAAGGCCGACCATGCCCTCGCCGGCAGCTCCCTGGGCAAGGGCGAGGGTGACCTCGCCGCCCAAGGGGCCAAGGGCCTTGGCGGTGTCGTTCAGGGTGCGGGCCGGCACCAGGGCGTTGATGCTCACCTCGGGGTCGTCCGGCTGCCACTGGATCTCGCGCAGCGCCAGCCGGTACCGGTCGGTGGCGAGCATCGACAACGTGTTGCCGGAGAGTTCGACGCGGACGCCGGTCATCATCGGCAGCGTCTCGTCCCGGCCGGCGGCGATGGCCACCTGGGAGACCGCTGTGGCGAACGCGGCCGCGTCCACAGTGCCGGCGCTCTGCGGCATCTCGGGCAGCGCGGGGTAGTCCTCCACCGGCATGGTGGGCAGTGTGAACCGGGCGCTGCCACAGACCAGCTCAAGGTGGGCACCGACCGCGGCGATGTCCACCGGCTTGGCCGGCAACGCCTTGGTGATCTCGGCGAGCAGGCGGCCGGAGACCAGGGCGGCGCCGTCGGCGTCACCCTGCACCTCGACGGTCACCTGGCTGGAGACCTCGTAGTCGAACCCGGAAACCCGCAGGTTGCCGTCGGTGACCCGGAGCATCACACCGGCAAGCACCGGCACGGATGGCCGGTTGGGCAGGCTCTTCGCGGTCCACGCCACGGCCTCGGCGAGCGCGTCGCGCTCCACTCGGAACTTCATAAATGCCTCCGCGTCGACGTCAGCGACAACTCTCTCATGCCGACCGCTGCCTACCGTCCCGCCCGACCGTGCGGGTACCCATCGCACCTTAGGGCGCGGGGGCATCGGCTGTGCGCCCGACCCCATGGTTCGTGTCGGTGCTGACCGGTCGATCGGGCAGCGTTCGGCACGATCCACAGAAAGCCCAACGGTGATGATTGGTTTTTGTTCTCTTAGAAGAGATAACTCATCGTCTTCATCGCACCTGTGCAAACTGTGGAAAACCCGAGTCTGGGCAGCTCAGACAGGTTATCTACAGGTGATTTAGCTGTGGAGAACCGGGGGGACAACCGGCTTGCCTGTCCACAGCCCGGTCTCGGCGGCTGGTTGTCCACCGTTGTCCACCGGTTGTCCACCGGTAATCCACCGACTTTCTCCCCAAGCCTGTGGATGACGATGAAGATCACCATTGCCGTCATCCCCAGAACCTTCAACAGCTCGTACACAGGCAGCCGCTCATCGGTGGAAAACGTGTCGGTTGTCCCCAGGCGTCCACAGCTCCGTACACAGGGTTTCTCCACAGCCTGTGGGTAACCGGCGGAGGACGGACCGTAGTTATCCACCGGCGGTGGATAACGAGCTGTGGACAACGACTGGGGATCGAGGCGGTCACGGCCTCCATGCTGTGGCCTACACCATGTCGAGAGTCCAGCCGGTGGGCCGAAAAACGCCCGACCGAAGATCCGGTCGGGCGTTTCCTGGGCTGCGGGCCGCCACGACGGCGGCGTACGCGTCAGCTGTTCTGCTTGATCCGGTTGGTCAGCTCGGCGATCTGGTTGTAGAGCGAGCGCCGCTCCGCCATCTGCTGACGGATCTTCCGGTCGGCGTGCATCACAGTGGTGTGGTCCCGGCCACCGAACGCCTGCCCGATTCGGGGCAACGACAGCTCGGTCAACTCCCGACACAGGTACATGGCCACCTGCCGGGCGTTGACGAGCACCCGGGACCTGGACTGACCGCGCAGGTCCTCCAGGCTCACCCCGAAGTAGTCGGCGGTGGAGGCCATGATCTGGTCGGCGTTGATCTCCGGACCGGCGCCGTCGGGCATGAAGTCCCGGAGCACCTCCTCGGCCAGGGACAGCTCGACTGTCGACCGGGTCAGGCTGGCGAACGCCGTCACCCGGATCAGTGCCCCCTCCAGTTCCCGGATCGAGTTCGACACCCGGGAGGCGATGAACTCCAGCACGTCCGGCGGGGCGTACATCCGCTCCTGCGCCGCCTTCTTCTGCAGGATCGCGATCCGCGTCTCCAGGTCCGGTGGCTGGATGTCGGCAAGCAGCCCCCACTCGAACCGGGTTCGCATCCGGTCCTCCAGGGTGGCGAGCTGGCGCGGCGACCGGTCGGAGGTGATCACGATCTGCTTGTTGGCGTTGTGCAGGGTGTTGAAGGTGTGGAAGAACTCCTCCTGCGTACGCTCGCGGTTCTCCAGGAACTGGATGTCGTCGATCAACAGGATGTCGACGTCGCGGTAGCGCCGCTGGAACGCACTTGTCTTGTCGTCCCGGAGCGAGTTGATGAAGTCGTTGGTGAACTCCTCGGTCGAGACGTACCGGACCGAGCGGGCGTTGCCGAGCGTCGTGGCGTAGTGCCCGATGGCGTGCAGTAGGTGGGTCTTGCCCAGACCGGAGTGCCCGTAGATGAACAGCGGGTTGTACGCCTTCGCCGGTGACTCCGCCACCGCCACGCTCGCCGCGTGGGCGAACCGGTTGGACGAGCCGATGACGAACGTCTCGAACATGTACTTCGGGTTGAGCCGGTTGCCGCCGGTGTCGGCGCCGGGCAGCCGGCGGTCGTCGCGGGCACCCGTCCGGTGGTCCACGCCGCTGCGGCCCGGTCCGCTGTCCGTGCCACCGTCGCGGGGCATCGCGCGGATCACATGCTGGTCGCGCGGGGACGCCGAGTCTTCCCGGTAGCGGGGCTCGTAGGGCCGGGTGTCCGGGCCGGGCGGGTCGAGGCGAGCGGCCTGCTCGTCGTAGCCGCGCCGGTCGGCGCCAGGTCGGGGGGACCGCATCGGCTCCGCGAAGGCGGCGCTGAACAGCGCTTCCTGGCCGTCCCTGCTGGCGGGGATCATCCCCGGCCGATGCGAGTCGACGCTCGGCGCGAGCGGCGGACCCGCGGGCGCGGGTGGCGCGACCGGCTCGGGTGGTCGCGGCGCGGGTGACTGCTCAGGGATCATCATCTCGGCGTGCGGTCGGGCGCCCTGGTCGTCGTCGAAGGGTGCGGCAGCCGGACCCTCGACGTCGAACGGGCTGGTCTCCGGGGCGCTGCGGTAGACGGTGCCGGCGGGTCGGCCGGTGGCGTCCTCGGCCACCCGAACGGTGACCGCCACCTGGATCGGTCGGCCCAGCCGCCGGGTGAGCGCCTCGGTGATCGCGGGACGCAGCCGTGACTCGATCACGTCCCGGGTGAACGCGTCAGGCACCGAGAGCAGAGCGGTGTCCTCGACGATCGCCCGCAGTCGGGTCAGGCGGAGATAGGCACGCTGTTGGGCGGAGATGATCTCGTCGGCGAGCTCGTCGGTCGCCGCTAACCACACTGCGGCAAGGTCGGTCGTACCGGCCACCGTCGTGCCACCCCCTCGCTTCTGCTCCCGGCCGCCGCTGTCTGCCAGCCGGCCATCCCGGGCCCGCCGCGTTCGCGGGTGGAACAACACCCACCCGGCTGTCGACCGGTGGTCATCCACAAGTTATCCACAGCCTGTGTACCGACCGATTGTGGCCGCCGCCGGACGCGGGTGCGACCTGCCCCTGCCTGGACGGGCGCTGAAGCGGGTTCACCGTGCCGAACGATTCACTGCCTTGTCCGGTCTTGCCTGTGCGACGACCGGAGCTTCCGACGCTCACCGCAATCGGGCACGGTAACAGCGTTGTCCCTGCGCCATCAACCGGCGACGCGAGGGCGCCCTTGTCGGCATCAGCGAAAACCGCCCTTCGGCCTCGGGCGCGTCCCGTTGTCCGCCGCTTGTCCGCTGCTCGGGGTGTTTGACGGTCATTGCCCCCCTGCGTAGGCTGGAACGGCTGCTTTCTCGCCCTCTGCTAGGGTGATGGGTGCTTGCTGTCCGCGGTCGCATCCCCCGCGTCGTCGAGGTCCCGCACCGTCGGACAGCACCGATCGGAGGCCACCGTCGAGGTGGCCTGGACACCACCACACGACCCCGGCGATCCCGTCGCGCGGGGCGCGTACGAAAACGGAGAGCCTGACGTGAGCAAGCGCACCTACCAGCCGAACAACCGCCGGCGCGCGAAGACCCACGGCTTCCGGCTGCGCATGCGCACCCGTGCCGGCCGTGCCATCCTCTCGAGCCGTCGCGCCAAGGGTCGCACCACCCTGTCGGCCTGAGCCGACCGGGCCGGTCAGGGGACGTGGGCAGTCGTGCTGGCCGCCGCGCAGCGACTGCGGCGCAGCACTGACTTCGCCGCAGCGGTTCGCGGTGGCCGACGCGTCGGACGAGGCGCCGTCGTGGTCCATCTGACCGTGCCGGCGCTCGCCGACCCCAGCATCTCGACCTCGTCGGAGCCGGTGCGGGACGACAGTGCGGAGCAGTCATCCGTGCCGTCCCGCGCCGGCTTCGTCGTGTCCAAGGCTGTCGGTAACGCGGTGGTCCGCAACCGGGTCAAGCGTCGACTGCGGGCACTGGTCCGGGACCGGCTGACCGCCCTGCCCGCCGGCAGCACCCTGGTCGTCCGGGCGCTGCCCGCAGCCGCGGTGGCGTCATATCCCCGCCTGGCCACCGACCTGGACGCCGCCATCGCGGTCGCCCGGTCGCCCCGCGAACGGCGGCCCCGATGACCGGTGCCGACAAGACCAGTCCACGCGCGTCGACAACCGGTGCCAAGGTGCTGATCGCGCCCATCATCGCGTACCGTCGGTGGATAAGTCCGGCGCTGCCGGCCCGCTGTCGGTTCTACCCGTCGTGCAGCGCGTACGCCCAGGAGGCGGTCGCCCGGCACGGCGCGCTCCGGGGAGCCGCGCTGGCGGTCCGGCGGCTGTTGCGCTGCCACCCCTTTCACCCTGGTGGACATGACCCGGTGCCGGAGCCGGGCAGCCGCCGCCGTGCTGATGTGACTGGAGCCCCGAATTGAGTCTGAGTCTCGACTGGATCTACTACGCGATTTCGTGGATCCTGCTGACCTGGCACTCTGCCTGGGACGCCATCGGGGTGCCGGTCGGCGCGGTGATCGGCACCAACTTCGCCTGGATCCTGTCCATCATCTTCCTGGTGGTCACCGTCCGGGTGATCCTGTTCCCGGTCTTCGTCAAGCAGATCAAGTCCCAGCGGGCGATGCAGGCGCTCCAGCCCAAGGTCAAGGAGCTTCAGGAGAAGCACAAGGGTGACCGGGAGACGCTCCAGAAAGAAATGATGGAGCTCTACAAGAAGGAGAAGGCCAACCCGCTCATGGGTTGCCTTCCGATGTTCCTTCAGATCCCGGTCTTCCTGGGCCTCTTCCACACGTTGAAGCGGCTGGACCCGGCGAACGGCGGCAAGACCCTGTACGGGTGGACCGTCAACCAGTTCGAGAGCGCCTCGCAGGCGAAGCTCTTCACCGCCCCGATCGCCGGCAAGTTCGGCTCGACGGCCGACGAGTTGTCCCGCCTCGGCGCCACCGGCAGCACCGTCAAGATCATTGCCGGCATCCTGGTCCTGATCATGATCACGACCACCTACCTGACCAGCCGGCAGATGATCCTCAAGACCGGCTGGGCGGAGGACCCGCAACAGCGGATGATCCAGCGGCTGATGCTCTACGGCATTCCGGCGTCGCTGCTGATCTCCGGCGCGATCTTCCCGATCGGCGTCATCATCTACTGGGTCACCAACAACCTCTTCACCCTCGGCCAGCAGCAGTGGGTGCTGCGGAAGTTCCCGCCGCCGGTGACCGCCAAGAAGACCGCCGCCCCCGCCGCCAGTCGCAACCCGGTGCAGCCCGCCAAGTCCGGTGGTCTGTTCGGTCGTGGCAAGACGGCACCGGCGGCGCCGGTCAAGGCGACCGCACCCAAGGTGGCCGGGCCGAAGCCGGGGGCCAAGCCGGCGAACAACCCGAAGAAGAGCCGTCCCGCCAAGCGGCAGGGCTGACCTCCGCGGGCCGTCGTCGGGTGACCGACGACGGCCCGTTCCGCACCGAGCAGCCGCCGTCCGGTGGCGCCGAGCGGAACCGACCGCGCATCGCGCGGCCACGGGCGACACTGCCCGTACAGACGTGCCCGCGGGCACCGGCGACCTCCAGCCGGCCCCGGGAAACCAGTCGGACCCGACGGTCCGGCCGAGCGAGTACGGAGATGAGACCGTGACCGAGACCAGCATCCCCCGCGCCGAGCAGTCCTTGGACGAGGAGGAGACCGCGACGCTCGCGGTGGACGGCGACGACACCCAAACCGACGACGACAGCGCGGCCGACGAGGACACCGATGCCGCGGCTGGCGGCAGGGTGAAGAAGGCGGTGAGCGAAAGCGACCTGTTCCGGCAGAGCGAGATCGCTGCCGACTACGTCGAAGGGCTGCTCGACATCCTCGACTACGACGGTGACATCGACGAGTTGGTCGCCGCTGGGCGTCCGATGGTCGAGGTGGTCGGCGAGCGGTTGCAGAACCTGGTCGGCCAGCGGGGAGCCACCCTTGAGGCGCTTCAGGAGCTGACCCGCCTCGCGGTCTTCCGGCAGACCGGCACCCCGAGCCGGCTGCTGCTCGACGTCGGCGGCTACCGGGCGAACCGTCGCAAGGAACTCGCCGCGGTCGCCAAGAACGCCGTCGAGAAGGTCAAGGAGTACGGCGAGCCGGTCCGCCTGGACGCGATGTCGGCCTTCGAGCGCAAGTGCGTGCACGACGTGGTGAACGCCATGTCCGGTGTGGCGAGCGAGTCCGAGGGCGTGGAGCCGAACCGGCGCATCGTCGTACGGCCGGTGGACTGACCGGGTGACCCACGACGACAGCACGGCTGACGCCGTGACCGGCCCGGGCGGCACGCCGCTCGGGCCGTCCGCTGTCCAGCCCGCCGGGGCCGACGCCGAATCGGACCGACTCGACGCCGCCCCGTCACCAGCTGACGCGGCGCTGCCGCCCGAGCTGGCCCCGGCCGCACGTACCCTCTTCGGCGATCGTCTCGACCTGGCTGCCGCGTACGCCGAGCTGTTGGTCACCGACGGGGTGGTCCGCGGTCTGATCGGCCCCCGGGAGGCACCTCGCATCTGGGACCGGCACCTGCTCAACTGCGCCGTGGTCGCCGAGCGAATCCCGTCCGGCGCGACGGTTCTCGACGTGGGCTCCGGTGCTGGCCTGCCGGGTCTGGTCCTGGCCATCGCGCGCCCGGATCTCACTGTCACCCTTATCGAGCCGCTCGCGCGGCGCACCTCGTTCCTGATCGAGGTCGTCGACCGACTCGGTCTGGCCAAGTCGGTGCGGGTGTTCCGTGGTCGGGCGGACGAGGCGGCTACCGGGTCGAGCGGTCGTGAACCGATAAGCGGCGACGTGGTGACCGCCCGCGCGGTAGCGCCACTGGATCGCCTGGCGGGCTGGAGCCTCCCATTGGCGGTCCGTGGCGGCCGGCTGCTGGCGCTCAAGGGTTCGTCAGCGGCTGCGGAGATCGAGGAGCACGCCGAGGTGGTGGCGCGACTCGGCGGTGGGGAACCGGCAGTGCACCTCTGCGGGACCGGGGTGATCGATCCGCCCACCACCGTCGTGGAGATCGTGCGCGAGCGAATGGTCGGCCCGCCACGGGTGGCGGCCACCAAGCGCTCGCGCGGCGGCCGCCCCCGCCGACGCTGACACACTTCGGGTCGGCGGGCTTCCGGCGGGCGGGTTGCCTCGTTGTACCGGTACGGATGGACAACCGGATGAGAACCCGACGTGGACCGGCCGCGCCCGTCCGCCGTAGGCTGACCGCGCGTCGATAGTGTGGAGCGGGCGACGGACGTCGCGGGTCTCCGACCGCTCCCGAGGGCCGTACGCTCCGGGTTGCGAGCGTGGGTGTGGCCAAGTTGACCGGGGCGCGGACCGACCATCCGAAGCGGGCAGGGATGACAGGTGCATGACGACGGCAGGTACGACGATCCACGCGTGACCGGGTCGACTAGCGATCCCGTTTCACGTGAAACCGACTACCCGAGCTGGTCGCCCGGCACGACCGGGCCAGCCATCCAACCTGCGGACGTTGATCCGTCGGTGTTCGGCGGAGATCCAGCGGCGCAACAGACCGGTCCCGAAGTTGTGGACCCGGCGGCGGCTCGACGGCCATCGGAGGGTTCGACCCGCCCGGCGAATGTCGTTGAGGTGCGGCAGACGTTGGGACGACGCAACACCGCGCGGGCGGTTCGCTTCGAGCCGGCGGTCCCCCACCAGCCCAGCGCGGCGGCTGTTCGGGACGCCACGGCGGTGAGTGCCGATCCACCTGTCGCTTCGACCGAGTCGTTGGCCGCCGTGGCGACCGACCCCACGTACGTTTCACGTGAAACCCCGACGCGCGAAGAGGATGACCCACCGTTGGCTATGGAGGCGATGCGCGCCGTGCAGATCCTGAATCCCAGTGGCGAGGTGACAATGCCTCGGCCCGACCGGACCCGGGTCATGTGCGTCGCCAACCAGAAGGGCGGCGTGGGTAAGACCACGACCACCGTCAACCTTGCGGTGGCACTCGCCCTGCACGGCAACCGGGTGCTCGTGGTCGACCTCGATCCGCAGGGCAACGCCTCCACCGGGCTCAACGTCCCGCATCACACCGGCATCCCGGACGTCTACGACTGTCTGATCAACAGCGTGCCGCTGGCCGAGGTGGCGCAGGCGGTCGAGGGCATCCCCAATCTCTGGTGCGTACCCGCGACCATCGACCTGGCCGGCGCCGAGATCGAGCTGGTGTCGGTGGTGGCGCGGGAGTCGCGCCTGGACCGCGCGATCGCCGCCTACCCGGGCGAGTTCGACTATGTCTTTATCGACTGCCCGCCCTCGCTCGGGTTGCTCACGGTCAACGCCCTGGTTGCCGCCCAGGAGGTGCTGATCCCGATCCAGTGCGAGTACTACGCCCTGGAGGGGCTCAACCAGCTGATCAACAACATCAACCTGGTACGCCAGCACCTCAACCCGAAGCTTGACGTCTCCACCATCCTCCTGACGATGTACGACCGGCGTACCCGGTTGGCCGACGCGGTCGAGCAGGACGTCCGGAACCACTTCGGCGACAAGGTCCTCCAGGCGGTCATCCCCCGCAATGTCCGGGTCTCCGAGGCACCCAGCTATGGCCAGTCGGTGATGACCTACGATCCCGGGTCGCGGGGTGCCACGAGCTACTTCGAGGCCGCCCAGGAGATTGCCGAGCGCGGCGTCAAGGAGCCGGTGGGCCGGAATGCGTAGTGCGGACGAGTCGCTGGGAGGCGAGGCATGAAGAACCGTCCTCGGGGCGGTCTGGGTAGGGGCCTGGGGGCACTGATCCCGACCGGGCCGGTGCCGGGTGCCGCCGACACCGTGACGGCAGAGCCGGAGATCGAGTACGCGGACGACGCCGGCACCCCGGCCGCCCCGGCAGTGCCCGCCCTGGCGACGGTGCACGAGCCGGAGTCCACGCTCAGCCCGGTACCCGGAGCGCGATTCGCCGAGATTTCCGTCGACGCGATCCTGCCCAACCCGAAGCAGCCCCGCCAGGTCTTCGACGAGGAGGCTCTGGAGGAACTCAAGACCTCCATCCAGGAGGTCGGCTTCCTTCAGCCCATCGTGGTTCGACAGCTCGACGACGAGAAGTACGAGCTGGTGATGGGCGAGCGGCGGTGGCGGGCCGCCCAGGCTGTGGGGCGAGACAGCATTCCGGCGATCATCCGGGACACCCGTGACGACGCCATGCTCCGCGACGCCCTGCTGGAGAACATCCACCGGGCCAATCTGAACCCTCTCGAAGAGGCCGCCGCCTATCAGCAACTGCTTGAGGAGTTCGGGGCCACCCACGAGGAGTTGGCCCGACGGATTGGCCGGAGCCGCCCGCAGATCTCCAACACGATCCGGCTACTCAACCTGCCGGCTCAGGTGCAGCGCCGGGTCGCTGCGGGGATCCTGTCGGCGGGCCACGCCCGCGCGCTACTGAGCCTCGATGACACCGAGGCGCAGGAGCAGTTGGCGCTGCGGATCGTGGCGGAGGGCCTGTCAGTTCGGGCGACCGAGGAGATCGTTGCCCTGACCCTCAACGACGGGCCGGCGAAGGGACAGGCCGCGAAGCGCCGGCCGAAGGCGCACGCGCCGGCCCTGACCGATCTCGCCGACCGACTGTCGGACCGGTTCGACACCCGGGTGAAGGTCGACATCGGCCGGAGCAAGGGGAAGATCACCATCGAGTTCGCGACAGTGGACGACCTTGAGCGGATCGTCGGAATCATCGGAGTTCAACAGGAGGAGAGCGGGGACTGAGCCGGCCCTCTCCGCCAACGGCCGCGCACCCCTCCGGGTAGCGCGGCCGTTCCGCATCCGGTTGACCGCGTTTCACGTGAAACGGCCGCCGTTTCAGGCTCGTCCAGCGGAGTTCTCTGAGACGTAAATCGTGGTTGCCGACCCCGACAGGGGTGACCGTGCGCCACGCAGACCCGTTGCTCCCTCCGGCGGACCGGCGGACCGGCGGGCGGCACTCGGCAAACCCGGCTCGGCAGACGAGGCCCGTTTCACGTGAAACGTGGAGGGGCCACGCCAGGAAGCCTGCGAGGCGCGCCCAGAGAACGACAGTGCGATGCCGCTGCGGCCGCTGAGCGGCCCGCTGCCGCCACGCAGGCCGCAGGGTGACCTCCGGCCGGCTCGGACCTCCCGCACGGCCTCTGGGCCCGAATGCGACCCCCGGTCGCCTCGCGCTGGCGCTACTCGTCTGCCGTCGGCGTTCGGCCGCCACCTCCGGTCGCTGGCTCCCGGGCCCCGGGCGGTGCCTCCGGTCGTGCTGAGGTTGAGGTGTCTCCGGCTCATTGGCACTCAACCAGCCGCGAGGCCGTCCCCTCGTCGGTGCGGCAGAGGCGCGGGGTGATGCCGGCTGTTGGGTGCTCGACGGCCCGGCGAGGTCCTCCTGTTGTTGATACGCCCAGATGCGCGGCGGTGGCGCCCCGGTCGTTGTTCTGCCCGAGGCACGATCGTGGCGTCCGGTTGTGGGTGTGCCCCCGAGGCGCGATCGTGGCGTCCGGTTGGCGGTGTGCCCGAGGCGCGACAGTGGCGTCCGGTTGTTGGTGCTCGACCGTCGCCAGCCTCCGGCCGCCGGTGCCTGACCGTTGGGAAGGCTTCCGGTGCTTGACCGTCGGCGAGAGCTTGGAGCGCTGGTGCTTGACCGCCCGGTCTGCCAGCCGTCGGCGACGCGGCGGCGGGGACACCCGAGGCCGTCGGCACGGCGATTGCCGACGAGGGACGATCGAGCTGTCGAGGCCGGTGAACGGTCGGCTGCGACGGCCCGTTCCCGTAGCTTCCGAAGCGGCAGAGGGTGGCAGATCGCCCTCGTTCGGCCGGCGCTGTCGGAGCAGTTGGTGCCGGGCGGTTCAGCGCTCCGCGGACAACGACCGACCGGCCAAAAAGTTATCCACACCCGTTGTCCACAGGTACCCCCTGTTTCACGTGAAACAGCGCGTGGGAGCGGGTGCGAGCCTGTGGATGACGGCCTGTGTTGGCGATCTCGGCAGCCTGTGGATACCGGTTTACCGGCCGGTGGTGACGTGGCACACCTGGCCGACTGAGGACACTGATCCGGTCAGCCGGGAGCTGTCAAACAGGTAGGGACAGCGGTGCCAGACTCGGTTAGGGTCAGCGTCGTGCACGACACCCCTCCCTCAGTCCCGGACTTCACGCAGTGGCCGTCGTTTCCCTTCGAGGGCGACCTCCACGTGAAGCAACTCGATGATCCGGTCCCGGTCGAGCCACCCCGGAAGGGCGAGGGTCTCCGGGAATGCACCGCCTGCAACGCACCCGACGAGGCCTACATCTGGGTCGGCGAGCGGTGGCGGGTCCGGGCCATGGACCGGCCCACCGGCCTACCCATGGTGCTCATCCTGGAATCGCGGACCCACCTCGACCTTGGCGACCTGCCGAACCTGCTCGCCGCTGAGCTGGGCGTGATGACCGTGCGGCTGGAACGGGCCATCCGGTCGCTCGACGGCGTGGCGCGGGTGCACGTGAACCGGTGGGGAGACGGCTCGGCCCACCTACACATGTGGTTCCTCGCCCGGCCGTACGGTCGGCTCCAGTTGCGGGGCACCTTCCTGTCGCTGTGGGATTCGATCCTGCCGCCGATCTCCGAGTCGCAGTGGCGGGAGAATCTGGCGCTCGTCGCCGCCTGGCTCGCCGAGTTCGGCGGCCGTCCGCTCGCCGAGCCGCCCCGAATCCAGTGGCAGGCGCCGTCCAGTCTGCTGGCCCAGTCCGCCGCCGCGGATGCCGCTGCCGCCGCGCAGGCCGCCGCGGAAGCCGCCTCGGCAGCCTCGGTCATCGAGGCAGCCGAGGAAACACCGGAGCCAGCACCGCAACCCAACGCCGGCACCGATCAGATCGACGTCGATGAGGCACCCGCAGCCGATCCGGCCGGCCCGGACCTGGACACCGGCTCGTCGGCCAACACCGGGCCGCTGGCCGACACAGGCTCGTCGACCAACACCGGCTCGTCGGCCGACACCGGCTCGTCGGCCGACACCGGATTGAGGGCCAACACCGGATTGAGGGCCAACACCGGAGCGCTGGCCGACACCGGACCGACTGCTGGGCCCGATCGACCGGCATCCGCCACGAACGCGCCAACCGGCGTCTCCACCGCCACACCGTCCGGTGCCCCAACGCCCGGCGCCCCGACCGCCGCCACGCCCACATCAGATACCTCGGCATTCGGCGTTGCGGGCGCCGACGAGTCGACTCGCGGCGGATCCACATCCCTCGCCGCTGCCGCAGCCCTTCGTGCTCGGGTGGGCAGCACCGGTGTCGAGCCCGCACCGGGCGCGGTCAACGAGGCCACCGCAGGGACCACCCCGGACAGCGCCACCCCGGACAGCGGCACTGCGAGTGCTCCCTGACCGTGAACCGGCCATGAGGGTGGCGCGGCGGCCCGGGCTCGTGGCAATCGCGCAAACCTGGTGGCCGGGCGCAGCGCCGCACCGAGGCGGCGGCGAGTGCGTCAGACAGTGGTGACGCGGGCCGCCGCCCGGGCGACAAGGGTGCCGAGGAGTCGGCCGAAGTCCAGCCCTGCCGCCTGCACGGCGAGTGGCAGCAGCGACGTCTCCGTCATGCCCGGCGAGACGTTGACCTCCAGCACGTGTGGCTGGCCGGCGGCGTCCACGATCACGTCGACCCGCGAGAGATCCCGCAGGCCGAGCGCGGTGTGTGCGGCGAGGGCCACGTCAGCGACGGCGGCGGACACCTCGGGGGCCAACCGGGCCGGAGCGTGCCAGGTGGTCCGCCCGGCCGTGTAGCGGGCCGCGTAGTCGTACACCCCGTTGCGCGGCACGATCTCCACCGGTGGCAGCGCCTGCGGCCCGGAGCCCAGGTCGACAACGGAGACCGCCACGTCCATGCCGGGCACGTACCGCTCCACCAGGGCGGTGGAGTCGTACGCGAAGCAGCCCACCATCGCCGCGGGCAGCGCTGCGGCGTCCCGGACCACCGCCCCACCGAGCCCAGACCCACCCTGTGCGGGTTTCACCATCAGCGGCAGACCCAGTCGGTCGACGATCCGATCGAGTACGGCGACCGCGCCGAGCTCGGAGAAGCGATCGTGCGGGAGGGCCACCCAGTCCGGGGTCGGGATGTCGTTTTCGCGGAGCACCGCCTTGGCCGACGGCTTGTCCCAGGCGACCCGGGAAGCTCGGGCGTCACAGCCGACGTACGGGATGTCGCACAGGTCAAGCACACCGCGCAGCGAACCGTCTTCGCCGGTGGCGCCGTGCAGCGCGATGACGACGGCGTCGGGTGGGTCGGCGGCAAGCGCCGGGAGCAGTGCCACATCGGCGTCCCGAAGTTCGGCTTCGACGCCGACGGCACGCAGTGCGTCGAGCACCCGCCGACCGGAGCGCAGCGACACGTCCCGTTCGTAGGAGAGCCCACCGGCGAGCACGACGACGTGGAGGTCGGCCGGGACTGCGGAATCGGTCACGAGGAGACGCTCGATGGCGGTCGTACCCATGCCGGCATCATGCCAAGTCAGGACCGGGCACGTCGGAGCCGGCCTGGCCGCGGCGGCCGGTGGCGCCGCCCACGGCACCGAAGACCCGGCGCATCGCGATTTCCTGCTCCATCACGCCGGACAGCCGGCGGACGCCCTCGCGGATCCGCTCCGGCGGCGGGAAGCTGAAGTTGAGGCGCATCGCCTCGGTGCCGGTGCCGTCGGCGTAGAAGCCGGTGCCGGGTACGTAGGCGACCCGGGCGGCGACCGCGCGGGGCATCATCGCCTTCGAGTCGAGCCCGTCGGGCAGGGTGGCCCACACGAAGAGGCCACCGGCCGGCTTGGTCCAGCTGGTGCCCTCGGGCATCAGGTCGGTCATCGCGTCGAGCAGGGCGTCCCGGCGTTCCCGGTAGACCTCGCGGTAGACCTTGAGCTGCTGCCGCCAGGGCATCGTGCCGAGGTAGGTGGAGACGGCGGCCTGGGCGTAGCCGCTGGGGCAGAGGATCTGCGCCTCACTGGCGATCACCAGCTTGTCGCGGACCGCGTGCGGGGCCAGGATCCAACCGACCCGCAGGCCGGGCGCGAAGGTCTTGGAGAAGGTGCTGAGGTAGAAGACCCCGTCCCGGCGGCGGGCCCGTAGCGGCGCCGGCGCTTCCCCCTCGAACCCCAGCTGACCGTACGGGTCGTCCTCGACGACGAGCAGACCGGCGCGCTCGCAGATGTCGAGCACCCGTTCCCGGCGCTCCTCGCTGAGCGTCACGCCGGTCGGGTTCTGGTAGGTGGGGATCGTGTAGAGGAACTTCACCCGGCGCCCGGCGCGGGACAGGTCGGCGATGGCCGCCTCCAGCGCTTCCGGGACGAGCCCGTCCGCGTCCATGGGTACGTGCACGACCTGGGCCTGGGCGGCCTGGAACACTCCGAGCGCACCGACGTACGTCGGCCCCTCGGCCAGCACCACGTCCCCCGGGTCGAGGAAGAGTCGGGCCACCAGGTCGAGTGCCTGCTGCCCGCCGACGGTGACCACGACGTCCTCGGGAGAGGCGCCACACGCGGCGTCGATCCCGGAGAGCGACATCACCTCGCAGATCCGTTCGCGCAGCTCGAGGGTGCCCTGACCGATGCCGTACTGCAGGGTGGTCACGCCGTGCTCGGAGCCGAGCCGGCCGAGCATCTCGCCTACCGCGTCGAGCGGCAGGGCGGCAATGTACGGTGCGCCACCGGCGAGCGAGACGACCTCTGGACGGCTGGCCACCGCGAACAGTGCTCGGATCTCGGAGGCGGTCATCCCACGTACCCGCCGGGCATACCGGTCGGTGTAGTCGTCGAGTGTCGTGCCGGTCATGACCTCACCTCGATCGCTGCTCGGGTGGCTACCGCCCGGGTACCCCATCCACCGATGACCATGGCGACGAGACACCGATTGTCGATCCTAGTCCGCCCGCACCGCACCAGGGCCCTACCGATTCGGATCGACCACATGCCGGACCAGCCTGGGTGTCCCCCGGTGGGCTGGGCATTTGCGCGTCCCCTCCCGGATCGCCGATCGGCGGCGTACGATCGCTCGTCGGAGCAGGAAGGCGGCGCTGTCGTTGCGCGCCGGTCCTACCACCGAGCCTATTGTGGGGATGCGCCATATGTCGCGACGTCTGGTCAGCCTGACCCTCGACACGCTTGAAGACCTTCCTCGCCCGTGCCGACAGTGCGTCTACTGGGAGCTTGATCCGGTCTCCGCGGACCGGGCCTGCGCCGCCGGTGATCCGGGCCTGGAGAAGGAGGCGTGGGTCTCCCAGACGCTGCTGGAGTGGGGCTCCTGCGGCAAACTCGCGTACGTCGACGGCATGCCGGCCGGGTTCGTCACGTACGCGCCGCCCGCCTACGTGCCCCGCTCGATGGCGTTCCCGACCTCGCCCGTCTCCGCTGACGCGGCACTGCTGATGACCGCCAACGTGGTCGCCGCGTTCGCAGGTGGCGGGCTGGGCCGGATGCTTGTGCAGGGTGTCGCCCGGGACCTGACCAAGCGGGGGATCAAGGCCATTGAGGCGTTCGGCGACGCCAAGTTCGGCGACGCGGACGACCCCGCGGGCGGCTGCGTGGCACCTGTCGACTTCTTCCTCTCCGTGGGGTTCAAGACGGTACGTCCGCATCCGCGCTTCCCCCGGCTGCGCCTTGAGCTGCGAACCGCGCTGAGCTGGAAGTCCGACGTCGAGTACGCGCTGGAGAAGTTGCTCGGCTCGATGAGCCCGGAGACCCTGCTCCGCCCGGTCCGCCCCGCGCCGGCCACCCGCTCCACGAACACCTGATCGCCGAGTCGGCGGATCAGTCGACAACCGTGCCGGCGATCACGACGGCCCGTAGTTCGCTGACGTCCAACGAGCCGGTGGGTACGTCCCGTTCGATCGGGTAGTACATCCGTTGCACCGCCGCCACGATCGCCTCCACCACCCGGTCGCGGAAACGGGGGTCGACCAGTTTGGCGCGGTCGGTGGGTGAGGTGAGGTAGCCGACCTCGATCCGCACGGCCGGCATTCGCGTCAGCCGCAGCAGGTCCCAGGTCTTGGCGTGGGTACGGCAGTCCCGGAGCCCCGTGCGGGCGACGATCTCCCGCTGCACAAGCCCGGCCAGACGTTCACCGGTCGCCGACGTGACGCCGTTGTCGGTGCCGTAGTGGTAGGTGGCGACGCCCTCCGCCTCGGGGTTGGCGTGCCCGTCCAGGTGCAGCGAGATGAACACGTCAGCGCCCAGCGAGTTGGCGAGCAGCGCCCGGTCGGTGTCCGGTAGGCATCTGTCGGGCGACGGGCCGCGGGTGAGCTGCACCCGTACCCCGGTCGCGGCGAGCCGCCCCTCCAGCCGGCTGGCCAGGTCATGCACCAGGTCCGCCTCCGTCCAGCGCAGCGACCCGTCGGGCACCACCATCCCCGGGTCGGTGCCCCCGTGCCCGGGGTCGACGACCACCGTCTTGCCGACCAACGCCGGCCCGGACTGTCGGATGGCGTCGGATTCGCGGAGCCACTGCGGTCGGCCACCGACCACCTTGCGGCCGATCCGGCGCAACGCGTTCATCGTGTGCGGGCCGCAGGAACCGTCGGGGGCCAGGCCGACCTCCCGCTGGAACTGGGCCACCGCCCGGGACGTCCGGATGCCGTAGATGGCGTCCGCCCGGCCCACGTCGTACCCCATCTCCAGCAGCCGCTCCTGCAGTGACCGAACGTCCTCGCCGCTGAGCGGGTCGGGGACCGCGTGGTAGAGGGTGCGGGCGCCGAGCCGCCAGCGGGCGGCGTCCAGGGCGCGCCAGGTTTCCGCCCCGACCCGGCCGTCCACGCTGAGACCCCGGGACTGCTGGAACGCGCGGACCGCCCGCTCGGTGTCCAGGTCGAATTCGTCGGTGGCCGGTCCCGCAGCGGTGAGCAGGTCGAGGCCGGTCAGGATGCTGCGGATCTCCGTGACCGCGGGTCCCCGGTCACCGGCTCGGATCGGACGCACGGCACGACCCCCTCTGCACGACGATGGCTGGCCGGGCGGCCCAGGGTTGAGGCTATGCGGTCCGGGGCGGCGAGGTGGCCGGGCCGGGAAAAACGTCAACCGGCGCGGGCCGGAAAGACACCTAACCCCGCACCCGAGATCGGGTACGGGGTTAGGTGGATGTTTCTGCTGGTCAGAGCGCCGATTCGATGAGTCGGACCAGCTCGCCCTTCGGCTTGGCACCAGCGATCGACTGCACCGGCTGGCCGTTCTTGAAGACGGTGAGCGTCGGCACCGACATGACCCGGTAGGCGCGGGCGGTCTCCGGGTTCTCGTCGATGTTGAGCTTGACGATGCTGACCCGGTCGCCCATCTCGCCGGCGATCTCCTCGAGCAGCGGCGACACCTTGCGGCAGGGGCCGCACCACTCGGCCCAGAAGTCGACCAGAACCGGCTTGTCGGCCTGCAGCACGTCTGCGACGAAGCTCTTGTCGGTGACCGCCTTGGTATTTCCCACTGTGCCCCTCCTCCGGGATGTGTTCTTGATTCAGCTGAGCGTCGCGATGAACCGTTCGGCGTCGAGCGCGGCGGCACAGCCGGTGCCGGCCGCGGTGATCGCCTGACGGTAGGTGTGGTCGACCACGTCGCCGGCGGCGAAGACGCCGGGCACGTTCGTGTGTGTGCCGGGGGCCTGGACCTTCACGTAGCCCTCGTCGTCCAACTCGACCTGACCACGGAAGAGTTCACTGCGGGGGTCGTGACCGATGGCCACGAAGACGCCGGTGACGTCAAGCACCTTGGTGTCGCCGGTGTGCACGTTGCGGACCCGTACGCCGGTGACCTTGCCGTCGTCGCCGAGGATCTCCTCGACGGTGCTGTTCCACTCGACCTTGATCTTCTCGTTGCTCAGCGCCCGGTCGGCCATGATCTTGCTGGCCCGGAACGAGTCGCGCCGGTGGATGATGGTGACCGACTCCGCGAAGCGGGTGAGGAAGGTGGCCTCCTCCATCGCCGAGTCACCACCGCCGACAACCACGATCTGCTGGTTGCGGAAGAAGAAGCCGTCACAGGTGGCGCACGCGGAGACGCCGTGGCCGAGGAACTCCTGCTCGCCGGGCACGCCCAGCGGACGCCAGGCCGAACCGGTGGAGAGGATGATGGACCGGGCCCGGTAGGCGGTCTCGCCGACCCACACGGTGCTAACCGCGCCGGAACCGGCGTCGCCGGTGTCCACCAGCTCGACCCGGGTCACGTCGTCGGTGAGGAACTCGGCACCGAACCGCTCGGCCTGCTTGCGCATGTTGTCCATCAGCTCGGGGCCGAGGATGCCGTCGGCGAAGCCGGGGAAGTTTTCCACCTCGGTGGTGGTCATCAGCGCACCACCGGACTGCACGCCCTCAATGATCAAAGGCTTCAGGTTGGCGCGTGCGGCGTAGACCGCCGCGGTGTAGCCGGCCGGCCCGGAGCCGATGATGATCAGGTTGCGGACCTCGTCCACTGCCGTCTCCCGAGTGTGTGTGTTCAGCGTCGGTGAGCGCACCGGCGCTGATCCGAGTTGCCGACGCCTGGGTGGGTCGACAGCTGACTTCCAGAACGTCATCGTACGAATCGGGGATTCCCGAGACGGGCATCTGGTGGGTCAGGTCACGTGGCCGGTCATCATGCCGATGACCGTGGATTCACCCTACCCGCGCGGAATACCGGCTGTCCGAGCCGGACCCCGGCACTCCGCACTCCGGGCCGCTCACCCAGGCCCAGCGGGACCCGGTGGCGTCGGTGAAACGGATGACAAGCGCCTGCTCGCCCTGGAAACGCGCATAGTCGATCATCTCGACCGTCAGCGGCGCGGATCCGTGCTCCGCCGCTACGTCGGCCAGGCAGGTGCTCAGGGCGGCGTCGGTGGTCAACCGGGCCAACTGGTCCGACCCGTCGGGTGAAGGGCGTCGCTCCCCGGTGCCCAACTCCGGCGGCGAGCCGGCCGCGTCACCCGTCGCCCGGCCGGGAGACGCCAGGGTCTCCCCGTCGACGTCCACCGCGTTGCCGAGGGTCTGCGGGGTGTAGTTCGTACCGCTGCGCAGTGCCGGGCCGGTGGTGCGGGCCGCTGCGGGCGCCGCGGCGCCCGCCGGTGCGTTGGCCGGCCGTTCCATCGCGCTGGTGCCGGCGGTGTCGTCGCCCGCACGCATCGACAGCTGGTTGAGGCCCAGCGCGACCGCGACAACGGCGATCGCGGCGGCCGCCACCGGCGCGCCACGGCGGATCCAGCCGGCACGGCGACCTGGTCCGGTGGAAGACCGACCAGAACCGGCCGGTGCGGGGCCGGCTGGCCGGCGGCGCGCCCCGCCCTGCATCGGTACGACAGGTGATGTCGCGGGGCGGTCGGCGTCGGCGGTCGCGGCGGTGTCCTCGTCGGTCGAGGTGTCTGCCACCATCGGCCCCAGCTCAACGAGCGCGGCGCCGAGACGGTCGGCGATCGCCTGCGGCATCTGCGGCGACGGCTCGGCCCAGCGGGTCAGCTCCGCCCGCACCTCCGCGAGCGCGGGCGCCAGCAGCGCGTGCGCCTCGGCCCAGGCCGGGTCCGTGGCCACCAGCCGGGCGACCTCCTCCTGCTGCGGGGTGCCGTCCAACGCCCCGCCGAGGTAGTCAGCGAGGAGGTCGTCGTCGACCCCCCGGAACCCCTCGGTCGTCACGTGTCCTCCTGATTGGCGTCCCGCCGGTACCGTCCCGACCCCGATCCGACGCCCTCGGCCGGGCCCGGGTTCCCCGGCGTGACGCCCAGCACCTCCCTGGTCGGGCCGGTCGGTTCCGGGCGGGCCGACGGCGGCGGTGGGTTGCCGGTGGGCCGCAGGTGCCCGAGCAGCACGGCCAGCCGGGCCCGTCCCCGGGCACACCGGCTCTTCACCGTCCCCTCGGCGACACCGAGGATCCGGGCGGCCTCGGCGACCGGATAGCCCTGCACGTCCACCAGCACCAGCGCGGCACGTTGCTCCACGGGCAGCGCGGCAAGCGCCGCACGGACCACGAGCGCGGTGTCGTGGTCCGGTGCGGGCGCCACCGGCTCGATCCCGCCGGTGCCCGAGCCGTCCCAGGCCCGGTTGCCGTCCGGCAGCGGCACTGTCGGGTGTGCCTGCCGGCGACGGATCCGATCCAGGCAGGCGTTCACCACGATCCGGTGCAGCCAGGTGGTGACTGCGGAGTCACCGCGGAAGCGCGCGGCCGCCCGGTGTGCGGAGAGCAGCGCGTCCTGGAGTGCGTCAGCGGCCTCTTCACGGTCACCGAGCGTACGCAGGGCGACCGCCCAGAGCCGGTCGCGGTGCCTGTGGAACAGCTCGGCGAAGGCCTGCCGGTCGCCATCGACGTGGGCGCGCAGCAGCTCCAGATCCGAAGCGGCAGCGCGCCCGTCCATCACCACGTCCTGCGGATGCGGTGCCACGGCGGAGATGCCAGGCTCACGACCCCTGGACCGTGATCTCCTCGACGTCGACCTGGAAGCCCCGCTCACTGGCCGGCAACTCGGTGATCCAGAACAGCAGGTACTGGTATTTCGTGTCGACGTCGAAGCCGTCGAACGCCATCGTGGTGCCGTCATGGTCCTCGAAGGGTTGCCCGATGGCGTTCTTCGCGGTCTTGTAGTTGGCGATCAGCTGCTTGTCGCCGGTGGAGGTCGACGGCGGGTCGATGGTGCCGGTGAGGAGCTGGGCGGAGGCGCCCCGGGCCGAGAGGACCGCCTGCACGGACTTGACCGTGTGCGGCGCACCGAGATCCAGCCAGATCCCCATGCCCTGCTTCTTGTTGCCGAACTTGGCGGTCGTGTACGTGTCGGTGCCCCAGCCCTTGTCGGGGTCGCCGTCGGTCACCTTTTCCGCGCCGCCCAGCTCATCGCGCACCTGGCTGTCCGGGTCGATGATCCGGACGGTCTTCACCGGCAGCTTGCGGACCGTGGCGGCGGCCGGGGTGGCATCGCCGGCCGGGGCGCTCGCTGAGGGGGTGGGGCTCTGCCCGGCCTGCGGGTCCTTGTCGCCGAGCGTGCTGATCCCGATCAGCAGACCGACCAGGGCCACCGCCAGCAGGCCGGCGATGCCCACGGCGACCTTGCGGCCGCCGGCCGCGGCCAGCGGCGACGGCTCTTCTCCGGTCTCGGCGGCGAACCGCAGCGGGCCGCTGTTCTCGAGGTAGTGCTCCTCCTCGGCCGGCACGTCCAGTCGGGCCAGCTCGGCGGCGAGCACATCGGAGGACGGCGGCGCGATCTCGGCGTCGAGCAGATCCATTGTCAGGTCGTCCAGGTACGCGGGCACGCCCGCGCGGACCTGACGTGGGGCCGCGATGCCACCCCCGGCATCCCGAACGGCGTCCGGGATAGCGGCCCGGCCGTGACCGGCGGTGGCGCCGTGCAGCGGTGCCTCGGCGTGCGGCCACGAGCCGGTGAGGGCGAAGTAGAGGATGCCGCCGACGGCCCGGATGTCGTTCTCCTGGCTGTCCGCGCCATCGGTGCGCGCATCGGCCAGAACCACGCGGCCCTCGTCACTGATCATGACGGTGCCGGGGTGGACGTTGCCGTGCACCATGCCGGTGGCGTGCACGGCGGCGAGTGCGCTGGCGACGGCGTTGCCGATCGCGGTGGCGCGGGCCGGGTCCAGCGGGCCGTCGGCCGCCAGGTCGCGCAGGGACTGCCCGTCGACCCATTCGCGCACCACGTACGCCCGCTCGGCCTCGTCGATCGCGTCGTAGACGCCGACCAGGTTGGGGTGGATGACCCGACTGGCCGCCACGGCGGCCTGGAGCATCTCGGTGGCGGAGTCGCCACCCGGGTAGCGCAGCACCACCGCGACGGGACGGCGCAGGATGACGTCGACCCCGCGCCAGACCAGCCGACCTGCGCTGTCGTTGTTGATGTGCTCAACCAGCTCGTACCGCTCGGCGAGGACTTCACCGGCCGTGGGAGCACCGAAGGTCATGACCGGAGGAGCGCTTTCGTCCGCCTCCTGACCCTCGCCGACCTGGGTCACCCGTCCTCCCTCGGTGATCGTGTCGATCGATGGACCCGCACTGCTGGGCATGTGGCTTCCCGCTCTGCCGTTGAAGGAACCGGCCGACCAGTGTCGACGCGCAGCGTCGGCCCCTGCCGTACCCGTCGAGAGCGACCTTACCCGGGTTGCCCGTCTCCCCGACATGTCATCTTCCCGCCGTACCCGACGGGCTTCCGGCAGCCCGAGAACTCGTCCGGTTACGACCGTTGTCAGCCACGTTGCTGGCACATGTACTAGCTAATCTACGGCTTCACCGCAAGTGACCGACGCCGGGGCTGGGCTGGTGTGGCGCTCCCGCGACAGTGCCTGTTCCCGCCGAACGGCGTGCCACGCTCAGCCGTACGGTTGGTTATCCACAGGCCAATGCGGTGGTTGACCGGCGAATCGCGGACTTATCCACAGCTGTGTCCCCAGCCTGGTGATCCGTTGTCACGTTCCGTGTGGGTGCGAACTTCTTGTGAACGAGCGCCGACGCTCAGCGACCGAGGCGGCGGCGGACCATGCCGACCACCTCGGTGATCTCGCCGATCCGCAACAGCATGGCCAGGCCCAGGTAGCTCCCGCCGATCACCGCGCCACCGATGACGAGTTGGACGGCCGCCGCGATCCAACTCGGTCGGTCGCCGCCGGGCAGCAGGGCGATCACCAGCCAGCCGATCAGCGCCGCGCCGAGTGCGGCGACCACGACCCGGCCGAGGGTGCGCATGATGGCGCCCAGCCCGATCCGGCCGACCCGGGGCCGCAGCAGCCAGGCCGAGGCAATCGCCGCGGCCAGGTAGGAGACCGCGTTGCCGATCATCATCCCGGCCGCCGCGAACTGCGCGGCGAACGCGGCGAAGAGCACGATCTGTACGCCGACCCGCAGCGCCACCACCGGGATGTTGATCAGTGCCGGGGTGCGGGTGTCCGGCAGCGCGTAGAACGCGAAGGTGAAGAGCTGACTGATCGCGAACGGCACCAGGGCCAGCGCGGCGGCAAGCAGAACCGTGGACGTCGCCGTCGCGTTCTCGGCGGTGAACGCTCCGTACCGGAAGACCACCACCGAGATCGGGGTGGACAGCACGGCGTAGCAGACAGCGATCGGCGCGAGCACCGCTGTCACCATCCGGACACCCCGGGAAAGGTCGGCGGTGACGTCGTGGAACCGCCCGTCCGCCGCCGCGGCGGCCATCCGGGGCATCAGCGCGGTGATGATCGAGACGGCGATGATGCCGTGCGCCATCATCAGTAACAGGAAGACGTTGTTGTAGATGAGGATGCCGGCCTGGTCCGTGCCCGCGGCCCGGGTGAGGAGGTTGACCACCACGAAGAGACCGAGCTGGTTGACCGCCACGTAGCAGAACATCCATGCGCCGAGCTGGGCCAGCTCGCGCAGACCCAGCTCGCGGAAGTCGAACCGCCACCGCCACCGGAAGCCGACCTTGCGCAACGCCGGCAGCAGCCCGGCGGTCTGCACCGCCACGCCGAGCAGGGTGCCGCCACCGACAAGCAGGATCCGGCCGGCGTCCATGTCCGCCGGCTGTAGCCCCTTCGCCCCGTAGACCAGGATGTAGAGACCGAAGACGCCGATCACCACGAGGTTGTTGAGGATGGGCGCCCACATCGGCGCGGCGAAGTGACCCCGCGTGTTCAGCACCGCGGCGATCAACGCGCTGACGCCGGTGAAGAACAGCATCGGCAGGATCAGCCACGACAGGCGGGTGATCAGGCTGGTGTAGGCCTCGTCCTTGCCGCTGGCGTAGATGGCGGTCAGCCAGGACGCCGACGCCACGGCGATCAGGGCCGCGACGGCCAGCGCCAGCACCGCCAGGCTGAGCAGCCGCTGGGCGTACGCCTCGCCCCGGTCCGGGTCACTCTTGCGTCGACGGACCAGCACCGGGATCAGCACGCTTGTGAGCACCCCGCCGAGCAGGAACTCGTACACCTGGTTGGGGAGGAAGATCGCGGTCGTGTAGGCGTTGCCGATCAGGTTGCCGAGGGCGGCACCGATCATCAGGTTCCGGATGAAGCCGGTGCCCCGGCTGACCAGGCTGCCGATCGCCATGACCGCGCTGTTGGCGGCGGCGCTGGTCTCGCCGACGACCTCCGGCGGCGGTGCCGTGGCCTCCACCCCGGGCTGGTTCAGCGGCTCCGCGGAGATGAAGACCGCCCCGTCAGCCGGCGGCACGTTACCGTCCGGCGTGGCGTTGGCGCTGCGGTAGAGCCCGCCGCTCATCTCCAGCCTCCCAGGGGTACGTCGAGCCGGACACCGACCCGCACGTCACAGACCATAGTCAACCCCCGCCCGATACCCGCGCCCGGCGGATCGGATCACACCCCGGCCCGATAAGCTGGCGATCCCATGTCCGAAGCCTCCGCTCCACACGCCGCCGACCGCCGCGAACTCACCGCCGCGCAGCGCAACGCCGTCGCCGAACTGCTCCGGGTCTCCCCGGTCGCCGACGAGTTGGGCCGCCGCTTCGTCCGCGCCGGTCACGAGCTGCACCTGGTGGGCGGTTCGGTGCGGGACGCCCTGCTCGGCCGGCTCGGTGACGACCTCGACTTCTGCACCGACGCGCACCCCGACGAGACGCTGCGGATCCTCAAGGGCTGGGCCGAGTCGATCTGGGAGACCGGTCGCGAGTTCGGCACCATCGGCGCGCAGCGTGACGGCCTCCGGCTGGAGATCACCACCTTCCGTGCCGAGTCGTACGACCAGGTCAGCCGCAACCCGGTGGTGGTGTACGGCACCAGCCTCGACGAGGACCTCAAGCGGCGCGACTTCACGATCAACGCGATGGCGGTCAGCCTGCCGGAGCACCGGTTCACCGACCCGCACGGCGGGCTGGCCGACCTCTCGGCCAAGATGATCCGCACTCCGAGCACCCCGGGTGAGTCGTTCGGCGATGACCCGTTGCGGATGCTGCGGGCCGCCCGGTTCGCCGCCCAGTTGCGCTTCGCCGTGCACCCGGACGTGCACCGGGCGATGAGCGAGATGGCCGCCGACCTGGACCGGATCACCGCCGAGCGGATCCGGGACGAGTTCACCAAGCTGCTCTGCGGCGCGGACCCGATCACCGGGCTGCGGTTGCTCGTCGACACCGGCCTGGCCGAGCGGTTCCTGCCGGAGCTGACCGGGCTGAAGCTGGAGATCGACGAGCACGCGCAACACAAGGACGTCTACGAGCACACCCTGACGGTCGTCGAGAACGCGGTCTCCTACGAGGAGGAGGGCTGCGACTTCGTCCTGCGGATGGCCGCCCTCCTGCACGACGTGGGCAAGCCGGCCACGAAGGCGGTCGGGTCCGACGGCCGGGTCAGCTTCCACCACCACGAGGTGGTCGGCGCCCGGCTGACCAAGGCCCGGATGAAGGCGATGCGGTACCCGAAGGACGTCACCGCGCAGGTGACCGCGCTTGTCGCGCTGCACCTGCGCTTCTACGGGTACGGGCGGGGCGAGTGGACCGACTCGGCGGTGCGTCGCTACGTCGCCGATGCCGGTGACCTGCTGCCTCGGCTGCACAAGCTGACCCGCTCGGACTGCACGACCCGTAACCGGCGCAAGGCCGCCCAGCTCGCGGCGGACTACGACGCGCTGGAGGAGCGGATCGCCCGGATCGCGGCCGAGGAGGACCTGGCCCGCGTCCGCCCCGACCTGGACGGCAACGCGATCATGGAGTTGCTCGGCGTACCGCCGGGGCCGGTCGTCGGGCGGGCCTGGAAGCACCTCAAGGAGCAGCGCCTGGAGCACGGTCCGCTGGACCGCGACGCCGCCGAGGTGGAGCTGCTGCGATGGGCGCGCGCCGAGGGCCTGATCGACTAGCTCCGCAGCCCTGGCCTTGATCGACTCGTTTTCCCGGAAACCGGGGTGTCCCGGTTGCCAGGACACCCCGGTTTTCAGGAACCCGAGTGGATCTGACGGGCGCCACCCCCCCGGAACCGGGAGCGGCGCCCGTCGACGTTCACCGTCAGCGGGTCTCGACGGCCGTCCCGTCCACTGACGCGCCCTTACCGGCCGATGAGCCGTTCCCGCCCGGCGTCGACGCGGAGCCGAGCCGCGCGAGCAGACCGGCCAGGTCGATGCCGGTCAGGTCGCTGCCGAGCTGGAGCCCCTGGGCCACGTTGCCGGCCACCGACTTGGTGAGTGACGACGCGCCGTCGGTCGAGATGACAGTCATCTTGTCGATCGCCCCGATCGGCGCGCTGGCCGCCTCCACCACCTGCGGCAGCACCTTGACCAGCAGGTCCAACACCGCCGCCTCGCCGTACGCGGCGAACGCCTCGGCCTTGCGCGCCATCGCGTCCGCCTCGGCCTCACCCTTGGCCAGGATGGCCGCAGCCTCGGCCTGACCCTCCCGCTCCACCGCCTCGGCGATGGCGGAACGGCGGCGCTGCTCGGCCTCACCCTCCTTGGCGCCCTCGATCGCGTTGGCCTCGGCCAGCGCGGCACGTCGGGCCCGCTCGCCCTCACCGGTGAGTCGCGCCTGCTCGGCGGAGGCCTGCGCGGCGGCGATCACCGACTGTCGCTGCGCGTCCGCGTGCAGCACCGCCGCGTTGCGGGACGCCTCGGCCTCCTGCTCCACCTTGTACCGGGCCGCGTCGGCGGGCTTGCGCACCTCGGTGTCCAGCTGACGCTGCTTGAGCTCGGCGTTGCGCTCGGCGACCTTCTGCTGCTCGGAGAGGATTGCCTGGTCCCGCTCCGCCTGGGCGAGCGGCCCGGCGGCAGCCGACTTCGCCTTCGCCGCGTCGATCTCGGCCTGGATACCGGCCTGCTTGAGGGCCAGGTTCCGGTTCGCCTCGGCGATTGCCTCCTCGGCGAGCAGTCGCTCCTGCTCGGCCTGCTGCCGGGCCCGCGCCTCGGCGATCGCCGCGTCCTTGAGCACCCGGGCGGCCTCCGGCCGACCCAGGTCCTGCAGGTAGGAGCCTTCCGCGAGGATGTCCTGGAGCTGGAACGTGTCGAGCACCAGACCCTGGTTGGTCATCGAGTGCTCGGCCTCCTCGGCGACCGCGCTGGCGAACGCCGCCCGGTCCCGGATGACCTCCTCGACGGTGAGCCGGCCGACGATCGACCGCAGCGCGCCGGCCAGCACCTCCCGGGTGAAGTTGTCGATCTCGTCCTGCTGGTGCAGGAACCGCTGGGCGGCGGCCCGGATCGCGTCCTCGGTGCCGCCGACCTTGACGATCGCCACACCGTGCAGGTCGGCGCGAATGCCCTGCTTACTCACCGCGCCCCGGATGCCGACGTCGATCCGGCGGCTGGACAGGTCGAGCGACTGGAGCTTCTGCACCACCGGCAGCACGAACACCGAGGCGCCCAGCACTACCTTCTGCCCGGAGTTGTCCGTCGACCGGCCACCGTCGGCGGTCTGCGTGGTGCGGCCCTTGCGGCCGGTCACGATGAACGCCTCGTTCGGCCCGGCCACCTTGATCCGGGAGAGCACGAAGAGCACCAGGATGAGCGCGAGGAGAACCGCGCCACCGATGGCGATGAGCAGGGCCATATAGGAAGTCCCGTCTACGAGGAGGAGAAGGAGATCAGTAGGTCTCGACGTGCACGCTTGTCTCACTGAGCGCCTGCACGACGAAGACCTGGGTGCCGATCGGTATTGGCTGGTCCGCGCGGGCGCTGAGCTTGACCGGTTGGCCGGCGAGGCGTACCCGCACCTCGCCGTAGCCGTCGACCGGCACCGGGGTGACCACCAGGCCGAGCGCGCCGACCAGGTCGTCGCGGGTGGGGGTGGGATCGGTGCGCATGTTCCGTGCCGCGCGGCTCAGCCGGGACGCCAACCACCCGGTGGGCACTGCCGCGAGCACCCCACCGGCCGCCGCACCGACGATCATTGCGGGGGTACGCGCTCCGAGCAGCTCGTTCACGATGGCCCCGCCGAAGCCGAACGCCCCGGCGAAACCGGAAACCGTCTCGACCGAGATCGGTCCGTCCACGTCGGCGTGCGCGAACTGGAACAGTTCGGTGCCGAGCAGCGCGAGCGCGAGCACCCCGATGCCCGCCCCGCCGATGATGAGAAAAATGAGCGTCCCCGTTGCCACGACCTGCACGGTATCGACGTCACGCAACGCGGCTGGCCGCCGGTCGTCGACGGCGTCCGCACGGCGTCGCCCCGGTCGGGGAGAATGGTGCGATGCGTTGGACAGTGCTCGACTCACCGATCGGCGAGTTCTCCGTCGGCACCGATGACGCGAGCGTGTGTGGCACCCGTTTCGGCCGGGTCGAGGCTGCCACCGAGCAACCCGACCTCGCGCTGTCCCGGCAGGCCGTCGCCGAGCTGCGGGCCTACTTCGCCGGCGAGCTGACAGCGTTCACCGTTCCGGTCTCGATGCCGCGCGGTTCGGACTTCGAGCGGGCCGTGTGGCGGGAGATGACGCGCATCCCGTACGGCGAGACGCTCACGTACGGGGAGGTGGCACGGCGGGTCGGCGATGCCGGGGCAGCGCGGGCGGTGGGCGTGGCCTGCAACCGCAATCCGGTGCCGGTGATCGTGCCGTGTCATCGGATCGTCGGCGCGGGCGGCAAACTTGTCGGCTTCGGCGGGGGTCTGCCGCGCAAGGTCAAGCTGCTGGAGCTGGAGGCCGCTGTCGCGCTGCGGCACGCCTGGTCCTGACCTGTCGCGGTCGGCCGTGCGCGCCGGAAAGAACCTTGACTATCAACCGACCGGTCGATGTGGATACGGTCCCGTAACGGTCATGATCGGGCGTCATTTCCACTTTCGCGGGGGTACTCATGACCGAAAACCAGGACAAGACCGTCGACCGGCGCCAGCTGCTGCGCCGCGCGGGCACTGTCGCCGCCGGTGTCGCCGGCACCACAGTTGTCGGTGCCGCCGTCGCCGGCCCGGCCCAGGCCGACCCGGGTCAGCCGGTGGTCCAGGCCGCCAGCAACTTCGTCACCGGTGGTGGCACCACCGCGCTCGTCAACCCGGCCAACGGGCCGACCCTGCGGCTGGCGAACACGAACGTCCAGGCGAGCGACGGCGTCGAGTTCGCCGGCCCGCCGCTGATGCTGACTCCCATCGGTGACCTGCTGAGCGAACAAGCGCCGGTCGGCTCGATGGGCGTGGACAAGTACGGCAACTTCCAGGTGGTCTCCGTCCAGAGCGGCTCCACCTCCATCACCGACTACGTGCACACCACCGGCAACTCGAACCAGATCGTGTCGATCGTGCCGCAGCGGGTCATCGACACCCGTGAGGCGGCGCGGCGGGTCCGGATCACGAACGCTTCGGCGACCACCCTGGACTCGGCCGGCCGGCTGCGGGGCGGTCAGACGATCCACGTCCGGCTGGACGACTTCGTCCACTACGGTGACGCGCTCTTCGGCATCGTCACCGCGACGTCCGCGGTGTCCGCGGGCTTCCTGCAGATCTTCCCGTACAACACCCCGCGTCCGCCGGCCTTCGCGTCGCTGAACTACGAGGCCACCCAGGTCTACTCGAACGCGTTCATGTCGGGCATCGGGTGGGACGCCGACTACATCTCCATCTACGCGCTGCAGACCACGCACGTCGTCCTCGACGTCACGGCGTTCGTGATCGGCTACGGCGCGGTCAACCCGGGCATCCTGCCGTACTCCGTGAACGCGGCGGGGCGCACCGCCAAGTCGCAGGCCGAGCGCAAGGCGGAGCGGGCGGCCAAGGCCAAGCAGAGCACGCCGAGCTGGAAGTAGCTCGATCGCCGTACCGGACGGCGAGGCACCGAACGCGGCGAGGGCCGGGTCCGTTCGGACCCGGCCCTCGGCCGTGCTTGCCGCTCAGCGGGTCAGCGCTCGACCTCGCCGGCGATGAACTCCTCGACGGCCTGGTGGGCGTCGTGGTCGGCGTACTGCACCGGCGGGGACTTCATGAAGTACGACGAGGCCGACAGGATCGGGCCGCCGATCTTCCGGTCCAGCGCGATCTTCGCAGCCCGGACCGCGTCGATGATGACGCCGGCCGAGTTCGGCGAGTCCCACACCTCGAGCTTGAGCTCGGCGTTCAGCGGGGTGTCACCGAACGAGCGGCCCTCCAGGCGGATGTACGCCCACTTGCGGTCGTCCAGCCACGGCACGTGGTCCGACGGGCCGATGTGCACGTCGCTCTTGCTCATCTCGTGCGGGATCTGCGAGGTGACCGACTGGGTCTTCGAGATCTTCTTCGAGACCAGCCGCTTGCGCTCCAGCATGTTCATGAAGTCCATGTTGCCGCCGAAGTTGAGCTGGTACGTGCGCAGCAGCTCGACGCCGCGGTCCTCGAAGAGCTTCGCCAGCGCGCGGTGCACGATGGTGGCGCCGACCTGGCTCTTGATGTCGTCACCGACGATCGGCAGGCCGGCGTCGGTGAACTTCTGGGCCCACTCCGGGTCGGAGGCGATGAAGACCGGCAGGGCGTTGACGAACGCGCAGCCGGCGTCGATCGCGGCCTGGGCGTAGAACTTGGCGGCCTGCTCGGAGCCGACCGGGAGGTAGCAGACGACGACGTCGACCTGCGCGTCACGCAGCGCCTGCGCCACGTCGACGGGGGTGGCGTCGGACTCCTCGACGATCTCGCGGTAGTACTGGCCCAGACCGTCGAAGGTCGGACCGCGCTGCACGGTGATGCCGGTAGGCGGCACGTCGCAGAGCTTGATTGTGTTGTTCTCGCTGGCGACGATCGCCTCCGCGAGGTCCATGCCCACCTTCTTGGCGTCCACGTCGAACGCCGCGACGAACTCGACGGAGTTGACGTGGTAGTCGCCGAAGGCGACGTGCATGAGACCCGGGACGCGGTCGTTCGGGTCGGCATTCCGGTAGTACTCGACGCCCTGAACCAGGGACGAGGCGCAGTTACCCACACCGACGATGGCGACGCGGACGGAGCCCATAGCGTCTGCCTCCTTCTTTTCTGTCACGGCCGCTCATTCCTGGTCTCTCCAGGCGGAGGCGGGCTGTTGTCTTCTCGTCGGCCGCCGGCCGTCCCGGTGTGCGGGACCGTCGGGGCTCGGCCGGAGCGCTCGTTGGCGATGAGCTCCTCCAGCCAGCGGACCTCGCGCTCACAGGCGTCAAGACCGTGGCGCTGTAGTTCCAAGGTGTAAGCGTCGAGGCGCTCGGCTGCCCGGCCCAGCACGTCACGAAGCCCTTCGCGACGTTCCTCGATCTTGCGGCGGCGACCCTCCAGAATGCGCAGTCGGGTCGCCTGGTCGGTCCGGGCGAAGAACGCGAAGTGCACCCCGAAGCCCGTGTCGTCGTACGTCTCGGGTCCGGCCTGTGCGATCAGCTGGGCGAAGCGTTCCTTGCCCTCGGCGGTGATTTTGTAGACCACCCGACCTCGTCGGCTGGTCAGCGCGGGAACCTCCTCGGCAGTGGCGGGCGTCTCAGCAGCCTCGGTGATCCAACCCGCCGCCTGCAGCCTGCGTAGGGTCGGGTAGAGCGAGCCGTAGCTGATCGCCGCCCGGATCGCGCCGAGTTTGGCGGTCAACTCCTTGCGCAGCTCGTAGCCATGCATCGGAGACTCCTGCAGGAGGCCGAGGATGGCGAACTCGAGCACTGGCCACCCTCTCTTTCCCCTCCGGCGTGAAGTAGTAACCGCCGCGATGTATCGGACCGATACATCGCACGTTAGCGGGTTGCACCGGCCAGGGCAAACCCCCGGATTCGAGACGCTGTCGTCACGGATCGTGAGCATGGTCGCCTGGTCGGGCCGGACCGCGTACCCTTCTCCGCATGCGTACGCAGCGCCAGGTCGTCGACTACTCGCTTCAGAAGCGAGCAGTGCTGCGTGAGCTCCTGGCCGGCCGGGTCGGCACGTACGACGTCTGCGACGCGTCGCCGTACCTGAAGAACGCCGCTCGGTTCCACGGAGAGCCGACCGACCGGCGCTGCCCGATCTGCCGCAGTGAAAACCTGACCCTCGTCCACTACATTTACGGCGACGAGCTCAAGCAGTCCGCCGGGCAGGCGCGGACACTTACCGAGTTGCCCGTCCTGGCGATGACGCTGCGTGAGTTCCAGGTCTTCGTGGTGGAGGTGTGCCTCGGCTGCGACTGGAATCATCTCGTCGAGCAGTACCTGCTCGGCCGGGACGGTCTGACCGGCGACAGCGACGGCACCGGCGAGCAGCAGGTGGCGGCCGCCGAAGGTGCAGGTCGGCGGAGGCGAGAGGCGCAACGGTGATCGCAGCTGGTTGGACCGGCCCCGGGGCCATCGACAACACCCGGGACGGACGACCACTCGATGGTCCGATTGGCCCGATTGATACAGCATTGACCTCGGTGAGGCGGCACCCCCGTGCCGCTGTCCCGGGTGAAGCAACTCACGGCAACCCGGTGGCGGCGCAGCCGCGCCCCACCGCGACCGGCAGGGTGTGAGGAATGAACTCGTACGGCGATCCCAGTTCTGCGCGCGGCCGGGCCCAGTACCCGGGTCCGGCGGGCGACTCCGGGGCGGGCGCGGACGACGCGTACCGCCGACCCGGCGGTGACTCCCGCGGAAATGGCTGGTCGGCCTCGGAGGGCGGAGCGGCGACCCCGGGCCGCGCCTCGGTGACGCCGCGGGCCGCCGGTGGGCGGGCCTCGGTGGGCGGGTCGGCCTCGGTGCCGCCACGCGGCGGCTCGGCAGCCGGATCCGCCTCGGTGGGCCCGGCGGCCGGATCGGCCTCGGTGGGCTCGGCCACCCCGGGCCGAACAGGGCGTGCCTCGGTTCCGGTGTCGCCGGCACCCGGAGTGGCCTCCGGCCGCGCCGGTGCCGGACGGGCCTCGGTGCCGGTGTCCCCGGCACCCGGAGCGCCCGCCGGTCGGGCCACCGTCGGTGCCGCCGCTGTCGGTGCCGCCTCGGCGGGTCGAGCCAGCGTGGGCTCCGCGTCGGTGGGTGGCCGGGCCGCTGTCGCCCGAGCGAGCGTCTCACCGGTTTCCGGTGGACCGGGTGGACCGGGCGGGCCCAACGGCCCGGGTCGAGGCGGTCGTGGTGCGGGCGGCGCGGGCGCGGCCCGGTCGAAGAAGCGCAAGCGGATGAACATACTCATCGCCGGGGTCGCTGTCTTCATCATGCTGGCCGGTGTCGGCGTGGTCGGGTTCACCTACTACTCGACGAACGTGGTCATGCCGAACGAGTTGCCGCTGCCGCTGTCCACCACCGTGTACGCCAAGGACGGCAAGACCCAGTTGGCCAAGCTGGGCAGCGAGAACCGCACCTTCGTCACGATCGGCCAGATTCCGGAGCACGTGCAGCACGCGGTGGCGGCAGCCGAGGACCGCAACTTCTACCGGCACTCCGGCGTCGACTACAAGGGCATCGTCCGGGCCGGATGGAACAACATCTCCGGCGGCGACAAGCAGGGTGCCTCGACGATCACCCAGCAGTACGCCCGCAACGCGTTCGAGAATCTCCAGGACGACACGTACGGCCGGAAGGTGAAGGAGGCGATCCTCGCCTCCAAGCTGAACGACACGTACAGCAAGCCGGAGATCATGCAGCACTACCTGAACGTCATCTACTTCGGACGCGGTGCCTACGGCATCGAGGCCGCGGCGCAGACGTACTTCGGCAAGTCGGCGAAGGACCTGTCCGTGGCCGAGGGCGCGGTGCTCGCGGCGGTCATCAAGCAGCCGCAGCCGAGCGAGACCCACAGGGGTTTCGACCCCGCGGTCAACCTGCCGGACGCCAAGACCCGGTGGGAATACGTGATCGGCGGCATGAAGAAGGAAGGCTGGGTGGACGCCCCCGGGCAGCCCGCCGCGCCGACCGAGTACCCCAAGGTGCTGCCGCCGAAGAAGGGCGGAAACGGGTTCGGTGTCGACAGCCCACGGGGCAACGTCATCAACTACGTCCGTGAGGAGATGGACGCGATGGGCCTCTGCTCCGATAACGGTGCGGAGGGCAAGAAGAGCTGCGTGGACGCGCTGCGCGACGACGGCTACCGGATCACCACCACCATCGACCCGAAGCTGCAGACCGCCGCCGAGAACACGGCGATGCAGTCGAAGAAGGGCTCCGAGCTGTACGGCGAGCCATCGAACCTGATGGCGGCGGTGGTGTCGATCGACCCGTCGAAGGGCCGGGTGCTCGCCTACTACGGCGGTGACAGCGGGGCCGACTTCGACTATGCAGGCAAGAACACCGACAAGAACGGCGACCTGACCGGTGGACACCAGCCGGGCTCGTCGATGAAGGTGTACAGCCTGGCCGCGGCGATCGAGGCGGGCATCTCGGTCAAGTCGCACTGGGATCCCACGCCGTACAAGCCCAAGGGATCCAAGGACCCGATCGGCAACGCCAACCGCACCAACCTCAAGTGCGGCAAGTACTGCACCCTCGAAGAGTCGACGGTCCAGTCGTACAACGTGCCGTTCTACTGGGTCGCCGACACGATCGGCGCCGACAAGATCGTGGACATGGCCCGGAAGGCGGGCGTGACCACCATGTGGGGCGTCGACCCGCCGCAGGCCTTCGACCTGTCGAAGAAGGGGCCGAACCCGTTCGACAACTACACAGCCTTCGGCAAGTACCCGATCACGGTGTTCGACCACGCCAACGCCATGGCAACCTTCGCCAACGACGGCAAGTACATCAAGGCCCACTTCGTCTTCAAGGTGGAGAAGCAGGACAAGGAATCCGGTAAGTGGAAGGTCGTCGGCAGCGAGCGCATCAATTCGGAGCAGCGGATCCCCAAGAAGATCACCGATGAGGTCACCGGTGTCCTGAAGCAGATCCCGCGCCCCAACAACATCTCGCTCGAAAACGGCCGTCAGGCCGCCGCCAAGACCGGCACCTGGGAGTACGACGACGACGACAACTCGCACGCCTGGACGGTCGGGTACACCCCGCAGAACGCCACAGCGGTGTGGGTGGGCAGCCGCGACCCGAAGAGGCCGGAGATCCGGCTCACCGGCGGCAAGGACATCGGCGGTTCGACGCTCCCCGGCCCGATCTGGGAGAAGTTCATGAACGCCGCCCTCAAGGGCCAGGAGGAGATCCCGCTGCCAAGCGTCACCGGCGAGGGTGACGTCACGAAGGGCAACGGCAAGGAGCCGCCCCCGACCATCCCGGGCCTGCCCGGCCTGCCCGGTCTGCCGGGCCAGCCGGGTCAACCGGGTCAACCGGGCTGCGACCCGCTCACCGATCCGTTCTGCACGGTCCCGGGCGGTAACCCCGGCGGTAACCCGGGCGGCAATCCTGGTGGCAACCCGGGCGGTAATCCTGGTGGGCCCGGTGGGCCAGGCGGTGGCGGTGGTGGTGGCGGCGGCGGGCTGCTGCCCGGTCTACCGCCTAACCAGGACTGATCCGCAGTTCCGCACACGCCGCCGCCGGCCGGACGATCTGTTCGGCCGGCGGCGGCGTTTCCGTACCCAGATCTCTCGGCGTCGGGACGGGACGGGTACCCCCGTCATACGGCAGGATGCCTTCTCATGAGCACCCAGTCGACGCCCGGCATCGACGACGCCGGAACCACCGACCACCCGTCCCGCTCCGACGGGTTCGTCCGCGGCCTCTCCGGCGCGATCGGCGGCCCACTGGGCGACCACGCGACAGCGCTCGACCGGCCGGCCGGCCAGGAACGGCGCTTCTGGACCGCCGTCCGGATCGTGCTGGCGCTGGCCTGCCTCACCCTCGCGCTGCACTGGGTGCAGAAGTCGCCCTGTCAGGACGGTGCCTGGCAGAACAACGTGCAGTACACCCGGTTCTGCTACACCGACGTGCTCGCCCTGTACTACGCCGAAGGGCTCAACGAGGGCAAGGTGCCCTACCGCGACCACCCGGTCGAGTACCCGGTGTTGACCGGCTACTTCATGGGCGCGCTGGGCCTGCCGGTGCACGCCGTCGGTGCCGACGACCCGAGCATCAACCAGGGCCAGTGGTTCTACAACCTCAACGCGCTGGTGCTGGGCGCGCTCGCGGTGGCCACGGTGGCGGTGATCCTGGCCCTGCGCCGCCGACGACCCTGGGACGCCGCGCTGTTCGCACTCGCCCCCGCGCTGGTGCTCACCGCCACCGTCAACTGGGACCTGCTGGCCATCGGGCTGGCCGCCTTCGGCCTGCTGGCCTGGGCCCGAAAACGACCGGCGGTCGCCGGCGTGCTGCTCGGGCTGGCCGGCGCGGCGAAGCTGTGGCCGTTGTTCCTGCTCGGGCCGATCCTCGTACTCGGACTGCGAGCCAACCGGGTCCGCGCCGCGCTCACCGCCGTCGGCACGGCGGTAGCCGCTGTGGTGCTTGTGAACCTGCCCGCCGCACGGGCCTACCCGGACAACTGGGACCGGTTCTTCGAGCTGAACACCACCCGGCCGATCGACTGGGGCACGCTCTGGTACATCGGGCGCTACCTGGACGGCAAGGTCGGCAACGACCCCGGCCAGCTCGGCCCGTTCGAGTGGCTGAACGCCAACATCCCCGCCCTCAACACCCTGTCGTACGCGCTGTTCGGGCTGGCCTGCCTCGGGGTGGCCGTGCTGGCGCTGCGCGCACCGCGCCGACCCCGGCTGGGGCAGCTCGCCTTCCTGGTGGTCGCGGCGTTCCTCATCTTCAGCAAGGTCTGGTCGCAGCAGTTCGTGCTCTGGCTCCTGCCGCTCGTGGTGCTGGCCCGGCCCAAGTGGGGGGCCTTCCTGGCCTGGCAGATCGCCGAGGTCTGCTACTTCGTCGCCTTCTACGGTGAGCTGCTCGGCGCGGCGACCAGCCGCCCGGTCTTCCCGGAGGGGGTGTTCGTGCTGGCCTCGACACTGCGGCTGACCACCGTCGTGGTGCTCTGCGTGTTTGTCATCCGGGAGATCCTGCACCCCGAGCAGGACGCGGTGCGGTCCACCTACCCGGACGATCCGGACGGCGGGGTGCTCGACGGCGCACCGGACGCGCCCTGGCTGGAGCGCTGGCGCCGCCCAGCGGCGACCAACGAACCCGAACCCGAACCCGCCCCCACCACGTGATCCCGTGCGCCCGCGTCAGAGCCGGTAGACGACGGCGTTCCCGACCTCCTGCCGGGTGATGCCGAGCGACTCGACCGGCGCGTCGATGGTGATCTCCCACGGCGTGCCGGGCACCCGGTCGCGTAGCAGCACCACCGTCCGGACGCCGAGCGTGCGCAGGTAGTCGACGCTTGTCTGGTTGGGGAACGACTGGCTCACCCGGCGGACGTCGTCGAGCTGACGGGGGGTGAAGCCACTGCCGCCGTTGACCACATCGGGAAACCCGCTTGTCGACCAGAGCATCACGTGCTGGTCCAGGTTCTGGCTGCTCGGCAGCACCAGCAGCGGCCCCTCGGCCGCGCGCAGCGCGGCCGGCTGCGTCGGCACCACCGGGTGCGGGGTGCTGTTCAGGCCTTCGACGGTCACCAGCAGCAGCGGCAGCAGCGTGGCCATCCGCAGCCACGGGCCCGGCCACGACGGGATCCGCTGCGCGGTCAGCTCGCGGACCCGGTCGGTGAGCGCCGTGACCGCTCCTGCCGCGAGCAAGCCCAGCAACAACGTGGTCCACAACATCAACCGACCAGGGGTACGCAGCCCGTTCCAGCCCGGCACGTGCTCGAACAGCGGCACGTAGGTGAAGGTGCCGTCGAAGAAACGGGTGCCCATCGCGAAGGCCATCGTCACCAGCACCCCGGCGAGCAGCAGCAGTCGGTGCCGCCGCCGCCAGACCGAGAAGAACAACCCACCCAGGGCGAGCGCGTAGAGCACGTAGCCCGGCAACAGGGTCATCTCCGGGTGCCACGGCAGCGCCGCCCGGGCACCCTCGTGCAGTCCACCCCAGATCCACGACTCGGCGGGTGCCGTCACGAAACCCGACGCCGGCGGCGAGAAGACACTGACGTCGTCGATGGTGCGCTCGGCGTACGGGTGCAGCTCGGTGACCCGGAAGAACGGGACCGCCAGCAGCGCCCCCACACCGGCGAACAACAGCCCGCCGAGCACGTCCGCGATGAACAACCGGCGGCCGAAGGGCACGGCCTGGCGGGTGCGCAGCCGCCGCACGTAGAAGAGGACGACGGCGACAAGCACCGCGCCGCCCAGGAAGTACGCGAACGGCAGCCCGATGCCGAAGCCGAGACTGAGCTGCCAGGCCGCCACCAGCCAACCGGCGTAGACCCAACCGTCGTGCCGCTGCTCGGGCCGGTAACCGTGCCGCAGTGACCAACCGTGCCCGCGCGCCAACATCGCCAACGCCAGCGGGATCCCGCCGTTGGAGAGCACGTGCAGGTGACCGGCCTGGGACAGCAACCACGGCGCGTAGGTGTAGGTGACACCTGCGACGGCGGCACCGATCCGACCGGCACCGAGCTGTCGAGCCAGGGCGTACGCCCCGAACGTGGCGAGCGCGTGTGCCAACACGAACATGATGTTGTAACGCAGGATCGCGTCCGCGGGGCCGCTGCCGAGCATCCCCGCCGGGGCGTACCCGAGCAGGGTGTCGGAGAACGCGAAGCTCCACAGCTCGGGGAAGAACGTGTTGGACTGCCACAGGTGCGCCGGGTCGGTCAGCAGGATGTGCCCCGACCAGGCCATCTGCCAGGCCTGCAGGCTCGGATCCCAGTAGTCCTGCGGGAGTGTGTAGCGCGGGTAGCGCAGCGTCGGCCAGGTCATCAGCACGGCCAGTGCCAGGGAGCCCAGTGCGGCCAGTGTCCACTCGTGGATCAGGAACCGCCCGACGGCCCGGCCGGCCCGGCTCACGATCGACGGCTTCGGCTCCGGAGCGGAAGCGAACGCAGCCCAACGATCCGGATCGACCGGCTTCGTCTCGCCGTCGGTCTGCGCCTGGCCCGCCTTCGCGCTCTCGGCGGAGCCACCGCCCGTGGTCGCGCCGCCCTTGGCGGCATCGACCTTCGTGCCGTCGCCGTCGACCGGGCGGCCGTCCTTGACCGGGCTGTCGACCTTGGCGGAGCCGGACTCGGTGCTGTTCCGCTTGGCCGTCTCGTCCTCGGCGGTCCCGGCCTTGGTGTCGTCCGCCTTGGTGGACCGGATCCTGGCGAACCACGCCTTGGCGAACCAGGTCCTCGCCAACCCGGTCTTGGTGTCGTCAGCCGTGGGCGCGTCGGTCTTGGCGGGTCCGGTCGTGGTGTTGTCCGCCGTGGTCGCGTCGCCCGTACCGGTGGCGTCCCGGACCGTGTCCTCGCCGTCTGCCGTGTCGCTGGCCTTTGCCGTGTTGGCGGCTTCGGCGGGGTCGCTGGCTTCGGCTGTGTTGCTGGCCTTTGCCGTGTTGTTCTTCGCGGGATCGGTCTCGTCGTGACCGGCGGCCGTGGGCCCACCGTTACTCGCTGCGGCGGGCTTCGCGGCGTCGGTCGGCGGCACGGGCTGCCCGGAGCTTCCCGTAGCGGTCGTTGTCTTGGCGGAGACGGACGTCCGGCCGGCGTCGGAGGTGCTGGACGGCCGGGCCGGGCTGCCCGTGGTGGGTAGGTGTTCGGCATCCGGGCCGGCGGGAACGGGCCGGGTCTTACCGGTCCCGGGTTGTCCGGTCGTCATGCTGGCCGGTGCTCCGTCCCGAGCTGCTGCCGGAGGAAGTCGATGTCGGCGGCCTGACCGGCCACCCCTCCCGGCGTCTCGACGACCACCGGCGCCCCGGCCGCCCGGATCACCGCCACCACCAGTTCCGGGTCGATCGTTCCGCCGTCCAGGTTGTCGTGCCGGTCCTGGCCGGAGTTGAACCCGCCCTTGGAGTTGTTGGCGTGGACCAGGTCGATCCGTCCGGTGATCGCCTTGACCCGGTCGACGAGCCCGAGCAACTCCTCGCCACCCGCGTACGCGTGGCAGGTGTCCAGGCAGAAGCCGACCTCGTGGTCGCCGATGGCGTCCCAGAGCCGGGCGAGCGCGTCCAGTCGCCGGGCGCAGGCGTTGTCGCCCCCGGCGGTGTTCTCGATCAGGACCGGCACGCCGAAGCCACCGGAGTCGGCGGCGTACGCGAAGGTCTTGCGCCAGTTGTCGAAGCCGACGGCCAGGTCGTCTCCGGCGTTCACGTGCCCGCCGTGGACGATCACGCCCTTGGCGCCGATGGCGGCGGCGGCGTTGGCATGGCCGAGCAGCAGCTTGCGGCTCGGGATCCGGATGCGGTTGTTGAGGGTCGCCACGTTGATGACGTACGGCGCGTGCACGTAGAGGTCGACCTCGGCCGCGCGTAGCCGCTCGGCGTCTTCCCGAGGCTTGGGCGCCTTCCACCCCTGCGGGTCGGCGAGGAAGAACTGCACGGTGTCGGCGGACCGGGCGGCCGCCTCCGCCAGCGGGTCGGTCGAATCGACGTGGGCTCCGATACGCATGTGAGCGAGCCTACGTCGCGGCCCTGACCGTCGTCCGCGACGGTCGGGGCGCTGTCGGGGCCCGTTGACGTCACCGCTCGGACCGACGGTCGTTGATGGGATTGAACCGGCGTCGACTGCCGGTCGGCCGGCGGTGCGAGCGCCGCGCACGGCGATCGGGTCGACGGCCGACAGCGAGGTTGCCTCCGCCGCGCGGCCCGGCGCGGCGGGGCGACCCCCTTCGCGAGGCGGATTCCGACACCTGAAGAATCCCGGAAATTTGTGCTTTTTCCCCCGACAAGGTACGAGTGCTGTTGTATCGTCAGGTAACAACACGATAAAGCTCCGCGGGGCGTCTTCGGTCCAACCTCATCGGTGTGGTCGTTCCTCCCCAGGTCCCACCCAAGGAATGCGGACCAGACGCCTCGCGGCCTCGTAGACGGGGGTCCACCACCGACCGGTTGACGGTTGGAAGGTGGGCCCCCGTCGGCGTGGTCGCGCGATGGCCCGACCACCCCAGGCATGATCGTCCGGACCGGGTATCCTGGTCAGGTTGTCCGCGTCCGGTCGGGTTCCCCCGGCACGTGCGGGCAGCGACACAAGACCTCCTGCCACGGAAGGACCGTGGCCGCTTAGCCCACAGGAGGTGAGCACGTCTTGCGTCATTACGAGATCATGGTGATCCTCGACCCCAGCCTCGAGGAACGCACCGTCGCCCCGTCGCTCGACACGTACCTGAACGTGATTCGGACCGCGGGTGGCTCGGTTGAGAAGACCGACGTGTGGGGCCGCCGGCGCCTCGCGTACGAGATCAACAAAAAGGCAGAGGGCATCTACGCCGTCGTCGACCTGCAGGCCACGCCTGCTGCGGTGGCCGAGCTGGACCGTCAACTGCGACTCAACGAGTCCGTGCTGCGCACCAAGGTCATCCGACCGGAAATGCGCTAAGCCTTCAAACCCCCGGTTCGTCCGGATCAGCCTCCGCGACTCTGTCAGAGGGCTCTGGGAGCCTGTACGACGAGACGCTGAGTGCGCGAGGAGATGGTCATGGCAGGAGACACCACCATCACGGTCATCGGCAATCTGACCGATGACCCCGAGTTGCGGTTCACCCCCTCCGGGGCTGCGGTCGCCAAGTTCCGAGTCGCTTCGACGCCCCGCTTCATGGACAAGGCGTCGAACGAGTGGAAGGACGGCGAGCCGCTGTTCCTCGCATGCACCGTGTGGCGGCAGGCCGCCGAGCACGTCGCCGAGTCGCTGCAGCGTGGCGCCCGGGTGATCGTGTCGGGCCGGCTGCGTCAGCGGTCCTACGAGACCCGCGAGGGTGAGAAGCGCACAGTCATCGAGCTTGAGGTCGACGAGATCGGCCCGTCGCTGCGCTACGCCACGGCGAAGGTGCAGAAGATGTCCCGCTCCGGCGGCAGTGGCGGCGGCTTCGGTGGCGGTGGCGGTGGCAACCAGGGTGGCGGCGGAGGCAACTTCGACGACCCCTGGGCTTCGGCCGCTCCCTCTCCCGCGCGTGCTGGTTCGGGCGCCAATTTTGACGAGGAGCCACCGTTCTAATGGCGCCTAGCGCTCGCGATCGCAAACCAGGAGCACGTGCAACGGCCAAGGCTGCGGCACTGCGCAAGCCGAAGAAGAAGGTGAACCCGCTCGACAAGGACGGGGTCGCCTACATCGATTACAAGGACACCGCGCTGCTGCGCAAGTTCATCTCCGATCGCGGCAAGATCCGCGCTCGTCGGGTGACCGGCGTGACCTCGCAGCAGCAGCGCCAGATCGCCCGTGCGGTCAAGAACGCCCGTGAGATGGCGCTCCTGCCGTACACGGCCACCACCCGCTGAGAGGAGGCACCGATATGAAGATCATCCTGACTCAGGAAGTGTCCGGCCTCGGTGCCCCGGGCGACGTCGTCGAGGTCAAGGACGGCTACGGCCGTAACTACCTGCTGCCGCAGGGCTTCGCGATCGCCTGGACCAAGGGCGCGGAAAAGCAGGTCACGGTCATCAAGCGGGCCCGTTCGGCCCGCGAGATCCGCGACCTCGACCACGCCAACGAGGTCAAGGCTCAGCTCGAGGGTCTCAAGGTCAACCTGAAGGTCCGCGCCGGCGACGGCGGACGGCTCTTCGGCTCGGTCACTCCGGCCGAGATCGTCGACGCCGTCAAGGCGGCCAGCGGCCCGGTCCTCGACCGGCGCCGACTGGAGGTGCCCGGTCACATCAAGTCGACCGGCAGCTACCCGGTGAAGATCAAGCTTCACCCCGAGGTGACCGCGTCGTTCAACCTGAACGTCCTTCAGGGCTGACGTCCGCAACACCACCACGAGGGCCCGCACCGAGCGATCGGTGCGGGCCCTCGTGCATACGTCGTCCGGCTCGCGTACCCGCGCCGACCCCTCGACCGGTCACCCGATCGGCTGACCGGTCACCACGCTGATCAGCACCGTGGACAGGCCGCCGCCCACCACCGCCGCGGCGACCGCGATGGTCGCCGAACGCCACGTCGTGCCCACCCGACGCAGCAGCGCCGCCACCACCAGACTGCTCACCAACGCCAACCCGAAGCGCGGCGAGCCCGCGAGCAGCGACTCCAACGCGCGGGACCTGGGCGAGTCGCACCCGCCCCCGCTGATGTCTGTCACACAACCAGCCGGCGCCTGACTGTCCAACGTCAACAGCCACACGAAGATCAACACCGCCGGCGTCAGGTAACACGCCGCCGTGTACAGCAACGGCCGGAACGGCCCACCCGGATCCGGGTCGAGCAGGTCGTCCTCAAGGCGGCGCGCCCAGGCACCCGTGGCCGCCGACTCGACCCGCTGACGCACCGACGCCGCCCCGACCGCCGGCCGGTCCGCCCGACGCCGCGGCACAGCCACCGGTGGCACAGCCGCGCTGCGCGGCCTCGGAGCCGTGTAACCCACCACCGGTGAGCGAGGCGCGGACGGCAGCGGATCCGTCCACCGGGGATCATCGCCGGACAGCCGCGTGCCGGACCAGAACCCGTCGTCCCGGGCCGGCCAACCCTGCGCAGCGACCTCCCGGTCGGAGCGCGGCGGCAGCGTACGGTCCCACTTGTCGTCCTCGATCGCGGACCGCTCCCACTGGCCGGTGCGTTCGGACCGCTCCCAGCCACCGACGCTCTCCACTGCCGACCACTGCTCGCTCAGATCCGTGCTGTCGACACCCGCCCCGGGCGGCCACGCGTGCACCCCCGAGGCGTCCCACGGGTCCACCGCGGGCGGGTACGACGGTTCGGGATCAGCCACCCGATCCGATCCACGGGCCCACGGGTCAGCCGCTGGCCGGGACCACGACTCCTCCGCCGCGCGACGACTACGCCGGGTGGGACGGCTCACGTCCGGCTCCGGTTCGCTCGGAGTGGCCTCCAACTCCCCGCCCGACCAGATCACCTGCGGACGGCCAGCCGGCGCCCGGCGGGGACGGCGGTCCTGGACAGCGCCGGAAATCGGCCCGTCCTCCCCGGCGTCCGCGCGTCGACGGCCGGCGTACCCCTGCTCCTGCGGGCGATCGAGGGTCCACTCGCGGGTGTGATCCGACTCGGGTGCCGCGCCGATCGCCGCCTGCTCCCGCCAACTCGTCTCACCACCCCATCGGCGGCTGTCCGACGACTCGATCGACCGCCGGCCGGCACCGGAACCCGGCCGCTCCGGCTCGCGTTCGGAATCGTCCTCGTCCGGTGCCGCGTGGCGACCGCCACCGTCAGCGTGCCGAACACCCGACTCCAACGCCCACCGGGGCAGGTAGGCGTCGACAGGTTCGTCCTGACCACGGTCCAACGCCCGCCGCCGGCTGGAGGTGCGGTAGCGACCGTCCTCGTCGTACGGATCAACCGGAAGAGACGCCGCGCGCTCACCCCACGGAGCGGTCGGCTGGCGCTCGCGCGGGCTGCCATCCCCGCGTCCCCAGTCCCGGTAACTCACGGCCGGAGTGTGACCCTTCTGAACCGAAAGCGAAATCCGCTGTCCAGGTGTAGCCGTTCGCTGGAGATAGTACGGGACGATCGTGTCACAGGCCCGACCGAAATATTATCCTCCACAGGCTGGGGAGCATGTTTCCGCAGGTCAACGACCTAGCGCCACGAATTCCCCAATGGTTATCCACAGGCTGTGCACACCCTGCGCACATCATGCCCACCGACATCCACAGGTTGTCCCGAGGCTCGTCCACCGGCCTTGTTGAGTCTCTGACCTCGGGGTCCGTATGGTTGGCCCTCGACCGCCGGCACGATGGCCCCCGATCGACCGGCCCGGTCGAAGGAAAGCGTCGTACCCCAGAGGTAGAGCTGGAACCAGATCCGGCGCAGTGGAGGGGGGACCCGTGTCGGTCACCGACGACATGCGGGCGGAGTCACGGTCCGGCGGCGGCCAGCCACCCGCCCAGCGAGACGGCCAGTTCGACAAGACCCCACCCCAGGACGTCGCCGCGGAGCAGTGCGTCCTCGGCGGCATGCTGCTCTCCAAGGACGCCATCGCCGACGTCGTCGAGATCCTCAAGACCAACGACTTCTACCGGCCGGTGCACGCCACCATCTTCGACATCATCCTCGACATCTACGGCCGGGGTGAGCCGGCCGACTCGATCACGGTCGCGGCGGCGCTCGCCGACTCCGGCGACCTCGTACGCATCGGCGGCGCGCCCTACCTGCACACCCTCATCGCCAGCGTGCCGACCGCCGCGAACGCGGCCTACTACGCACGCATCGTCAGCGAACGCGCGGTGCTGCGCCGGCTGGTCGAGGCCGGCACCAAGATCGTGCAACTGGGGTACGGCACCGCCAGCGGCGGCAGCCGCGACGTGGACGACGTGGTGGACCTCGCCCAGCAGGCCGTCTACGACGTCACCGAACGGCGGGTCAGCGAGGACTTCGCGATCCTGGCCGACATGTTGCAGCCCACCCTCGACGAGATCGAGGCGGTGGGTGCGCAGGGCGGGATGATGACCGGCGTGCCGACCGGCTTCAGCGACCTGGACCGGCTGCTCAACGGCCTGCACGCCGGCCAGCTGATCATCGTCGCAGGGCGACCTGGTCTGGGAAAGGCGCTTGCGCTCGACACCCCACTGCCGACCCCGGACGGCTGGACCACGATGGGCGAGGTCAAGGCGGGCGATCAGCTACTGGCTCCCGACGGCTCCCCGACCACCGTCACACGGGCCTTCGACGTGCTGCACGACCGCCCCTGCTACGAGGTCGAGTTCTCGGACGGCACCGTGATCGTGGCGGACGCGGAGCACCTGTGGAAGACGACCACCCGGGCGAGCCGACGGCAGAGCCCGGCACGACAGAGGCGGCACTGGTCCGAGTCGTCGCTGGCCAACGTACGTGCGGCCCACAAGACGCTCAGCGCCATGCGGAACCAGCCGATCACCCTCTTCGACCCGCTCGAGCAGGTCGGATCCAAGTTCCGGCATGTCCTGCAAACTGTCGCAACCGAGGTCGGGGCGATCGGGCGGATCGGCCGCCCCATCGTCCGCAACGGCAGGACACGAAACTGGACTGCGCCGGGCTACCCGGCCGGTCCCCTGATGACAGCGCTTCTGGAGCGAGCCGAGCGGGACGTCGACGCCGGCAGCCGGGCCGACCACGATGCTGTCGTCACCACTGCTGAGATCGCGGCCACGCTGCACACTGATACCGCCCAGCGGCGGCTCAACCATGCCGTAGGAAACTGCGCACCCCTCCAACTCCCGGACCGGGAGCTGCTGATCCCGCCCTACACGTTGGGAACGTGGCTCGGTGACGGGCACAGCGACGCCAGCCGTTTCACCACCGCCGACCCGGAGATGGTCACGCACGTCGAGGCGGACGGCTTCGTCGTGCGGCCCAGCGGGCCGATGGTTTACACCATCCTGCTGCGGCCCACGTCCGCTGCTCCGGCGAACGGCGTCTGCGTGGACTGTGGCGTTTCCACAAGGGCGTTGCGCGAGAACCCAGCGACCAGGAAGTGCGCCGGCTGTCGTCACCGGAACGGCTCCTTCCTCGGGTTGTTGCGTCAGGTCGGGGTAGCGGCCAACAAGCACATCCCGGCCGCTTACCTGCGGGCCTCGGAGGCTCAGCGCAGGGCGTTGCTCGCTGGGCTGATGGACACCGACGGGACGGTCGCTCCCACCGGCAACCTGCAGTACACGTCGACCTCGAAGCGGCTGGCCGATGACGTACGCGAACTGATCGTCAGTCTCGGCTACCGATGCACTGTCAACGCGAAGCAGGTGCGCGGCCGCACCCGCGAGTCGTCTACCGCGTACACACTGAATTTCTCCACACCGGATGTCATCTTCCGGCTCAAGCGCAAGCAGGACGCGCACACCGAACGCCGCCGCACCACCTCAGATGTTCGGACGACCTCACGGTTCATCGTCGACGTCCGGCCGGTTCCCAGCGTTCCGGTCCGGTGCGTGACTGTCGATAACGGCGAACACCTGTACCTGGCCAGCCGGGCGATGATCCCTACCCACAACAGCACCGCAAGTATGGACTTCGCCCGAAACGCCGCCATTCGCGCCAACCAGGCCGCTGCCATCTTCTCGCTGGAAATGAGCAAGGTCGAGATCGTGATGCGGCTGCTCTCCGCCGAGGCGCGGGTGCCGCTGCACGTGCTGCGCAGTGGGCAGCTCTCCGACGACGACTGGACCAAACTGGCCCGGTGCATGGGCGAGATCAGTGAGGCGCCGCTCTTCGTCGACGACACGCCGAGCATGAACCTGATGGAGATCCGGGCCAAGGCCCGGCGGCTCAAGCAGCGGCACGACCTCAAAATGATCGTGGTCGACTATCTCCAGCTGATGACCTCGCCCAAGCGCACCGAGAGCCGCCAGCAGGAGGTCGCCGACCTGTCCCGTGGCCTGAAGCTGCTGGCCAAGGAGGTCGAGTGCCCGGTCATCGCGGTCAGTCAGCTGAACCGTGGTCCCGAGCAGCGCACCGACAAGCGGCCCCAACTGTCCGATTTGCGGGAATCTGGCTGCCTGACGGCGGAGACCCGAGTGATCCGGGCGGATGACAACACCGAGATCACGCTCGCGGAGTTGTTGTCGAACAACGCCAAAGACATCCCGGTCTGGGCGTTGGACGAGAGCCTCCGTTACACGCCTCGCACGATGACCCATGTCTTTCCGAGCGGTCGCCGCGACGTGTTCCGGCTGACTCTCGCATCGGGCAAGCAGATCGATGCAACGGCAAACCACCCCTTCCTCGCGTTCACCGGGTGGGTGCCGCTCGGTGAGCTGTCACCCGGGGATCGCATTGCCACGCCGCGTCACCTACCGCCGCCAATGGTCACCCGCCCATGGGCTGACGCGGAGGTCGTCATGTTGGCGCACCTGCTGGGCGACGGCTCCTTCGTGCGGCGCCAACCCATCCGATACGCGAGTACTGATGAGCGGAACCTGCAGGCCGTGACAGAGGCGGCGAAGCATTTCGGCATCGACGCGATCCGCGATGATTACGCGGCGGCGAGGGTGACGACCCTGCGGCTGCCAGCGCCCTACCGCCTGGCTCGCGGTCGGCGAAACCCCATCGTCGCTTGGCTGGATGACCTCGGCCTCTTCGGCTTGAGATCGCACGAGAAGTTTCTGCCCTCGGCCGTCTTCAGCCTGCCGAAGGAGCAGATCACCTCCTTCCTGCGGCATCTGTGGGCTACCGATGGTTCGGTGACCGTCAACAGCTCAGGTCGCGGTGGGCGCGTCTACTTTTCGTCCACGAGCCGACGAATGCTCGAGGACATCTCTCGACTGCTCCTCAGGTACGGCATTACGGCCCGGCTGAGGGTCGTACCCGTCGTGGGGCACCGCCCTCAGTACACGCTCGACATCTCTGGACGAGACGACCAGTTGAGATTCCTGCGCGAGATCGGCGTGTACGGGCAGCGGTCGGAGCCCTGTGCTGCTCTCCTTGCCGCGTTGGAGTCGACGGAGAGCAACACCAACGTCGACACCGTGCCGCGCGAGGTGTGGACCAGGGTCAAGGATATTCTTGTCGAGCAGGGCATGACTCACCGCGAGTTCGCGAAGGCCATTGGCACCCAGTTCTGCGGCAGCACCCTCTGGAAGCATGCGCCCAGCCGCTCTAGGTTGGCGGCGATTGCCACTGTCCTCGACGCGGCCGATCTTGACCTGCACGCGACCAACGACATCTTCTGGGACTCGATCGTCTCTATCGAGTCGATCGGTGAGCAGGAGGTGTTCGACGCGACTGTGCTCGAGAAGCACAACTTCATCGCCAACGGCATCGCCACCCACAACTCGATTGAGCAAGATGCCGACGTTGTCATCCTGCTGCATCGTGACGACTACTACGACAAGGAATCCCCTCGGGCCGGGGAGGCGGATTTTATTGTTGCCAAGCATCGGAATGGCCCCACCGACACGGTGACCGTCGCGGCTCAGCTGCACCTGTCCCGCTTCGTCGACATGGCCATCGGCTGACCGCCGACCCGTCCTCGGTCAACCGAGCAGCGGAAACCAGCCCGCCGACTCGCCCAGCTCCAGCCGGTCCCGATCGGTCAGCGGAATGCGCCCGGTGGCCTTCAGCAGGAAATCGTTGTCGTCCCACGCGGCGGGCCGAACGGCGTCGTCGCTGAGCAGGCCGTCCATTGTCGCCACCGCGACGCGTACCGCAAGCGGGCCGGGCGGCGGCGCGTCCGGCAGCTCCAGCGTCAGGTCCAGGTGGTGGACGGTTGCCTCGGTGGTCAGCGTTGCGAGGAAGTCGGGTACGCGTAGCACGTGCCCCTGCGTGGCCACGTACGCCTCGGGGTCGGCTGACCGGGCGGCGCGGACCGCCGCCAGGGCGGTGTCCCGCCAGAGGTTGACGATCTCGGTGGGACGGTCGAAGGCGGCGGCCGAGCGGCGGACCCACCGGGCGTGCCCGGCGGCCTCGTCGTCGCCGCCGGGGAAGTCACGCCAGTAGCTCACGTCGTCGACGTCGGCCGGCCCGTCGACCGTGGTGGCCAGGGCGTCAAGCGCACGCTTGGCATCGCCGACCACGTGCAGGAGCAGGGCGGCGACGTCCCAGCCCTGGCAGCGGGTGGCTCGTCGCAGGCCGGCGTCGTCCAGGTCGCCGACCACCGCGGTGATCCCGTCGTACGCCTGGGCCAGCGCCTCGTCCGGTCGGATCGCGGTCATGCGATGCAGCCTCGCACGGTCCACCACGCCGGCCAAGCGTCCGCCGGGTGGGCGGGGTGCCCGGGTCGACGCGTGATCGACCCGGGCCGGTTGTCAGTCTCGACTCAGCCGAACATCTCGTCGAGGAAGCCCTTGCGCTTCTTCTGCCGGTAGTGGCCGTGGTAGCCGTGGTGCTGCTGCTGGTGGCCGTAGGCCGGCGCCGGCGGGTAGCCGGGCGGAGGCGGCGGCGGGACCGCACCGTAGCCGGGCTGGTGCGGCGGGGGCGGGGGCGGCGGGTAGCCGGCCGGCTGGTGGCTGGGTTGCGGCGGCGCACCACCTGTCTGTTGGCGGCTCCAGTTGGCCTCCGCCTCGAACAGCTTCTCCAACTCGCCGCGGTCCAGGAAGATGCCGCGGCACTCCCCGCACTGGTCGATCACGACGCCGCTGCGCTCGTACTGGCGCATATCTCCGTGACACTTGGGACAGGTGAGACTACTCATCGCCCGACGGTACCCGGTCGACCTAAGCGGTTGCTGTGAGCGCCTCGCTCACCTCTTCGTCGGACACCTCGTGGAAGTCGTCGTAGTAGACGCTCACCGCGCCGAAGTCCGGTGGGCGTTGGGCGCAGACGACCTGGTCCGCCACGGCGGCGAGCAGTTCGTACGCCTCCTGTGCGCCGACCGGAACGGCGACCACGACCCGGTGTGCCCCGAGTTGGCGGGCGACCTCCACGGCGGCGCGGGCGGTCGCACCGGTGGCCAGGCCGTCGTCGACGATCAGCGCGGTCCGCCCGGTGAGGTCCAACTGTGCGCGGCCACCGCGGTAGAGCCGCTCCCGCCGGGCGAGTTCGGCCTGCTCGCGTTGGCTGACCTCGGCGATGTCGACGCTGCTGAGCCGGCTTGCCACCGCGTCGTTGAGCACCTGGACCCCGCCCGGCCCGAGCGCGCCGAAGGCGACCTCCCGGGCCCACGGCATGCCGAGCTTGCGGACGACGAGCACGTCAAGGGGTGCGCCGAGCCGTTCGGCGACGACCCGGGCGACCGGCACGCCGCCCCGGACGAGGCCGAGGACGACCACGTCCGGGTCGCCGACGAGCGCGGTGAGCCGCTCGGAGAGCACCCGGCCGGCGTCGGCCCGGTCGCGGTACGTCGTCATGACTTCAGGTGTACGCCCTGGCCGGCCGTCGCGCCCAGCAGTTACGCCGATGTGGTCCGAGCGGGCAGGTCGGAAAGCGGGGTGGTCGGCGTGTCGACCGGGTGGCGCAGGGCGGGCGCCCAGGTGAGCAGGGCCATCGGGTAGAGCAGGTAGCCGAAGCGGGTCGAGGGCATCAGGGCGATGGCGGCGAGTAGCCCGTACCCGCAGATCAGCGCCGTGGCGACGGCGGTGCGGGGTGGGCGGCGGGCGAGCCGGACGGCGATGGCCACGCCGGCGGCGACAAGCAGTGCGGCGGCGACCAGCCGGCCGGCGGGTAGTGCGGTGGCGATCAGGTGGCCGGGGAAGGGGGACTGCGCGGGGCTGGTGACCAGGCCGTGGCCGAGGGGGAAGCGCAGCACGTTCTCGGTGAGCGCGTCGCGGTCGACGAGCATCGCCGGCAGCAGGGCGGCGATGGGTAGGCCGACAGCGCCGGCGGCGACCCGGGTGCCGGCCCGTCGGGTCAGGCCCCAGGCGATCAGGACCAGCGCCACCGGCCAGGCGAAGAGCTTGAGCGCGCCGGCCAGGCCGACCGCGAGGCCGGCCCGGCCGGGCCGGTCGGCGGCGGCGAGCGCGAGGGCCAGCAGGCAGAGCGCGAGTACGGGCAGGTCGTCGCCGCCGGTGGCGAGGGTGAGGGCGCAGATCGGCAGGACGGTGGCGGCCTGTACGCCGCGCAGCAACGCGGCGTGTCGCCGGTGGGCCTCCTGGGCGGTGCGGGCGGTGGCCGGTGTGGTGCGCAGGGCGGCCACGGCCAGGGTGAGCGCGAGTGCGGTGCCCACTGCGAACCAGACCCGGGAGTCGGTCCACCAGGTGTCGGCCAGGGCCCTGGGCAGGCCGAACATCGCCATGCCGGGCTGGTAGGGGGTGTAGCCGAGCAGTTGCTCGCCGGGTGGCAGGGCGGCGATCGCGTCGGGACCGAGGTAGGGCGTGCCGTGCTCCAGGAGGCGGGTGCCGGCGTGTTCGACGACGAGCACCTCCTCCTGGGCCCGGTCGGTGCGTCCGTTGGCCCGCTCGATGCTCTGCCAGAGCAGGGGTAGTAGTGCGGTGCTCGCCCAGGTGAGACAGGTGAGCACCGAGCGGGCTGGCAGCCCGACCAGGGTCGAGGTCGGGAAGCGCCGACGGAGCAGGAGTTGGACGAGCACCACAAGTGTTGCGACCAGGTATCCCACGGCGGCGACGGCACCCCATGCCCGGTGCGGCAGCAGCGTGGAGGTGAGCGCGGTGAGCGCGGCGAAGACGGCCGAGACGGCGTAGAGGCCGAGGTCGACGGCGAGTCCGCCGGCCGCGGTGTCGAGCGTCCGCCAGTGCCAGCGACGGCGGGGGGTGCTCGGGGCGTCGGCGATCACGGGCGCCAGTCTGGCAGATCGGGGGGTACCTGCACCGGGCCGCGTGGCGCGGGCGGCTGGTGCCCGGTCAGGCGGGCAGGTGCGGGAGGCGGGAGCGGCCGGTCTGGCGGCGGCTCTGGCTCAGTCGGATCACCGCGCCGGCGTCGTGCAGTGGCGCGGCCAGGGTGCCGGGTCGGCCGCCCGATCCGCGCTGCATGGCCGCGAGCAGGGTGCCGGCCGGCATCGGCCGGGCGAACAGGTGCCCCTGGCCGGCGACGCAGCCCAACTCCCACAGGGCCCGCCGCTGCGGTTCACTCTCCACTCCCTCGGCCACGACTGCCAGGTTGAGGCTGCGGCCCAGGTCGAGGGTGGAGCGGATGACGGCGGCGGCCTCCGCCGAACTCTCCATCGTCGTGACGAAGCTTCGGTCGATCTTCAGCTCGTGCACCGGGATCCGGGAGAGCAGGGAGAGCGACGAGTAGCCGGTGCCGAAGTCGTCGAGCGCCAGCCGGACGCCCTCGTCGCGGAGTCGGCTGAGCACCCGGTCGACGACGTCGAGCTGACTGAGGGTGAGCGTCTCGGTCAGCTCCAGCACCAGCCGGTCCGGTGGTAGGTCGTGGGCGCGCAGGCGGGCCAGCACCGAGCCCGGGAACCGTGCGTCGAGCAGGCTGCGTGGGGACACGTTCACCGCGACGGGTACGTCGAAGCCGGCGTCGCGCCAGTCGGCCGCCGCGATCAGCGCCTGGTCGAGGATCGCCTCGGCGAAGGCCGGCAGCAGGCCCGAACGCTCGACGGCCTCCAGGAAGCGCAGGGGGTCGATCATGCCGTGGGTGGGGTGGTGCCAGCGGGCCAGCGCCTCGGCGCTTGTCACCTCGCCGGTGCCCAGGTCGACGATCGGTTGGAAGTTGACGACGAACTCGTGGTCGGCGACCGCCCGCGGTAGGTCGCCACCGAGGGTGAGGCGGCCCAGGTCGGCGGTGTCCCGGGTCGGGGCGTACGTGGCGATCCGCTGCCCGGCCCGCTTGGCCTGGTACATGGCGACGTCGGCGCGGCGCAGTAGTTCGGCCATGCCACCGCTGGACGGGGCTACGGAGATCCCGCCGCTGGCCTCGACGCTGATCCGCATGCCGTCCAGGTCGAACGGCTCGTGCAGGGCGGCGAGCAGCGTCTCGGCTCGGTGCGCGGCGACCGCCGGAGCCGGCAGCCCGCGCAGGAGTACGGCGAACTCGTCGCCGCCGAGGCGGGCCACCAGGTCGGTCGACTGGGCCACCCCGCGCAACCGGTCGGCGACCTGCACCAACACCTGGTCACCGGCGGCGTGCCCGAGTGTGTCGTTGACCTCCTTGAAGTGGTTGAGGTCGATGAGCACCAGTGCGGTGATTCCGTCCGCGTGGCGGCTGCTCAGCTGCTCGGTGCCCTGGTCGAGGAGGTGTCGGCGGTTGGCCAGGTTGGTGAGCGCGTCGTGCGCGGCGGCGTAGGCGTGTTCGTCGGCCACCCGGGCCAGTTCGGCGTACGCCTGGGCGTTGCGGACCGCCGTGCAGAGAGCGGAGGCGAAGGTACGCAGGGTGTACTGCTCTCGTTCGGAGAGCTGCACGGGGCCACGGAAGCGCAGCCGAAGTATGCCGACATCGACGGTGCGGTCGTGGCCTTCGAGCCGGGTGGGGACGACGGTGCCGTGCACGTCGGTGGGCTTGCCGATGCGGCCGTCGAAGGTGAGGCCGCCGGTGCCGCCGCGCACGACGCGGTCGCTGTGGCGCAGTTCGATCTCGACCTCGTCGGCGGAGAAGAGTTCGGCGGCCTGGGTGACGGCGGTGGTGAGGACGGTGTCCAGGTCGACCACGTTGAGCGCGTCGGTGGTGCGGGCCAGCCGCTGCCAGGCCTGCTGTTCGGTACGGCCCCGGATACGGGCGGAGTAGGCCAGGTGCAGGCTCAGGACCAGGGGCGGAACGGCAAGCAGCAGGCGGGGGTCGGCCCAGAGGATGAAGAGTGTGCACAGCGCCACGATGAAGCGCACACCGAAGCCGGCGAGCCGGAGGTCAAGGTTGTTGAGGAACTGGCGGGAGATCCGGGTGCCGGTCGCCAGTGCGATGACGGGGATTGCCAGCAGGTCGTCGAGCAGGGCGGCGACCAGGTAGATCACTCCCAACAGGCCGATGAGTTCCATCGGCCCCACCGGGGGCCATTGCCAGTGCACCGCCAGCGCGGCGGCGCCCGCTCCACCGGCGACCAGGATGTTCTTGCTGACACCGAAGGCAGTCTTGATCGGAGGAAGTTTCATGATCGCTGACGCGATGCCGACGCCTACGCCGGTCGCCAGCAGCACCCAGGCGGGTGGAGTCACGGCGAGCCCGATCACGATCGCCGCTTCGAGCCAGGTGATCGAGTGGGTGGTCGAACGGATGCGGATCGGCGCTTTGATGATCGTCCCGAGGGCGGTCATGAACATCAGCGCGACGATGGTCGCTCCGTCGCCCACCGAGTCGGGCGGATGGGCGAACATGTCGACGACGGCGATGAGCGTCGGGCCGGCAGCCAGTACGACGATGAGTCCGACAAGCACCAGAAGTCGCCGGTCTGCCCGGGTGGTGTTCTCGGATGGGACTCGACTCATGAAGCTCCTGTCGTTGCCGACAGTTACATGTTGACGACAGGAGCTTACCGCTGTGTGTCGTTCGTTTGTCAGTGCCACTCGCTGCCGCGCATTGCACGCTCCCTCCACTCTCGTCCCCGGTTGGTTCTGTGCCCGGGATGTCGATCTGACGAGAGCCTAAGACGGGCCAGGTGTAGTTAGCACCAATAAATGTCGGTATGCGCAATATTAGTCAAGCTGATGTAGTTTTATTACGTTCTGTCCATCGTCATTGAACGGAGTGCGGTCGGAGTCTGCCCGTTCTGGATTCGGGGAAGGGCCTCATCCGTGGGCCTTTCCGGCGAGCTTATTGGTCGTGGTATTCCCTGAGTCTGGTGGTTCTACCAGCGCTACTTCAACCGGAGTTCGGCCGGGTGCGGGGGCGGGTTGGGCAATGTTGTCCCGGGCTTGGTCGCGTCCGGGCCGGCGGTGGCGTCCCACTCCGGCTTGCGCGCCTGTCGACGGCGAGAAGACAACGACGTTCAGTGGGCAACGGTGCAACATGTCGCAGACATGTTGCGGCCCCGGTCAGGCAATCGGGTGGCCATCCCCGCGAGCCTCCGTGGCAACCGATCGAGCGCGAGCGGTACGGCCTCGAAGGAGGGACATGGACCTCGTTGCGTGATCGACTGAACACCCGCCACCGATCGGGTGGGGGTGGGTAAGGGTTGACGTTCCGGGCGGTCTTTCGGCGCAACTGCCTGCCGCACGTTGCGCCTTGCGACACCCAGACAGCAGGCGAGCGTCGCGATGCTCGCACTTCGGCCCGGTCGACTGGGTGCGGTGGACGACCTCGTTGACGGGTTATGGCCCGATTGCTTACCGCGATCAGTCGTCGTTATTGTGCGTACCAATGCGGCCAGTCCGCGCCGGGCTGTCGAGGCTTCGCCGGCTGCTCGTGGGCACCCTTACGGCAGCGGGTCGGATATCCACTCGACGCCCGTCCGATGCTCCGCGTCGTCCTTATGCGTCGCGTCGGGGAGCGGAACTCCGACCGTCGGTCACCCCGGCCGTGCTGGCCGTCGCTCCTTGCGCGCAGCGTCGTACCGCACCGATAGGCTCTCGGCCGTGACCGAACCCGCACAGCTCAGCCACGTCGACAGCGCTGGCGCGGCCCGCATGGTCGACGTCTCCGCCAAGGCGGTGACCGGCCGCCTGGCGGTCGCGGCCGGCCGGCTGCGGACCACACCCGAGGTCATCGACCTGCTGCACCGAAACGGGTTGCCCAAGGGCGACGCGTTGGCGGTTGGTCGGTTGGCCGGGATCATGGGGGCCAAGCGCACTCCCGACCTGATCCCGCTGTGCCACCCGATCGCCCTGCACGGCGTCACTGTCGACCTGCGATTGACCGCCGACACCGTGGAGATCACGGCCACCGCCCGCACGGCGGACCGGACCGGCGTGGAGATGGAGGCACTCACCGCGGTCGCCGTCGCCGGTCTCGCCCTTGTCGACATGGTCAAGGCGGTCGACCCGGCCGCCTCGGTGGAGGCGGTCCGGGTGCTGCGCAAGGAGGGCGGCAAGACCGGGCAGTGGGTCCGGCCGGAGGACCGGCCGTGATCCGGGCCCGGGTGGTCGTCGCGTCCAACCGGGCCGCGGCCGGCGTCTACGCCGACACCAGCGGCCCCCTGCTCGTCGCGGGCCTGCGCGAGTTGGGGTGCCAGGTCGACGATCCGGTGGTGGTGCCCGATGGTGAGCCGGTCGGCGTCGCCCTGCGGGCCGCCCGCGCCGACGGTGTCGACGTGGTGCTCACCAGCGGCGGGACCGGGGTCACGCCGACCGATCGCACCCCGGACGTCACCCGGGGTCTGCTGGACTACGAGATCCCCGGCATCGCCGAGGCGATCCGCGCGGACAGCCGCGACCGGGTGCCCACGTCGATGCTGTCCCGAGGGCTGGCCGGTGTCGCCGGCCGGATGCTCGTGGTCAACCTGCCCGGCTCGACCGGCGGCGCCCGGGACGGCCTGGCCGTGCTCGGGCCGATTCTCGCGCACACCGTCGACCAGTTGCGCGGCGGCGACCACTGAGCCGCGCGGCTGCGCCGCTGCCCTCGCGGTGGTTACCCACTGAGCCGCGCGGCTGCGCCGCTGCCCTCGCGGTGGTGACCCACTGAGCCGCGCGGCTGCGTCGCTGCCCTCGCGGTGGTGACCCACTGAGCCGCGCGGCTGCGTCGCTGCCCTCGCGGTGGTGACCCACTGAGCCGCGCGGCTGCGCCGCTGCCCTCGCGGTGGTGACCCACTGAGCCGCGCGGCTGCGCCGCTGCCCTCGCGGTGGTGACCAGCGGAGTCACGGCAGGGATCACCGACCGCGGTCCACGCCGGGCCCCGACGGGTGTCGGTCCGTGCCGATAGGCTCGGTCGGTGAGCACGGAAACCGCACCCACCGCGGATCAGGTCGCCGCACCTCCGCCAGCCGGGTGGGAGGAGGCGCGGTCGCGGGTCTACGCGGTTGGTCTGTCCGCCGCGCTGCCCGCCCTCGCCCGACCCCTGGCCGAGATCGACGGGTCCACCCTGGCCGAGCCGTTGACCACCCGCACCGACCTGCCCGCCTTCCCGACCTCAAGCGTGGACGGCTGGGCGGTGCGCGGCACCGGCCCGTGGCGGGTCGTCGGCCGGGTCCTGGCGGGCAACACACCCGCGCCGCTCGCCGCCGACGGCACGACCGTCGAGATCGCGACCGGAGCCATGGTGCCCGAGGGGGCCACCGCCGTGCTGCGCGTCGAGGAGTCCACGATCGTCGACGGCCTGGTCAGTGGCACCCCGCGGGAGACGCCGGAGTGGCGGAAACCCGGCGAGGAGGCGTACGCCGATGAGGAGTTGTTGCCGGTCGGCACGCCGGTCGACCCGGCGGTGATCGGCCTGGCGGCCTCCTGCGGGCACGACACGCTGCGGGTCCGGCGGGCGCCGCGCGCCGCGCTGCTGGTCTTCGGCGACGAGTTGCTGACCGTGGGCCCGCCGGCGGCCGGCCGGGTCCGCGACGCGCTGGGTCCTGCGGTGCCGGCGTGGCTGCGGCGCTACGGCTGCCAGGTCCGTCCATCGGATGTGGTCGGCCCGGTGGCCGACACACTGCCCGCGCACGTGGCGGCCCTGCGTGCGGCGCTGGCAACCGCCGACCTGGTCTGCACCACCGGCGGCACGATGAACGGCCCGGTCGACCACCTGCACCCGACCCTGCAGGCGCTCGGCGCCGACTACGTGGTCAACACGGTGGCGGTTCGTCCCGGGTTCCCGATGCTGCTGGCCCGGCTGGCCGGCCACGACGGGCGGGTCCGGTTCGTGGCGGGGTTGCCGGGCAACCCGCAGTCCGCCATCGTCGCGCTGGTGTCGCTTGTCGCGCCGCTGCTCGCCGGCCTGCAGGGTCGCTCGATGCCGGTGCTGCCGCACGCCACGTTGGCCGAGGCGGTGTCCGGTCGCGGCGACCACACCCACCTGGCCCTGGTCCGACTGGACCGGGCCGCCGGGACCGCGTTCCCGGTGCGACACGTCGGCTCGGCGATGCTGCGCGGCCTGTCCGGCGCGGACGGGTTCGCCGTCATCCGGCCCGGCACCAGGGGCGAGCCGGGCGACCGGGTGCCGATCGTGCCGTTGCCACTGCTTCCCGGGGAGCGTCCGTCATGACCGCACCGACGATCACCTTCGGTGAGATCACCGATCAGCCACTCGACCTCGCCACCCATGAGGCCGCGGTCGCCGACCGTCGGGCCGGCGCGGTGGTCTCCTTTCAGGGCGTGGTCCGCGACCACGATCACGGCCGGCAGGTCACCAGCCTGGAATACGAGGGGCACCCCAGTGCCGCGCAGGTGCTGCGCGAGGTGGCCGCCGAGATCGCCGCGGAGCCCGACGTCTACGCGGTGGCGGTCTCCCACCGGGTCGGCCCGCTGGCGATCGGTGACGTGGCGCTGGTCGCCGCGGTGAGCACCGCGCACCGGGCGGCGGCCTTCGCGGCCTGCGCCCGGCTCGTCGACGAGGCCAAGGCGCGCCTGCCGATCTGGAAGCGGCAGGTCTTCACCGATGGCACCGAGGAATGGGTCAACTGCCCCTGACCGGTCAGCGGCGGGCGTTGAGCGCCATGGTCCGGGTGAGCCGGTCACCGTAGAACGCCGGCTCGGCTCCCGGACGCCAGGGCAGCGCGGCGACCAGCACGATGAGCGCGAGCGCGAGCGAGTTTTCCATCAGGGCTCCGAAGAGACCGTCCTGGTAGTGCGACATCTCCGGCAGCTGGTGTTCGTACGGCCAGATCGGTGAGATCAGGAAGAGCAGGTAGAGCCCGATCGCGGCGCCACCGTGCCGGAGCCCGGTGAGTGTTGGATACCAGATCGGTGGGCGGAGCCCGTTGACCCCGGGCAACCCCCCGAACACCGGGCCCTGTCCGGCGCGCTGTGGCATCGTCCGGCTCGCCTCGCGGCGGCGTACGGCGGCGTCGGCGAGCACGATGATCGCCGGGATCACCCAGACCAGGTGGTGCGTCCAGGAGATCGGGCTGATCACGTTGGCGGTGAGGCCGACAAGCGTGAAGGCTGTCAACTCGTCGCCGTCGGCGCGGGAGCTGGCCGCCCGGGACAGGCCCAGCGCCAGGATCAGCACCGAGAAGGCGAGCCAGAGCAGCCCGGGGGTCTCGATCGAGTCGTACAGGCGGGCGAGCAGGCCGGCGAGTGACTGGTTCGGCGTCATGTCCGCCGCGCCGACCCGCTCGGTCTGCCAGAGCACGCTGCCGAAGTACGTCCGCGACTCGTCACCGACGATCCCGAAGCTCGCCACCGTCACCCCGATCGCGGTGCCGATCGCGGTGGCCGCCACCCGCCACTGCCGGGTGATCAGCAGGTAGGCGATGAAGAGTGCCGGGGTGAGCTTGACCGCGGTGGCCAGGCCGATGCCCGCCCCGGCCCAGGCTCCGCCGTAGAGGAAGCGCAGCAGGGGACCATCCGTCGCCGCGTAGTGGGTGCCCCGGCGGGACCGCCACCGCAGGCCGATCAGATCAGCCATGATCAACGCGAACAGCAGGATGTTGACCTGGCCGTAGCCGAGCGTCTCCCGAGCTGGTTCGATGGCGACCGCGAGCGGCACCGCCACGGCCACGGTGAACCACAGTGGCCACCCCAGTCGGTCCACGATGGGGCGGAGCAGCCCGGCCAGCACCAGCGCCAGCGCGGCGATGCTGGCTACCGCGTTGACCATGCCGGCGGCGTCGATCGGCAACTGCGCCATCGGCAGCATGGCCAGCCCAGCGAACGGCGGGTAGGTGAACCCGAGGGTGGTTCCGGGCGCGATGAACTCGTAGAGCTCATGACCGCTCGCCCACCACACCACGGCACCGTGGTAGATCTTCATGTCGAAGAAGTTGTACGGCCGCCCGAAAGCGCCGATGGCGCGCCATGCGGCATAGGCGACGGCGGCCACGATGGCGGCCCGTACGACGTTCTTGCGATCGATCCGACGCGTCACGCGTTGGATTGGGGCGAGGCGGTCCGCCCGACTACCGACAGCCGTCGGCATGGCGCGGCCACCCCCATACCAAGGTCGTCCTACCCGTCCAGGTCCTGCACGGAGCCTAGAACGGCGCCTCACGTCAGTGCCTCCCGCGTTATGCGACCGTGTCCGATCCCACACATGTTTTTGACATTTCCACCGCGTTAACGCCTACCGGGTGGTTCAGGTAATTCGCGGCCTTAGCGGGGGGTGGGGGTGGCGCGGAGAGGCATCGATGCAGTTCAGCCGGGCAGTCGACGTGCCGTGGACGCGGAGCGGACGGCGATCCGAGCTTCCCGGCGGGCGGTACGGACGGCGCGCTGCATGGAACGTCGAGAGTGGCCGATGCGGTGACCGGTCCGCCAGCGCAGACCCGGCTTGCCACCGGTGTCGGCCGCGGCCAGCAGCAGACCGCCGAGGAGACCGAGGTTCTTGAGGGCGTGGATCTGGTTGTTGTTCTTGGCGACCGGATCGTCGCTCTTCCAGAAGGGATGCCCGGCGATGGTCACCGGCACCAGAGTGCCGGCGAGGACCAGCGCGGCGGGTCGACTGAGCCGTCCGGTGGCCAGCATCAGCCCGGCGCTCACCTGCACCGCCGAGTTGAGTCGGATCAACGTCTCGGTATCGGTGGGGAAGCTCGGGTGCGCCTTTTTCAACAGCGGCGCGACCTTGTCGGTGATCGGTGTGGCGGCCGGCGCCAACCGGCCCGGGTTGCGGAGGTTGCGATACCCGCTGACCACGAAGATGCCGCTCAACATGGCGCGGGCGAGGGAGCGTACGGGCGTCATGGATCAGTCATACCCCGTCGCGGCGTGTGCTACCCAGGCAACCGTCGGATCGGATCGGTGTTCATACACGTGCGCCACGCCGATTCGAGCGACAGTCACTGATGGGCCGGCCGTGGCGGGTAACGTCGCGCGGGTGACCACGCTGCGGCTACGCCCCGAGGACCCGGCCGACGCCGGTCCGGTGCGCCGCGTACTGGCCACCGCTTTCGCCCGCCCCGACGTGGCGACGCCGCCGGAGGTGAGCCTGGTCGACGAGTTGCGCGGCACCGCCGCATGGCTACCCCGGCTGGCGATGGTCGCCGAGTACGGCGGCGAGGTGGTCGGGTACGCGCTGCTCACCCGGGTGCGGGTGCGGCCGGAGCGGGGATCGGACGTGCCCGCCCTGGCGCTCGGCCCGGTGGCGGTGGCGCCGCACCGGCAGCGCGTCGGGCACGGCACGGCGGTGGTGCAGGCAGCCCTGGACGCGTCCACCGAGCTTGGTGAGCGGCTGGTCGTGGTACTCGGCGACCCGGCCTTCTACCGCCGGTTCGGCTTCAGCGCCGCGAAGGAGTTGGGCCTGACCGGCCCGTGGGCCGGCCTCGGTGAGCCCTGGCAGGCGTTGGTGCTGCCGCCGTCGACAAGCGAGGAAGGCCCCCCGCCGCGCGGCGAGGTGCTCTTTCCAGCGCCCTGGGCGAAGGTCTGACCGGGTCGACACCCCGTCCGGCGGTCAGGCCGGCTGGGTGCGCAGATACCTGCCGAAGTGCGGCACGGTGAAGGCTACGGTGCCCCGCTCGCCGGAGTAGATCAGCCCCTTCTTGATCAGTGCGTCCCGCGCCGGGGAGAGGCTTGCGGGCTTGCGGCCGAGCGCCCGGGCGATCTCGGCGGTGGGCACCGCGGCGTCCATGTCGTCGCGGACCACCGCCCCGGACTCGTCCTCGACCGCGGACATCATGGCCATCGCCCGCATGTACTCGCGTTCGGCCGGGGTGGCTCGCTCGAACCGGGAGCCGAAGAATCCGACCGCCAGTTCGGCCTCCGCCTCGGGTGCGGCGACACGCACGTCCGCGGCGGTGATCGGCGAGCGCGGCGCATGATCCCAGGTCGCCTTGCCGTACGCCTGAACGAAGTAGGGATAGCCACCGGACTTCTCGTAGAGCAGGTCGAGTGCCTTCTGCTCGTACTCGACGTCCTCGCGCTCGGCGGGTGCGCAGAGCGCCTGGTCGGCGGCGATCCGGTCGAGCCGGTCGATGCGTTGGTAGCGGAACAGCCGTTCGGAGTACGACTTGGCCGCGCTGAGCACCGCCGGCAGGTGCGGGAGGCCGGCGCCGACGACGATCAACGGCGCGCCGAGCTGGGACAGCTCGTGGCAGGCCGCGCAGAGCGCGGACACGTCCTCCGGGCCGAGATCCTGCATCTCGTCGATGAAGATGGCGATCCCGGTGCCGACGTCACTCGCCACCGCGGCGGCGTCGGTGAGCAGCTCGACGAGGTCGATCTCGATGTCGCCGGAGTCGGCCCGGCCGCTGGCGGCCGGCACGTCGATGCCGGGCTGCCAACGGTCGCGCAGCTTCGGGGCGGCACCGGCCCGGCCGGTCGGGGCGGACCGTTGGGCGAACGCCTTCAGGACGCCGAGGAACGCGTCGATCCGGTCGGGTGCGCGGTGTCGGGGAGCCAGCTCCCGGACGGCCATGTGCAGCGCGGCGGCGACCGGGCGGCGCAACGACTGATCCGGTCGTGCCTCGATCTTGCCGCTGCCCCAGAGATGGTTGATCGCCTGCGACCGGAGGGTGTTGAGCAGAACCGTCTTGCCGACGCCGCGCAGCCCGGTGAGCATCAGGCTGCGTTCGGGTCGGCCCCGGGCGATGCGTTCCAGCACGATGTCGAAGACGTCCAGCTCCCGCCCCCGCCCGGCGAGTTCGGGCGGACGCTGGCCGGCGCCCGGCGCGTACGGGTTGCGGACCGGATCCACGCATCGCAGAGTATCGGGCCGTCTAGCTGCGGGGCTAGACATGGATAGATGGGCCTATCGGCGTGTCGAGACCGTCGACAAAAAACTAGGGCTGTCTAGCTTCCACGCTAGACAGCCCTAGTTTTCGCAATCGGACTACTGCTCCTGCAGGCACAGCACGTAGTCGAGCTGGTCGTCCACGTAGGTCACTGTCGTCCCGGGTGCCAGCGACTCACACCGGCCCGCGTCAGTGGTCGCCGCGATCCGCAGCAACACCCGGTAGGTGCCTGGGCTGCATGGCACCTTGCGCAACTCCGCGTCCCGTCTGGTGCCCTCGTTCACCACGCAGTCGCCCGTGCCGAGTTCGTCGTCCGGGGACGGCGCGGCCGATCTCGGCATGTCCCTGGGCAGGCCCGGCGCGCTCGTCGCCGGGGTGCGCGTGTCGTTCGCGGCGTCGGCGACCCGCCACACCGCCCAACCGGCCAGGCCAAGGCACGGGCAGAGCACGAGCAGCACCACAAGCGCGACGATGAGGGCGACGTTGCGGCCGCTCTTGCGCACCGGCGCGACGGGTGGCATCCCGTAACCGGCCGGCGGCGGCTGGCCCCAAGGCCCGGGCGGCTGGCCCGGCATTGGCCCGGCGGGTGGGAACGGTCCGGGCGGCTGATCCGGCGTCGGCCCGGCGGGTGGGAAAGGGCTGGGCGGCTGGCCGGGCGGCTGGCCCGGCGTCGGCCCGGCCGGTGGGAACGGTCCGGGCGGCGGGTAGCCCGAGCCGGTGGGCGGCGCCCCCCACATCGGCGCGGTGGGTGGCGGCGCGGCGGGCGGCGGCGGGCCCCACTGCTGCCTGGTGGGATCTTCGGCGGGCGGCGGAGCGTTCCACTGGGGCAGGGTCGGGTCCTCCGCCGGCGGGCCGTCGGGCCCCGCCGGCGGGCGCTGGTACGGGTCGTCCGGCTGGTCGGAGCCCGCTGGTCCATAGGTCGTCATGTCATTCCCGGGGTGGGTGGTCTCAGCGTTGCTTCAGGCAGAGGACGAAGTCGAGAGTGTCCAGCTCACTGTCGAAGAAGTACCAGTTGGTGTAGCCCTGGACCTTGCCGCACTTGGCCTCGGCGTCGCGTTCGCCGCTGGTCGCGCCGTCGATCCGGCTCAACACCTCGTACGACTTCGCGGCGCACTCGCTGATCAGCAGCTTGGGCTTGCTGCCCGCTGCGGCGTCGTTGCGGACGCACTGCCCGACCTTGGCGAACCGGGGATCAGCCGACGACTCCGGGGCCGGCGCACTCGGTGCCGGCTCGGCCCCGTCGGTGTCCGCACTCGGCGCCACGGCGGTGGTCGAGTTGGCAGGAGCGGCCACCGGAGCCGGATCGTCCTGCCCGCGACGGAGCCAGAACGCCCCACCGGCAGCCACCAGCAGCAGTACGACGGCCAGCACCGCGATCAGCGGCCCCCGACCGCGCCGGCCCGGTGCCGGTGTGGGGTCCGGGCCGTACGGGTGTTCGTCCGGCCGGTACGGCTGCCCGCCGTACGCCGGAGGTGCCCCGCCCAACTGGTACCCGTCGCCGTAGGGGGCACCGCCGTAGGGCGTTGCCGAACCGCCTCCGTAGTGCGGTGGGCCGCCGTACGGCCCCTGCCGCTCCTGGGACACCTGCGGGTACGACGGGGGCGCCTCCGGGTACGACGGCGTCGGCTGCGGGTAGGGCCCGGCTGCCGGCGGGTAGGGCTGCGGCACCGGCCGGCCCGGCGTCTCGTCCGGACGCTGCCCGCGCCACGGTCCCGGGTTGGCGCCCCCGGGTGGGCCGTAGTTCGTCATGCCGCCCCCTGCACAAGTGGTGAGTCCGGCCACCGGTACGCGACGCCGGCTCCGACGTCACCGTAGCGTGGTCGACTGATGAGCTCACCTCTACCGAGCGCGACAGCCGGCATCGGCCACCGCGCAAACGTCGCGCCGACCCTGATCTGGACCGCGTTGATCGTGGTCTACCTGCTCTGGGGCTCCACCTATCTGGCCATTCGGATCACTGTGGAGACGCTGCCCGCGCTGCTGTCGGCCGCACTGCGGTTCACCGTCGCCGGACTGGTCCTGGCGGTGGTGCTGCGGCTGCGCCGCGGCCCCGGCGCGCTGCGGGTGGACCTGCGGCAGCTCGGCTCGGCGGCGCTGGTCGGGGTGCTCCTGCTCGCTGGCGGCAACGGCCTGGTGGTGCTCGCCGAGTCCGGGCCGCCCGGAGTGGCGGTGCCGTCCGGGATCGCGGCGCTGCTGGTGGCGACAGTGCCGCTGCTCGTGGTGCTGCTGCGTACCGGCACCGGGGACCGTCCGCCGGTCTGGACGTTCGCCGGGGTCACAGTGGGCTTCATCGGCCTGGTCGTGCTGGTGTTGCCCGCCGGCAGTGCGGACGCGGTGCCGCTGGTCGGGGCGTTGGTGGTGGTCGCGGGGGCCGTCGCCTGGTCGGTCGGGTCGTTCCTGTCCGGCCGGATCCGGATGCCCACCGACCCGTTCGTGGCCACGGTGTACGAGATGCTGGCCGGCGCGCTGGTGCTGGCCGTCGTCGCCGCCGGTCGAGGCGAGCTGAGCGACTTCCACCCGGCGGAGGTCAGCACCCGATCCTGGCTGGCGCTTGGTTACCTCATGGTGGCCGGTTCGCTTGTGGCCTTCACCGCGTACGTCTGGCTGCTGCACAACGCGCCCATCTCGCTCGTGTCGACGTACGCCTACGTCAACCCGGCGGTCGCGGTCGCGCTCGGTGCGCTGCTGGTAGCCGAGCCGATCACCTCCCAGGTGCTGCTCGGTGGTGCGGTGATCGTTGCCGGCGTCGCGCTCGTGGTGACCACCGAACGGCCGCGTCGGGCGGGCGCGGCAACACGATCGGGGGCCGCGCGGACGGTCGACCGGCGGTAACGTCCGGCCCATGTCGGCCGCCGCGCTGGTGCCGGTCGCGCTGCTCGGCGCGCTTGTCGGTGTCGTCGTACCCAGGCTGGCCCGGATCTTCACCACCGGCCCGACCCGGCGACGACCCGACGGTGCGGCCGGGGCGTGGCTCAGTGCCCTACTGGCGGCGGCGGTGTTCGCCGGGCTCGCGGTGGCCCGGCGGGACGACCCCGCCCTGCCGATCTTCCTCGCGGTGGCGGCGCCGGGGCTGGTGCTGGCCCGGGTCGACCTGGCCTGCCTGCGGCTGCCCGACCCGCTGGTGCTCGCCGCCGGGGTGCTGGCCGCCGGCGGCCTGACCGCCGCGGCGATGCTGTCCGGCGAGGTCGCCCGGCTGCTCGGTGCGGTAGCCGGTGCGGCGGTCGCCGGCGTGGCGCACCTGCTGCTGGCCCTGCTGCCGGGCTCCCGGCTGGGGTTCGGGGACGTGAAACTCGCGGCCGTCCTCGGCCTGCCGCTCGGTTGGCTGGGCCGGGACGCCCTGCTCGTCGGGCTGGTCCTGCCCCATCTGCTGCACGGTGCTCTGGTGCTCGGCCTGCTCGCCACCGGGCGGGTGCGTCGGGACACCCTGCTGCCACTCGGTCCGGCCCTGCTCGCCGGTGCCTGGCTGGCCGTGCTGCAAGCCTGAGTACCTGTGCAGCTCAGCCAGCCCGGCGACCGACGGTCTGAGATCGCCGGTCGCCGGGGCGGGCGGAGCCTCAGATCAGGCGGAGCTGGCGGTCCTTCGGGCGACGTGGCTCGGTCTCGCCGAACCGCTCGAACAGGCCCGGATCGATCACGCCCAGGAACGGCGACGGGGCACAGTCGCGTTCCGCGCCGTGCCGGGTGCGGCGGGCGGCGTGGCTCACGTACAGCCGGTCCTGGGCGCGGGTCAGGCCGACGAAGAAGAGCCGGCGCTCCTCGGCCACCGCGTCCTCGTCGGGCGTCGAGCCCGGCCAGCGCAGCGGCAACAACCCGTCCTCGACGCCGACCAGGAAGACCACCGGGAACTCCAGGCCCTTCGCCGCGTGCAGGGTGAGCAACGTGACCGCCTCCGCGCGGGGGTCGAGCGCGTCCACCTCCGCGCCGGTGGCCAGCTGCGACAGGAACGCCTCCAGGTCGTCGCCGCAGCGTCGGGCCAGCGGGGTGAGCAGGTCCACGGCTGAGCGGACGGCCTCGGGGCGTACCGTGCCGGTGCCGTCCAGGGTGGGCACCGCGAACCGCTCGGCGACCACCTGGCCGGCCAGCCGCACCCGGGCGGCGAGCGACCCGGCCAACCCGTCGGCGTGCCGCAGCTCGCGGGCGATGGCTGCCACCCCGGGCCGGTCCCGCAGCCGGTCGTGCGAGCGCTTCTGCACCGGGATGTTGGCCCGGGCCAGGGCGTCGACGATCGGCGCGGCCTGCGCGTCGGTGCGGTACAGCACGGCGATGTCGGAGAAGGACAGCGAGGTGGACCGGCCGTCGATCCGGCCCGAGTCCAGCGACCGGTGGGACAGCCCGCCGACCAACTCGTCGACAGTGCGCACCACGAAGTCGGCCTCCTCGGCGACCGACGCCGCCGGATAGCGCCCCACCAGCGGGGCCTCCGGGTCGAGTCGGGCCGGATCCAGCCGCCGGCCACGGACCAGCGAGGACGGTGCGATGGCCTGCACGGCGGCGGCCAGGATCGGCGCCGACGAGCGGTAGTTGCGGTTGAGCCGGACCAGCCGGGCGTCGGTGAAGTCCTCGGAGAAACGCAGGAAGTAGCCGACGTCGGCACCCCGGAACGAGTAGATCGCCTGGTCCGGGTCGCCGATCGCGCAGAGGTTGCCGTCGGCGGGGCTGAGCAGCCGCAGCAGCTCGTACTGCACCTCGTCGACGTCCTGGTACTCGTCGACGAAGATCCACCGCCAGCGGTTCCGGTAGGCCTCGACCAGCTTCCGGTCGGAGCGCAGCAGTGCCACCGGCAGGGTGACCAGCTCGTCCAGGTCGACCAGGTCCTGCTTGCGCAACAGCGCGGTGTAGCTGGCGAGGTCGTCGCCGGCCGCGGTGCGGGCTGCGGCCCGTTCGGTGTCGTCGGCGATGCGGAAGTCGGCCGGCAGGCCCGCCGCGTCGGCGTTCTCCCGCAGGATGGTCAGGCCCAGCGCGTGGAACGTGCCCACCGTGACGTCCTCGGCGACCGGACCGAGCAGGCCGTCGAGGCGGTGTCGCAGCTCCTCGGCGGCCCGGCGGGTGAACGTGATCGCGAGGCAGTGTTCGGGGAAGACGTTCAACTCCGCGCAGAGGTACGCGATCCGGTGCGTGAGTGTCCTGGTCTTGCCGGTGCCCGGCCCGGCCACGATCAGCAGCGGCCCGCCCGGCGCGGAGGCAGCCACCCGCTGCATCGCGTCCAGCCGGTCCAGCAGGCCGGTGCCGACCTCCTCCATCCCGGAGAGCATCGGCTCGAACGGCTCGTGGGGGGACGGTGGTGAGGCGATCGGCGGTGCGGGAGCCGGGATCGGCTTGCGCTTCGGCTTCGGCTCCGCTTTCGCCGCCGGGCGCTTGGCCGTCGACCGGGCCGCCGGTTCCGCGGGTCGGCGCTGCGCCGGCACCGGTACGTCGAACAGGGTCTCCTGCGCGCCCAGCTCGGCGGGGTCGAAGAGCGTGATCACCCCGTACTCGCCGTCGTAGCCGGGCACCCGGCGCACGTCGCCGCGCCGCAGCCGCCCGATGCCCTCGGCGAGCAGCTCACCGCCGACCTGCGCGATGTCGGCGAGCGGCGTCGTGGTCAGGATCTCCAGCTCCGGGCCGAGCGCGGCGAGCAGCTCGTTGAATCGCCCCTCGACCTTCTTCGACCGGGCGCCCACCTTGTTGATCTCACCGAGGATCTCGGCAAGCGGGACCAGGTGGGTGACGTCCCGGGCGTGGGCCGGCCGGTGCCCCGCCGGCCGGTCGGCAAGCTCCTCGATCCGGGTGAGCACGCCCACTGTGAGCGGCTTGCCGCATTCGGGGCAACGCCCGTCGGCGGCTCGGGTGCGCTCCGGGGACCAGTTGACCCCGCAGAGTCGGTGTCCGTCCGCGTGGTACTTGCCCTCCTCCGGGAAGAACTCGATGGTGCCGGCCAGACCGTCACCGGTGCGCAGCGCCTCGCGGACCGCGAAGTAGTCCCGCTCGGCGGTCAACACTGTCGCCTCCCGGCCCAGTGCCGGTGGCGAGTGAGCGTCCGAGTTGGAGACCAGTTGGTAGCCGTCCAGGCTGCCGACCCGCCAGTTCATCGCCGGGTCGGAGGAGAGGCCGGTCTCCACGGCGAAGATGTGGTCGGCCAGATCGGCGTAACAGTCCGCGATCGCGTCGAAGCCGGACTTCGAACCCAGCGCGGAGAACCACGGCGTCCAGATGTGCGCCGGCACCAGGTAGCCGTCTCCGCTGGCCTCCAGGGTGATCTCCAGCAGGTCGCGGGAGTCCAGACCGAGGATCGGCCGGCCGTCCGAGCCGAGGTTGCCGATCCGGCCGAGGGCGGCGTTGAACCGGGCCACCGCGTCCAGATCGGGCAGGTAGATCAGGTGGTGCACCTTGCGGGTCCGGTCGTCCCGCTTGTAGATCGTGGAGATCTCCACGCTCAACATGAACCGGACCGGGTCGGCCTCCGCCGCGCCGGCCAGCCGCGGTGGCAGCCGCCGCGCGATGTCCCGCTCCGCCTCGGCGTCGAGCCGGTACAACCCCGGCTCGGCCGGGCGCAGCGTCTCCCGCAGGTGGTCGTACCAGGCCGGGTGGGTGAAGTCGCCGGTGCCGAGCAGACCGATGCCCTTGCGCCGGGCCCACCAGCCGAGGTTCGGCAGCGTGAGGTCGCGGCTGCACGCGCGCGAGTATTTCGAGTGGATGTGCAGGTCCGCGACGAATGGCGAGAGGCCACCGGAGGGTACGGCACTGAACGGGGGCACGCCGCATCCTGTCACGCCCGCCGGGCCGGCCGGCGGCCGCCACGCGCGGACGTGACCTCCGCTATGCCGAGCGCAACTCCACCAGACTGATCTGCGGCTCGGCCCCGACCCGGACCGGCGGCCCCCAGAAACCGGCGCCGTTCGTCACGTAGACCTTGGTGCCGTCGACCTCGCCGAGGCCACTGACCACCGGCTGTTCCAGCCGAACCGCCAGGTTGAACGGCACCATCTGCCCACCGTGGGTGTGCCCGGACAGTTGCAGGTCGACGCCGTGGCGGGCCGCCTCGACCGCCGCGAGTGGCTGGTGGGCGAGCAGCACCACCGGACGGCTCGGGTCGCGGTCACCGAGGGCGGCGGCGAAGTCCGGCCCGGCGGCCAGACCGGTGCCCGTCGGGTCCGCGTCCAGGTCGTTCACGCCAGCCAGGTCGAGCACGCCGCCCCGGGCCTGGATCTCCTGCCGCTGGTTCTGGAGCACCCGCAGGCCGAGCCGGTCGACCTCCTGGACCCACTCCTCCACCCCGGAGTAGTACTCGTGGTTGCCGGTGACGAAGAAGCTGCCGTACCGGGAGCGTAGGTCGCGCAGCGGTGCGGCGGCCGGGCCGAGCTCGGCGACCGAGCCGTCGACCAGGTCCCCGACCACCGCGACCAGGTCGGCGTCGAGCCGGTTGATCGCGGCGACGATCCGCTCGGTGTGTGCCCGGCCGCGCAGCGGACCGAGGTGGATGTCGGAGACGGTCGCGATGCGCAGGCCGTCCATGCTGCGGGGGAGCTTGGCGAGAGGGATCTGCACCCGGTCCAGGCGGGGCGGGCCGAGGGCGGTGCGCACGCCGTACCCGGTGATGCCGGTGGCGGTGAGGCCGGCGAAGATGGCCGCCCCACGGGCCAGCAGCAGCCGGCGGCTCGGGTCGTGGTCCGGGGCCGTGACGGCGTCGGCCGCCGGCGGCTCGGGTGGCCCGGCGGCGCCGACGAGCACCGGCTCGGGCGCGGCGGTGGTCGGTTCGGCGGTGGCGAGCCGGCGGCGCAGCACCAGCCGGGTGACAAGCATCGGCACTTCGAGGACGGCGAGCACGACGAGCAGGTAGAACATCACGGCGAGCCACAGGTAGCCCGGCCAGGCGAGCCAGTAGAGCCCGGCCTGCGTCCCGGCGAGGGTGGCCGGCACGAGCAGCGCCAGCACCAGGGCGGCGACCCCGCCGACCCGCCGCCAGCGACCCGGGTTGGTGGTGTCCCGAACGAGCCGCTTCCACAGGTAGAGGTGGATGAGACCGGTGGCCAGCGCCAGGATGCCCACGAACCCCAGAACCGCCAACATGTGCGCCTCCTCAGCCACCCGCGAACGGAGGCAGAACGTCGATCGTGGCCCCGGCCGGCAGGGATGCTTCACGATCATGACAGGTGACGCCATTTACCAGGAAACTCGCCACTTGCAGCACTGCGGCGAGTCGATCGCCGTGGCGCCGTACCAGTTCGGCGGTGAGGTCGTCGAGCGACCGGCCGGCGGGCAGCACCTCCTCGGCGTGCCCGGCGGCGGCGCGAGCGCCAGCGAAGTAGCGGACGGTCAGTGGTGTCGGGGTCACGCCTCAACCCCCGATCGCGGACATCGGCCGGGTCGGCTGGAGGAAGGTCGGGTCGTCGATGCCGTGCCCGGCGCGCTTGCCCCACATCGCGGTGCGCCAGCGTCGGGCCAACTCCTCGTCGTCCGCGCCGGTGCGCAGCGCCGCGCGCAGGTCGGACTCCTCGGTGGCGAAGAGGCAGGCGCGGACCTGGCCGTCGGCGGTCAGCCGGGTGCGGTCGCAGTCTCCACAGAACGGTCTGGTGACGCTGGCGATGACGCCAACCCGGGCGGGACCTCCGTCGACAAGCCAGGTCTCCGCCGGTGCGGCGCCACGCTCGGTCGGGTCGGGGCTGAGATGGAAGGCGGTACGCAGGGACGCCAGGATCTCCTCGGCGGTGACCATGGTGTCGCGGTCCCAGCCGTGCTGGGCGTCCAACGGCATCTGCTCGATGATCCGCAACTGGTAGTCGTGCTCGACGGCGAAGCGGAGCAGGGCGGGCGCCTCGTCCTCGTTGACGCCGCGCATCAGCACTGAATTGATCTTCACAGGGCTGAGGCCGGCTGCGGCTGCCCCGGCGAGCCCGGCCAGCACCGCGTCGAGGCGGGGGCGGCGGGTGAGGGTGGTGAACCGGTCCGGGTCCAGGGTGTCCAGTGAGACGTTCACCCGATCCAGGCCGGCCGCGCGCAACGCCGGGGCCAGCCGGTCCAGGCCGATGCCGTTGGTGGTGAGCGAGATGCGGGGGCGGGGCTGGAGGGCGGCGACGGCCGTCACGATGCCGACCAGGCCGGGTCGGATCAGCGGCTCACCGCCGGTGAACCGCACATCGGTCACACCGAGCCGCTCGACGGCCACCCGGACCAACCGGACGATTTCCTCGTCGGTCAGCAGCTCGGGGCCGGCCAGCCAGGGCAGCCCCTCCGCCGGCATGCAGTAGGTGCAGCGCAGGTTGCACTTGTCGGTGAGGGACACGCGCAGGTCACGCGCGACGCGGCCGTACCGGTCGACGAGGACGCCAGCGGTCCCCGGGGCGAGGCTCACCTGTCGACCGTAGCGCGTTCGACCCGGCCCGGGACGGCGCGGGCGGCCTGAAGGACCGCGTCTCGATAGCCGCCACCGAAGAGCGCGGTGTGCACGAGCAGCAGATGCAGTTGATGCAGTGGCACCCGCTCGCGCCAGCCGTCCGACAGCGGCCAACTCTCGTGGTAGGCAGCCAGCGTCCGGTCCAGGTAGGGGATGCCGCCGAAGAGGGCGAGCTGGGCCAGATCCGTCTCCCGGTGCCCGCCGTGCGCCGCCGGGTCGATCAGCCAGGCCCGGTCGGTGGCACCCCAGAGCACGTTGCCCGGCCACAGGTCGCCGTGCACGCGCGCTGGTGGCTCGTCGCCGCCGAGCCCGTCGAGCCGACCGACCACCTGCTCGACCAGGATCGCGTCGGCGCTGGTGAGCGCACCACCGTCGACCGATCGCCGCAGGTAGGGAATGAGGCGTCGCTCGGCGAACCACGTCGACCAGGGCCCGTCGGTGGGGGTGTTGTCCTGCGGGAGCGACCCGATGAAACCCGGCCAGGCCGCACCGAAGGTGGGTGCGCCCGCCCGGTGCAGGTCGGCCAACTCCCGGCCGAAGCGTTCGGCGGCCTCCGGCGTGGGCTCGCCGGGCTCCACCCAGTCGAGCGCCAGCAGGGCCGGCAACGCCACGATCACCTCGGGTACGGGGATCGCCCCGGCCTCCCGCAGCCAGCGCAGCCCGGCCGCCTCGGCGGCGAAGAAACCTTCCGGCGCTGGTCGGCCCGCCCCCTCGGGCCAGGATTTGGCGAAGACGGAGTGGCCGTCGTCGAGGGTGAGCCGGGCGGCCGCGCAGATCTGCCCGCCGGCGACCGGCGTCTCCCGGATCCGCTGGTGGGTCCGGAAGGTCGGCAGGTGTGTCGGGTGCGCGCGCAGGTACGCCAGGTCCATCAGCGCACGGTAACCGCTCCCTGTGACGCCACGGTGCCGCCCGATGACATCGGGTCGCTTTCGGCACTCGTGGATACGCGATGAGCAGCGTAAACACGCTCAGTAACTGTGGATAAACCGCGTGTCGTCCACAGGGGCGGCGGCACCTGGGCGGCCCCGCGCAGGCTTCCGCCATGACCTCGACCGATCGCCCTCAGCTCGCCGTCCGCTCGCCAGCCGATCTGATCGCCGCTGTGCCGTACCTGCTCGGCTTCCATCCCGCCGACAGCGTGGTCGCGGTGGCGATGCTGGGGCGGCAGATCATCTTCGCCGCCCGCGCGGATCTGCCCGACCCGTCGACCGATCTGGTCGAGCGGGCCCGGCACCTGGCCGGAGTGATCCACCGGCAGGGCGCGGAGGCCGCCACCGTGGTCGGTTACGGGCCAGCCGATCGGGTGACGCCGGCCGTGGACGCGGCGCGCGCCGCGCTGACCGCGGGCGGGCTCGAGGTGCTCGACGCGCTGCGGGTGACCGAGGGCCGGTGGTGGTCCTACCTCTGCACCGAGCCCGACTGCTGCCCGCCCGAGGGCCGGCGCTACGACCCGTCCGCCAACCCGCTTACCGCCTCGGCGGTCTTCGCCGGCCAGGTCGCGCTCCCCGACCGGGCCGCCCTCGTGGCGCAGGTGGCGCCGGTGGACGGCCCGGCCCGGGACGCGATGCGGGCGGCCACCGCCCGGGCCCAGCTGCGCCTGACCGAGCTGCTTGGGCAGGCGCCCGCGAGCGACCTGCTCGGCGGCCGGACGATGTGCGCCGCCGGGGCCGCGACGGTCCGCGAGGCGCAGCGCCGGCAGCGCCGCGGTGAGCGGCTCGACGACGACGAGGTGGCCTGGTTGAGCCTGCTGATGACCCACCTGCCGATCCGCGATCACGCCTGGGAACGCACCGACGGTCGGGATCGGGACATCGCCCTCTGGACCGACGTGCTGCGCCGGGCCGAGCCGGATTTTGCCGCCGCGCCAGGTGCGCTGCTGGCGTTCGCGGCCTGGCGTGCAGGGCAGGGGGCGCTGGCGGCCGTCGCGCTGGAGCGCACGCTCAGCCTGCACCCCGACTACTCGCTCGCCATCCTGCTTGACGACCTGCTCCGGCGCGGGGTGCCCCCGTCCGAGCTGGACGGGTGGCCGTCGGTCGGGATGCCAGGGGTGATCCGTCCGCGTAGGCGGAGGCGACGTGGCCGCCGCTGACCGTCCCCGCAACACGCGCGGTAATACCGACGGTGCTACCCACGTTGATAGCCTGGAGGACATGACCGTGAAGCGCTCCGTGAGCCTCCCCGACGATGTCGCGGAGTGGCTTGACCAGCAGCCCAACGTCTCGGCCGCGATCACGACGGCGGTGCGGGCCCAGATGGACGCCAGCCACCTGCACGAGGTGCTGCGGCGCGCCGGCATTGAGGTGACCGAGGAGGGCAGGGCGCGCTGGCGGGAGCGGCTCGCGACGCCCATCCCGCCCGATGCCCTGGCTGAGGGGCGCCGGATGTTGGGGCGTGCCGGATGAGCGATCAGATCGCGGCGGTCTTCGACGCGTCGGCGTTGACTGCCTACATCGGGGGCAACGTCTCGGTGGGGGAGTTGATGCTGGAGGTCGCCGACGAGGGCCGGCAGGTTGCCGTCCCTGCGACGTGCCTGGCTGCCGCCATCGCGGGCGCGGGCGACGAGATCGATGTCGCGCTACTGGCCCTGATGATGAGTGCTCCGATGATCCGTCTGTTGCCGCTCGACGGCGAGGACGTGCGAGACACGGGCACGCTCGCCCGTGCCGTTGATGGAGACATCTCATTCGGCCATGCCGCCCGCGCGGCACTCATCCACGAGGCGCACTACGCGACGGTGCAACCGAAGGCGGCGGCGAAGGTGCTCCCCGCCAGGTGGAGCATCCTCGATCTGACCTGAGGTGTGGAGCGCGTCGTCGACCACGGGTCGGGCGGGGAAGGACGAGCCCCGGTCGACGGGGCCGATCTTCCTTGCCAGCCCGACAAAGCCCGCCCAGGCTGCCCGGCCCGACGCTGATCCCTCGTCCCCCGAGGTTGATCGTTCCCGGCGGGTTCCTCCGCCAGAGGATGTACGCCGCCAGAGGATGTACGGCGCACTCCTGTCCGCGGCCGACGCGGTAGCGCCAGCACTCCTTGATAATGATCTGATGTCCGCTCTTCGCACCGGTACGAAATGACCCTCGAACTGCTGCTCTCGCTGGCCGGGTTGGCGTTGGTGGACAGCACCAGCATCGGCACCCTCTTCATCCCGGTCTGGCTGCTGCTCGCACCCGGGCCGGTGAACGCCCGGCGGATCCTTGGCTACCTCGCCACCATCGCGGCGTTCTATCTCGCGGTGGGGCTGCTGCTGGTGTGGGGCGGCGGCAGGTTGGCCGACGTGTTTGGCGGTGCTCTGGACAACCCGGCCGTGCTCTGGGCGCAACTCGTGCTGGGTGTGGCGATGCTGGCGCTCAGCTTCCGCTACGACGGCAAACGACGTCCCCGTAGCGGTGGCGTGCTGCGGTGGCGGGATCGAGCCACCGCTGGAGACTCCTCGGCCCGCTGGTTGGTCGGGCTCGCGTTGCTGGCCGCGCTCGCCGAGGTGGCGACCATGCTGCCGTACCTCGGGGCGGTGGGGTTGTTGGCCACCTCGGGGGTCGGCCCGGCGACAGTTGTGGGGTTGCTGGCCGGATACTGCCTGGTCATGGTGCTGCCCGCGGTGGTGCTGCTGGCTGCCAGGGTGGCCCGCCCGGCAGTTGTCGAGCCGGTGCTCGCCCGACTCAACAACTGGATCGTCAACAAGGCGGGCAGCGCGTTGGGGTGGATCCTCGGCATAGCCGGCTTCCTTGTCGCTCGCGACGCCGCCGCGCGGCTGGCCCTGTTCGACCTGATCGGTCGCTGAGCGTCAGGCGGGCTGTTCCAGCGTGATCCGGTGTGGCCCGGTGTAGACGTTCATGGTCCGACCGCGCAGGAATCCGACAAGGGTCATCCCCGCCTCGTCGGCCAGTTCGGCGGCGAGCGTGCTCGGTGCGGACACCGCGGCCAGCAGCGGCAACCCGGCCATCCACGCCTTCTGGGTCAGCTCGAAACTGGCCCGGCCGGACACCAGCAGCAGGTGCCCAGCCAGTGGCAGCCGACGTTCGCGCACCGCCCAGCCGATCACCTTGTCCACCGCGTTGTGCCGGCCCACGTCCTCCCGCAGCACCACCAGCTCTCCCCCGGCCGTGAACAGACCGGCCGCGTGTAGTCCACCGGTCCGGTCGAAGCCACGCTGGGCGGCACGAAGTCGGTCGGGCAGTTCGACGAGGAGCGTGGCCGGCACGCTGAGCGGATCGGCGGCGACCGGGAACAGGGACCGGGTACGGACCGCGTCGATGCTGGCCTTGCCGCAGACGCCACAGGAACTGGTCGTGTAGAAGTTCCGGGACGGGTCGGTGGTCGGTTCCGGCACGCCAGGGGCGAGCGTCACGTCCACCACGTTGTACGTGTTCGGTGTCTCCGCGCCGGCGCAGAGCTGCGCGGTCAACACGTCGTCGGTCGACCGGATCAGCCCCTCGGTAAGCAGGAACCCGATGGCCAGATCGAGGTCGTCACCGGGGGTACGCATGGTCACGGCGAGGGGCTTGCGTCGGCCCGGCCCGGCCGCGCCGACCCGGATCTCCAGCGGCTCCTCCACCGCAAGCGTGTCCGGTCGGCGGATGGACCCGCGCCCGACAGTCGCCGCGTCCAGGTCGATCCGAAGTACGCCCCGCCGATCAGTTGCCCGTCCCATCCCGCCATCCTCCACCTCCCGCCGGCACGCCCGCACGGCCACCGGGCTGCGGGCACCCGGCAGCGACCGGCGGCGAGCGTCCACCCGGGTACCGTGACCGGGTGGGGACGTATGCCGCCGTGGTGCTCGCCGGTGGGTCCGCTCGACGGATGGGCGGGGTGGACAAGCCCGCAGTCCCGGTCGGTGGCCAGCCGATGCGCGCCCGGGTGCTGGCCGCCGTCAGCGACGCCAGCCCACTGGTGCTCGTGGGTCCGGCCGACACGGTTCCGGCGGGCGTGCGGGTCACCAGGGAGGACCCGCCGGGCGGGGGACCGGTCGCCGCCGCGGCTGCCGGGCTGGCGCTGCTCGAGCCGGACACCGCACTTGTCGCGCTGCTCGCCGCCGACCTGCCGCTGCTCACCCGCGCCGCGATCGGCGACCTGCTCACCCACCTCGCCGGAGCCGAGCCCGACGGCGCGTGCTTCGTCGACGTGGACGGGCGGCGGCAGTCGCTCTGCGGGGTCTGGCGGGTCGCGGCGCTGCGGGCCGGCCTGGACCGACTGACCGTCGAGCGGGGCGGCACCCTGGCCGGAGCCCCGGTCCGGGCGCTGCTGGCCGGGCTCGTGGTGCGGGAGGTGCCCTGGTCCGGCGACGGCCCGCCGCCGTGGTTCGACTGCGACACTGAAGAGGACGTACGCCGGGCGGAGGAGTGGGCGCGATGACGGTGATGGACGACTGGGTGACGGCGGTCTGCGCCGAGTTGGAGCTGGACCCGGTCGGTGTGCCCGTGCAGGCGGTGCTGGACGTGGCCCGCGACGTCGCCCACCAGGTGCTGCGACCGGGTGCGCCGGTCACCGCGTACCTGCTGGGGCTGGCGGTCGGCCGGGGTGCCGACCCGGCGGACGTGGCGGCCCGGCTCAGCGCCCTGGCCGGGACGTGGCCTGTCGAACTGGGCGCGGACCCGGCGGACCCGACCGCCCCCTGACGGCCGTTGTCCGATCCCGGTCCGGGCTGATCGGGTCCGTGGGCGGCGTGGGTAGGGTGATCGTGACGGACGGAGGCGATCATGACGGCTGACCACCCCTCGGCGCCGCTCGGTGACCTGCCCGGCGCGACGACTGAGCCGGCGGAATCGATCCTGCTCGACGAACCCAGCACTACCGATCTGCGGGCGAAGGTGACCGAGGCCTGGCAGGAGTTCGCCAGTGCGCTCGCCCTTCGGCTGCGGGAACTTCCCGTCGGCGCGCACCTTGAGGTGACCCTCGACCCGACCGCCTCCGGCACCGGGGACGCCGTCTACTCGGTGAGCGTGGACGTGCGCGACGGTGGCGGGTTGTCCGCGCGGGGGGTCGGGAACGCGACGCTGCCGGAGGGCTACCGGCTGGACCGCGATGCGGTGGCGGACATGGTCGCACTTGGCTGGTCGCCGCCCGGGGTGCTCGCCGGCTCCGGCGGCTTCTTCGGACTGGACGGCCAGACGAGCGAGTCGACCCGGATCGCCGCGCTGCTCTCCCGGACGCTGCGGGACGTCTACGGTGCCCCGCATCCGGCGTTCCTCGTCTACCTGGTGCATGACGCCGAGGGTGAGCCGCTGGCCGTGGACCCGTTGGGCACGGCGCGCAGCGAGTTCGGCCCGGACGCCGATGTCGAGGCCGACCTGGAGGAGGCGTTGGCCGAGGCGGCCTCCGCGCAGGCCGAGCGGGACGACGTGCTCGACCTGGCCGATCGGGTCCGGACGGTGGTCTCCACGATGCTGAAGTCGGACACTGACCGGTTGCAGATCGACTCGGACGGTGACATCAACATCCGGGCCGGCTCGGCGATGGTCTTCGTGCGGGTGCGGGACAATCCGCCGCTGGTGGACGTGTTCTCTCCGGTGCTCACCGAGGTGGAGCCGACCGAGCGGCTCTACGTCAAGCTCTCCGAGTTGACCAACCGGATGCCGATCGGCCGCCTCTACTGCGCCGACGACACGGTCTGGGCGTCCATCCCGGTCTTCGGCCGCAACTTCCAGGCCACCCACCTGATGCTTGCGGTGCAGGTGATGACAGGTCTCGCCGACGAGTTGGACGACCGGCTGCACGGCGAGTTCGGCGGCAAGCGGTTCTTCGGTGAGAGCGACAAACCGGTTCGGCGCGACGAGTCGGAGCACCGCACCGGCATGTACCTCTAGGGCCTCCTTCATAAGAGCTGGCCGGCCTGCGGCGGACCCGAACGCCGCCGGATCGCCGCCCGGACTCCGCCTCGGCGCGACCGCCCTTATGAAACAGACCTGATACTCCAACGTCATTTGATCGGCCGACTGCTTGCGCCGCACTAGCTCATGAAGAAGATCATGGCCGCGAGGCTTGCCCCCATGGCCAGGTGCTCCCAACGGAGCAGGTCCGTGATCGGTCGATTGCGCAGCCGGACGAGTGCGGTCGCCATCCAGCAGAGGTAAGCCGCCGTGACGGCGCGTACCAACACGAGCGCCGCGTCATGGCCGGTGACGGTGTCGTGGTCCGTCCGGGGCCCGGCGTCCATGTGGTGGGTAGCCACCGACTCACCGTGTTGATGCATCAACACGGCGAGCGCCATGAGCACGGCCCCGGCCGTACGGTGCCACTCCACCTCCGGGCCGCGCTCGGTCGGACCGCCGGCGACGATTGCCACCGCCAGGACCAGGAGCAGCAGCGTGCCCGCGTACTGCACAACCGGTGCGGCATCGAGGGTCACCGCGGCCATGACGGCCACCATCGCACCCGCAAGCATTCGGGCTCTGCGGGAAGCGCCCGCCCGCGGCACGACGCAGCAGCAGGCTGACACCGCGGTCGACCCGATCATGATCACCTCGATCATCAGAACGTCATTGCGGCGCGACGCCGGGGCGTGACCATTGCGCGGTGGGGCGGCCGTTGAGACGCCACGGGTGTCCGGTGACCCGCGGCCAGCCTTCAGGCGAATTTTCCCAGTTCTCCTGCCGGCCGTACACCGTGAGGTCCAGGGCGTGGTAGGTGGTCATCAACGCCTCCACGCCCCGCCCGGTGGTCCAGTAGGTCTCGTAGACCTCGTCGCCGTCGCGCAGGTAGCACGCGATGAACCCGAAGTCACGACCGTCGGCCAGAGCCGGGTCGGAGTCTCTCGCCGAATACCAGGGGAACCGGTAGCCCATGAACTCCGCGAACGGGGCACTTTCGTCGTAGGGACCCTGGCAGAACACGGCGTAGGTGACGTCCCGAGCGTGCAGGTAGTCCAGCGTCTGCACGTGACAGGTCGAGAAGGTGCACCCCTCACACTGATGCTCGTACGGCTTGCCGTCGTGCCACATGTGGAAGTAGGCGATGAGCATCCGGCGGCCCTCGAACACCTCCACCAGCGGGGTGTCCCCGCCTGGGCCCCGCACCGTCACCGTCGGCATCAAGGTCATCGGCAGCTGACGACGAGCGGCTGCGATCGCGTCTCCTTCGCGGGTATGGGCCTTCTCCCGGACCAGCAGTTCGTCGCGCTCACGCAGCCAGGTCTCCCGGTCGACGACCGGGGGCGCGGCGGCGCTGGACGCCGGGGTTGCCGTCATGGCTATCTCCTTCGTGGAGTGGGGATCGGTCACAGGTACAGACGACCGAGTCGGCGATCGTCATCGGTGACCGATGACGGATGGGGTCCGCGGTCGTCAGTACGGTGGCGAAGACCACTCAGCCCCGGGGAGATCACATGTCCGACTCGCCTGATGAGCAGGCGGTCTGGCTGCAGCGCGCCTTCGACGAACACCGGCGTGAGCTACACGTCCACTGCTACCGCCTCGCCGGGAACGTCACCGACGCGGACGACCTGGTGCAGGAGACCTTCCTGCGTGCCTGGCGGGCTCGCGACCGCTTCGAGGGTCGCGCGTCGGCGCGCACCTGGTTCTACCGGATCGCCACGAACGTCTTCCTCGACAGCCGCAAGGCGGCCGGTCACCGGACGCTGCCGTACGGTGATCCTCTGGAGTGGTCCACCGAGCTCGGTCCCTATCCCGACGCCCTGCTGGTCGACGATCCGCAGACCGGTGTCGCCGCCCGGGAAACCGTCGAGCTGGCCGTGATCGCAGCGCTCATGTACCTGCCGCCGCGGCAGCGGGCGGCCTTCGTGCTGCGCGACGTGTACGGCTGGACGCCGCAGGAGATCGCCGCCGCGCTCGACACCGCCGTACCGGCCGTCAACAGCCTCCTCCAACGGGCCCGCCACACCCTCCGACGGCAAGCGCCGTCGGACCCGAAGGACTGGCGCCGCCCGCAGCTCACCAGTGAGGACGAAGAGATCCTGCGCCGCTATGCCAACGCGAAGGACCCGGAGACGCTCCGGGCACTGCTCGCCGAGGACGTACGGATCACGATGCCGCCCGAGCCGCCGGTAGTCGGGATCGACGCGGCCGCGGAGTTCCTCGGCCGACCGCTCGACTGGCGTACGTTCCCTGCCTCGGCCAACGGGCGCCCGGCACTGATCAACTATCTCCGCCGGCCCGGCAGCCCGCACTACGAGGCGTTGGTCGTCGACGTACTCCGGATCGAGAACGGGAAGATCGTAGAGAGCAACGCTTTCATCGGTGCCCGTCACGTCGCCGCCTTCGGCGTGCCCGCCACCCTCGAGCCCTAGACGAGTGAGTCTCAAGCTAAGCGGCCGAGTCTGCGCTGGTAGTGGCCAGGTTGACCAGTGACGTTGGAGTCTTAATCGATGTCGAGCAGGGTCTTGCCGACCGTCGCCCGCGCCTCGATGGCGGCGTGCGCGTCGGCGGCGCGGTCGAGTGGGAACCGCTGGCCGATGAGCGGTCGCAGGCGGCCGGCAGCCCCGTCCGCCAGGGCCTGCCGGGTGTACGCCCGCAGCCGCTCGGGTGACGTGTCCGGCCGGACCACTGTGACCTGCCGTGCGGTGGCGGCCTCCGCCGACACCGAGGACCACTCGCCGCTCGCCAAGCCGTAGCTGACCATGCGTCCGCCGGGGTCCAGTAGGTCGAAAGCCGTTCGGGCCACCGCCCCGCCGACTCCGTCGAGCACCACGTCGACCCCGCCGGTGGTGGAACGGACCCGGTCGGCCCAGTCCGGTTGGCGGTAGTCGACGGCGAGGTCGGCGCCGAGGCCGGGTAACAGGCCCACCTTGCGCGGCCCACCGGCGGCGCCGATCACCCGGGCACCGGCCCGGGCGGCGAGCTGCACCAACAGGCTGCCGACGCCCCCTGCGGCGGCTTCCACGAGCACCCGGTCGCCGGGGCGGACCCCGACCGCCTCGATCAGCATGGTGGCGGTACGCCCGTCGGCGAGCAGTGCCACCGCCTCGTCCACGGCCAACCCGTCCGGCACCTCGATCGGCGCGGCGGCGTCCACCGCCGCGCGTTCGGCGTATCCGCCGGAGCCGCCGGTGGCGCTCACCACCCGCCGCCCGAGCAGTGCCGGGTCGACGTCGGGGCCGACGGCGGCGATCACCCCGCCGACGCCGTTGCCGGGGATCAGGGGTGGGGTGATCGCGAACGGTCCGGGGCGTCCGGCGCGCTGCTGCGTCTCGACGAAGGTGATGTTCGCGTGCGCGACGTCGATGAGCACCTGGCCGGGGCCGGGCGTCGGGTCGGGCGCGGGGCCGGGCACCAGCACCTCGGGCCCGCCGAACTCGCGTAACCAGACCGCCCGCATCGAATCCTCCTCGGCTGTGGTGGGCGATGCGCCCACGCTCCCGACCACCTCACCTCCTCAACCACGGTCGAGGTCAAGCGGTGCTGGGCGACGGGCCGACGCCGGGGGACTCGGCCAGCCGGGACAGCACGATGGTGCTGCGGGTGGAGGTCACGAAGGACTCGGCGCGCAGCCGTTCCAGGGCCGCCTCCAGGTGGGCGATGTCGGCGGCGCGTAGGTGCACGAGCGCGTCCGCCTCACCGGAGACGGTGTACGCGCCGACCACCTCCGGGTGCCGCCGGGCGGCGACGCCGATCTGGGCGGGGGTGGTCCGGCCGGCGCAGAACAGTTCGACGAACGCCTCGGTGGTCCAGCCGACGGCGGCCGGGTCAACAACTGCGGTGAAGCCTCTGATCACGCCGGTGGCGCGCAGCCGGTCGACGCGACGCTTGACCGCCGGGGCGGAGAGTGACACCCGGGTGCCGATGTCGGCGTACGACGCGCGGGCGTCGGCGACGAGCAACGCAATGATTCGCTGGTCTACCGCATCTATCTGCAACGTTCCGCCTCTGGGAAGCAACGGTTGTGGCTGTTACCAAAGTTCCACGGTACCTACTCTTGGTGACCGTGAACCAGCAGCGAGTCTCGCGAAAGCGGACATATCTCATGTGCTCGCCCGAGCACTTCGCGGTCGAGTACGCGATCAACCCGTGGATGGACGTGACCACAGCGGTCGACCGGGACCTGGCCGTCAAACAGTGGGACCGGCTGCGCGAGACGCTTGTCGGCCTCGGTCACGAGGTGCACCTGCTCACTGCCGAGCCGGGCCTGCCGGACATGGTCTACGCCGCCAACGGCGCCTTCGTGGTGGACGGCAGCGTGTACGGCGCCCGGTTCAAACACGAGCAGCGGGCCGCCGAGGCAGCTGTCCACCACGCCTTCTACGAGTCGCAGGGCTGGCGGTTCGTCGCGCCGAGCGAGACCAACGAGGGTGAGGGCGACTTCGCGTACCTGCCGGAGGCGCACGGTGGTCTCATTCTCGCCGGGCACGGCTTCCGCACCGAACTCCCGGCGCACGCCGAGGCGCAGGAGGCGCTGGGCCGCCCGGTGGTGTCGCTGCGGCTTGTCGACCCCCGCTTCTACCACCTGGACGTGGCGCTGGCAGCCGTCGACGACTCGAACGTCGTCTACTTCCCCGGCGCGTTCTCGGCGGCGAGCCAGCGGGTGCTCACCCAACTCTTCCCGGACGCGGTGATCGCCGACGACGCCGACGCGTTGGCCTTCGGGCTGAACCTGGTGAGCGACGGCGCGAACGTGGTGCTCAACAGCGAGGCCACCCGGCTGGCCGGCAAGCTCAAGGCCGCTGGTTACACAGCGGTTCCCGTCGAGTTGGCCGAGCTGAAGAAGGGCGGCGGCAGCGTGAAGTGCTGCATCGCCGAGCTGCGGCACTGATTCCGTGAATGCGCCGGGGCCGGCCTCCCAGTGGGAGGCCGGCCCCGACTCGTGCGTGGGGTGGGCGTTCAGCCAAGCGTGGCCAGCTCGTTGATCAGCACGTTCGACATGACCTGGCCGTCGCGCTGCACCTCGCGCAGGTACCACTTCTGCTGCGGGGTGCGCGGCTGGTTGAACTGCCAGATGCCGCGCGGGCTGTCGATCTGGCCGATCCGGCCGAGGGCCAGGTTGACCTGCTGCGGGTTGGGCGAGCCGCCGGTGAGCTGGATCGCCTGGTCGAGCACCTGCGCCGCGTCGTACGACGCCATCGCGTACGTGGTGGGCGTGACCTGGTACTTCTTGCGGTAGGCCGAGGCGAAGACCCGGTTCGACGTGTTGTTCAGGTCGGCGGAGTAGTTGAGCGCGGTCTGGATGCCCAGCGCGTTTTCCTTGAGGCTCTCCAGCACGTTGCCCTCGGTGAGGAAGCCGGGCGCGTAGACCGGGCCCTGGAACTTCTCCCGCAGTTGCTTGATGAACTCCACGGCGGCCGCGCCGGCGAAGAAGCAGAAGACAGCGGTGGGCTGCTTGGCCAACGCCTTGGTGATGTCGGCGGCGTAGGTGGTCTTGCCGGGGTTGGGGTTGGCGCTGGTGTAGGTGACCGGGTCGCTGATCCGCGGGTCGCTCGCGCCGAACTCCTGCCGGAAGCCGCGCACCACGTCCGGGCTGCCGACGTTCTCCGGCATGATGATCGCGACGCGCCCGTTTGTCGGCAGTTGGTCGCGCAGGTAGCGACCCAGCGCCCGGCCGGCCTCGTCGAGCACGTACGACGTCCGCCAGATGTAGAAGACGCTCTGCAGGCTGCTCGGGGAGGCGTTGGAGCCGATCAGCGGAACCTTGGCCTGCTCGACGGTGTCCCGGATGCCGACCATCACCGCCGAGTTGACCACGCCGGTGAGCGCCAGCACGCCCTGCTTGAGCAGTCCGTCGACGGCGGCCTTGCCGGTCTTCGCGGTGTCGCCCTCGTCGGCGGTCAGCAGCTCCACCGGGTGGCCACCCAGCCGCTTGTCGTGCATGTCGAGGAAGAGTTGGAAGCCGTTGGTGATGTCGTCGCCGATGCTCTTGAGACCACCGGCCTGTGGCGTGATCAGACCGATCTTGATCGGGCTGCGGTTGGCGGTCGGTTGGGCGTCGGTGTCGGAGCCACACCCGGCGACGAACCCGGTCGTACCGAGCGCGGCCAACAGTTGGAGCGCCCGCCTGCGATTCATCTGTGACACCGAGTTCCTTCCAAGGAGCGTTGCAGGGCTGAACACCGCCCCTCCGGCGTTCTACCTGGTCGGCGACGCTGCGTCAATGGCTAGTGATCAACGTGCAGGGACCGCAACGAATCCAGGACCTGAGGCCAGGCGGTCGACTCCGGGTCGATCAGCCCGAAATGCTCGCATCCGGGCAGTTCAAGAAGGGAGATATCGGATCCTGCGGCGGTTGCCTCCGCGACGAATTCCCTGCTCATCTCCACCGGAACCTGCAGGTCCTCGGAGCCGTGCAAAACTACTGTCCGTGTTCGCGTCGGTACCAACAATCGTGGATCCGTCGCCGCGTACCGGTCCGGAACCTCGATCGGGCCGCCGCCGAGCAACGCGGCCACCGCGCCCGAGTCCAGGTCCCGCCGGTACGCCTCGGCCAGGTCGGCCACCGGCGCCAGGGCGAGCACCCCACCCACAGTCGCCGCCGCGGTGGCCGCCACGTACAGCGCCAGGTGGCCGCCCGCGGAGTGCCCGACCAGAATCGGCGCCACCGCGCCCACCCGGCCGGGCAGCGCCTCGGCGGCCAGTACCGGCAGCGCGGCCACCCCGCTCAGCACGTCGGTGAACGTGCCCGGCCAGCCGCCTCCCGGCTGCCCCGTCCGCCGGTATTCAAGCTGCGCCACCGGGTAGCCGTCGGCGGCGAGTGCGGCGGCCAGCGGGTCGGTGTGCCGCCGGTCGTACTCGACCCGCCAGAAACCGCCGTGCAGGACGACGACCAGGGGCCGCGCCGGGCCGGACCCCGCCGGCCACCGCAGGTCGGCCACCTGGTCCGGGTGGTCGCCGTACGTCACGGTCAGCTGGGGCGCCGGCGCGGGTCGGGTCAGCACGGCGCGCGGGTCGGCAGGCATGGCGCGACGGTAGCGCGCCCGCGCGGGTGGTTGGGGTCCGGTACTCGGTCCCGGCTGCCACGGGTCCCGCCCGCTGGGTAAAGATGGACCCCATGACCGAAGCGCGCTCAGCTGGACACGACGACGAGCCGGGCACCGACGACTCCGGCCACCCCGGCACTGTTGTGGTGGTCGGTCCGGACGGCCGGCCGATCGGGACGATGCAGACCGACGAGGGCCAGGGTGAGGACCCGACCCGCCTGGTCGAACAGCCGGCCAAGGTGATGCGGATCGGCAGCATGATCAAGCAGCTGCTGGAGGAGGTGAAAGCCGCACCTCTCGACGACGCGAGCCGCAACCGGATGCGGGAGATCCACGAGCGGTCGATCGTCGAGCTCAAGGAGGGCCTCGCCCCCGAGCTGCGCGACGAGTTGGAGCGCATCTCGCTGCCCTTCACCGAGGACAAGGCCCCGAGCGAGGGCGAGTTGCGCATCGCCCACGCCCAGCTCGTCGGCTGGCTGGAGGGCCTGTTCCACGGCATTCAGGCGGCTCTGGTGGCCCAGCAGATGGCCGCCCGGGTCCAGTTGGAGCAGATGCGCGGCGGCCGGCAGGCACTGCCCAGTGGCCCTGGCGGAGTCGTCCCCGGGATGCCGGGCATCGGCCAGCCCGGCGGCGGTGAGGGCCACAACACCGGCCAGTACCTCTGACCTCAGCCCACCCCGAAGATCTTTTCCAGGTACGCCGCCACGCCGTCCTCGGAGTTCGTCGTCGTCACCTCGTCGGCGACCGCCAGGACGGCGCGGTGGGCGTTGGCGACCGCCACGCCCCGCCCGGCCCAGGTGAGCATCGGGACGTCGTTGGGCATGTCGCCGAAGGCCACCACGTCGGCCGCGTTCACCCCGATCCGGTCGCAGTACCAGGCCAGGCCGGCCGCCTTCGTCACGCCGGCCGCGGAGATCTCGACCAGGCCGGAGGAGGACGAGTGGGTGGCCTCGGCCAGCCCCGCCACTGCGGTGGCGATGAGCTCGGCGAAGGCGTCCGGGTCCTGTTCACCGGCGCGGGCGAGGAGCTTCACCGCCGGCACGGAGAGCAATTCCTCCGGCGTCTCGATCGCTCGGATGCCGTCCGGGTCGACATCCCAGCGCAGCGGGTAGTGCGCCTCGTGCCGCATTTGCCGGCTGTCCATGATCTCCACGGCGAAGCTGATTCCGGGCACCTCGGCACGTAGCCGCTGGGCCACCTCGGCCAGATGGTGCGGCGCGAGCGGGTCGGCCCGCAGCACCTCGTCGTTGGCCGGGTCGTAGACCACCGCGCCGTTGGCGCAGACGGCCGGCAGCGGCTTGGCCAGTTGGTCGTACACCATCTTGAGCCAGCGGACCGGACGGCCGGTGACCAGGATGACCGGCGTGCCGCGCGCGGAGATCCGCGCGAGCACGTCGGCGGTGCGCGGGCTGACGGTGTGGTCGTCGCGGATCAGCGTGCCGTCGATGTCGGTGGCGATCAGGCGGGGTGTCTCTCCCATCACCGGGACAGTAGCCGGTCCAGATACACCGCCACTCCGTCGTCGTCGTTGCGCAGGGTCACCTCGTCGGCGGCGGCGCGGAGCTCGGGGTGCGCGTTGGCCACCGCCACCCGCGCCCAGCCCGCCCACGCGAACATCGGCAGGTCGTTGGGCATGTCCCCGAAGACCAGGACATCGGCCGGGTCCACGCCGAGGGTCTGTGCCACCACCGTCAGCCCGGTCGCCTTGTCCACGCCCGGCGGGCAGATCTCGATGAAGCCGAGCCCGGCCTGGGTGAGCGTGGCGACCTGCGGCGGAATGATCCGGCGGGCCACCGCCAGCAACTCGTCCACGTGGTGGTCGGCGGTCCGGGCGAACGCCTTGATCACGTCGCAGGAGAGGCACTCCGCTCGGCTCCGCGCCTCGAACCGGTCCTGGTAGGGCCAACTCTCGTGGTAGTCGCCCCAGAGCGGGGCGTCGTGCTCGTCGGACGCCTCGACCATCACGGTAAGCGGCCCGACCTCGGCTTCCAGGTCGGCGAGCAGCCGGGCCAGCACCTCGGCGGGCAGCCGCTCGTCGCGCAGCACCAGCGGGCCGGCCGGGTCACTCTGGTCGACCACCCGGCCGCCGCCGGCCATCACCAGGAAGTCGGCGGCCCGGATGTCGTTGCGGGTCAACTCGGTGAGCCGAGGGCCGCGACCGGTCGCGCCGACCACCGGAATTCCGGCGGCCCGCACCCGGTCGAGCACCCCATGGGTGTACGCGGAGACGGTGTCATCGCTGCGGACCAGCGTTCCGTCGAGGTCGGTCGCGATCAGCTTGGGCAGTCCCGGGCGGGTCATCGTTCCTCCTTCGCCCACCGCCGTCGCGCCTGCCGTCCCCTTCTGCTGAGGAGACCCTGGCGTCGTGGCGGGCAGCAACCGTACCTCGCGGAACGGGTCGCATCCATGGCTTCCAGGCGAATCGGACGCGAACAAACCATCCTCGCTCCGCCCCCGCGCTGTCGGCTCCGGACGGGTGGCCTGGCGCACCTGGTGTCGGCCCGGGAGGTGGCAGCTCGCGGCCGGGGGTCAGGACGGTGGGGTGGGGTGGGTGAAGGGGGCGACGGGTGTGACGGTGAGGTCGGCCGGTGAGGGGAGAGCGTCGCCCTCGGCCGGGTTGCGGTCGCGGTGCCGGCGCCACGGGCGGGCCGTCGGCGCGTCGCCGGGGCCGTCGTCCGCCAGCGGCCCGACAGGTGTGCCGGGCGGTGCGGCCGGAGCCAGTCGCAGGGCCGCACCGAGCAGTACGCAGGCGACGAACGCCATCACCACACCGCGGCCGTACTCGGCCCGGAAGCCGTCCTGTGGCGAGTAGAAGAAGTTGCGCTGACTGGGGTCGTCGAGGGTGGCCGTGGCGGCGACCAGCAGCGTCAGCAGGGCACCGGCCAGGGTGAGACCGACCAACCGGGCGTTCGGCCGCACCGCCGCCGTGCCGCGCAGGGCGAGGGCCACCGTGCAGACGAGGCCGAGGAGCCCGACCAGGTAGCCAACCCCGAACCCACCGACCTCGGACACCCCGGCCGGCACCTCGATCGTGCTCTCACCGTCCGGGCCGCCGTTCGGCAGACTCATCACCAGCCACTCGCCGATCAGCGAGGCGACCCCGGCCACCGCGCCCAGACCGGCGAGCAGCAGCGGCAGCCGCGGGTCCTGCGTGAGATTGGCCAGGGACAGGCCGAACCGGCGTCGCGGAGCCGGGTCGGCGGCACCCCACTCGATCACGGTCGGCTGGTCGGACCGGTCGCCCTGCCGCGGGATCGGAAGCTCGTCGGACATCGGCCATCCTTCCGCCGGTCAGGGACCTGGTCGCATCATGGCACAGTCAGCCCGTGGTGACAGGGATCGCATGGTAGGCGTCAGTGCCGGTCGGTCGCCCGACGGTCACCTTTCCGCTAGCGTTCTCCTCATGCCTATCCGTACCGCTTCAGCACAATGGCAGGGCAATCTCACCGAGGGTGCCGGCACGGTCCGCACCGGTAAGGGTGGCCTGTCGGGCAACTACTCGTTCAAGTCGCGCTTCGAGGAGGGCGAGGGCACCAACCCCGAGGAGTTGATCGCCGCCGCGCACGCCGGCTGCTTCTCGATGGCGTTCTCGAAGGCGCTCGCCGACGCCGGCTCGACGGCCACCTCGGTCGACACCACCGCCAAGGTCCACCTGGACAAGACCGACGCCGGTATGACCGTCACCCGGATCGACCTGGAGACCGTCGGTCAGGTCCCGGGGATCGACGACGCGGAGTTCCAGAAGCTCGCCGAGTCCGCCAAGGCCAACTGCCCGATCTCCCGACTGCTCTCGCCGGGTGCCGAGATCACCCTCAGCGCGCGACTGGCCTCCTGAGCGGTCGACCCACAACGGCCGTTCGACCCACAACCGCTCGTTCACGGACAGAGCAGCCGCCCGGCGGTCGCTCTCTCCGTGAGCCTGCGGGGCCGGCCGCGACACGTCACGAGGGGCCGACCCGGTCCGGCATCGGGCAGAATGGTCGACGTGCCGGTGGAAATGACCCGTGAGCGCTTCGAGGAGCTGGTCGGCGACGCCCTCGACGAGGTGCCCGAGGAACTGCTCGGCCTGATGAACAACGTGGTCATCCTCGTCGAGGACGACCCACCGCCGGGCGAGGCCGACCTGCTGGGCCTCTACGAAGGCCACGCCCTCACCAGCCGCGGCTGGGACTACTCCGGCGTGTTGCCGGACCGGATCTTCATCTACCGGCGTCCGATCCTGCGGATCTGCGACAACGACGATGACGTCGTCGACGAGGTGGCGGTGACTGTCGTGCACGAGATCGCCCACCACTTCGGCATCGACGACGACCGGCTGCACGCGCTGGGCTGGGGCTGAGCCCACCGACGGCCGCCCGGTCCCCGCTCGGCCGATGGCCCGTGGTTGCCCTGGTCGCCTACCTTCGGTGCAGCGAACGCAACCCTGTCAGGAGGCACCCTTTCATGCGCAGTGAGCTGTTCTCCACGGAGAATCTGGAGAAGGAGTCCGCGCAGCCCGGCATGCGGCTGCAGAACTCCAAGATGTTGAAGATCGAACTCAACGGAGAGGCGATGGCCCGGGTCGGGTCGATGGTCGCCTACCAGGGGAATGTGCAGTTCCAGGCGCTGGGCTCGGGCGGGCTCGGCAAGTTTCTCAAGCAGAAGCTCACCGGCGAGGGTGTCCCCCTGATGAAGGTCTCCGGCCACGGTGACGTCTTCCTCGCCGAGCTTGCCAAGGACGTGCACATCATCGACCTGGAGCCGGGCGACGCCCTCTCCATCAACGGCTCCAGCGTGCTCGCCTTCGACTCGACCCTCCAGTACGACATCAGGATGGTCGGCGGTGCCGGCATGGCCTCGTCGTCCGGCCTGTTCAACTGTGTGTTCAGCGGCCACGGACGGATCGCCATCACCACCAAGGGCACCCCCGTCGTGCTCAACGTGGACGCCCCCACGTACGTCGACCCGCAGGCCGCCGTCTGCTGGTCGGCCAACCTCCAGACCGGCTACCACCGGGCCGAGCAGTTGGGCCTCGGCACGCTGCTGGGCCGGCGCACCGGCGAGTCGTTCACGATGAGCTTCGCCGGGCAGGGCTTCGTGGTGGTGCAGCCGTCCGAGGAGCCGCCGGTCATGGGCAGCGGCCAGCAGCAGCAGGAGGGCGGCCTGCTCGGCGGTCTGCTGAGCTGACCACCGCCACGCGACCGCTCCCGATCTGCTGGTTGGTCGGGAGTGGCGCGGGGCGCCAGCCGGTCAGGTCAGCTCGCCCGTGCGTAGTCGGGCCAGCCAGGCCGCCGCGTCGAGGTAGTCGGTGTCGGAGAGGCCCGTCGGCGCGGGCACCGGCCGATCGCCAGTACCCCCGGCCCAGCGGTGCCGGGGGTACGAGCCCAGGAAGCGGACGTCCGCGCAGACCCGGCGCAGCCCCTGCAACGCCTCGCCCAGTCGTACGTCGGCCACGTGCCCGGTGCAGTCCAGGAAGAAGACGTAACGGCCCAGCGCCTCCCCGGTGGGGCGGGACTCGATCCGGGTCAGGTTGACGCCCCGGACGGCCAACTCCATGAGCACGGACAGCAGCGCGCCGACCCGGTCGTGTGCGATGTAGACAGCGAGCGAGGTGAGGTCGTCGCCGGTCGACGGCGGAGGTGGCCCGGGACGGGACACCAACGCGAAGCGGGTCACCGCGTCCGGATGATCGGCAATCTTGTCGGCGAGTGTGCTGAGCCGGTGCCGGGCCGCCCCGATCGGCGCGCAGATGGCCGCGTCGTACGTGCCGGCACCGGCGCCCGCCGCGGCAGCGCCGTTGGAGAGCACGTCGACCACCACGGCGTCCGGCAGATGGTCGCGCAGCCAGCCCCGGCACTGGGTGGAGGCCTGCGGATGGGCCGCCACGGTGCGGATCGCGGTCAGCGGTGTGCCGGGGCGGGCACCGAGCACGAACTCCACCGGAAGGATCACCTCCCGGGTGATCACCAACGGCTCACCCTCGGCCATCTCGTCCAGGGTGACGCCCACCGCGCCGCCGATCGAGTTTTCAAGCGGCACCAGCGCCGCGTCGGCGTCACCGGTCCGGACGCTGTCAAGCGCCTCTCCGACGCTGCGGGCAGGTGTACGGGTGCCGCGTTCGGCGGCGGGGAGGGAGCGCAGCGCCTGCTCGGCGAAGGTGCCCTCCGGCCCGAGATAGACGAAGTGGGTAGGTGGTGTTCCCGGCATGTCGATCAGCCTACGCACTCGGCCCGACGGCCGGCCCGGCGTCACAGGCGAGGGCTCGGATTCCGGCCGGGCCGGTGGCGCGTACCTCGATGGTGCAGACGTCGGTGCCGGCGGTGACCAGGGTCGGTGCGCTGCCCTGGCCCCGGGTGACCACCTGGAGTTCCTCGTGTCCGGTCACCTCCAGGACGGTGTACTGCCACTCGGCGGCGCAGAGCGGCCCGGTGCGGACCTGGACCCGGACGTTGGCCGGCAGCACTCCGGCCCGGCCCCGCAGCAGTTGCACCACCCGCTGACCGGTCGGGCCGTTCCGGCAGGCCGTCGCGACGAGCCCGGCGTCCGGGGTGGGCGTGACCGTGCCGAGTGGCGGCGCGCTCGTCGACGGGCCGGTGGGTGGGGTGCTCGGTCCGGATGCCGTCGGGGCCGCGGTGCGGGTGGGCGTTGCGGTCGGCTCGGACAACTCGGGTGGGGCGCCACAGCCGGCGAGCACCGCGCTGGCGAGCACGGCGAGCGCGACCCGTCGGATCTGCGCGGTGGGTCGCACGGAGACGTGATCGGATGCCCGGTCGCGGGGCGCCGGTCGGCGGTGGGACGTCGCCCGTGGTGGGGGGGACGAGGGGCGGGGTGGGGTGAACGGCACGGGCCGATCCTCGGGACATCGGAGAATTCGTCGCGGCCGGGGTGGCCGAGCCCATCGTAGGGTCAGCGCCCGAGCGGGTGAAGGTCAGCCGGTGACGCGGTGCCCGGCGCGCTGGAGCGCCGCCGTGCCCTCGGTCAGCCGGACGGCCGGCACCAGCAGATAGTCGGTGTCGAAGGTGGAGAAGGTGAGCACGCTTACCCGTGCCTCGGCGAGCGGGTCGACAAGCGCGGCCAGGCTGCCGGTGCTGGCCAACCCCACCGGGGCGGTGACCCGCAGGCAGCGCCAACTGGTCTCCACCACGGCTTGCGCCGGCACCCGATCTGCTGGGCAGATCACCGAGATCCCGTCCGAGGTCCAGCTCACGGAGATCACGTCGGTGCCGCTCAGCCCACTCGACATCGCGTACGGCAGGGCGGTGCCGGCGGCCAGCCGGCACACGGCGTACTCCCCTGGCAGCACGGCGATATCGAGCATGAGGGCACCTTACGGGCTACTCCCGCGCGCCTGAGCCAGCAACGCCGTGTGCGGCTTTGTCGCAGGTCAGACCTCGGAGAAGAAGGTGAGCGAGCCGGCCACGGCACCGTCGGTGAGCACCGGGGTGGAGATCGCGTCGACAGTCGCGTCGGAGCTGTTCGCCGAGGCGGCCTGCACCCGGAGTAGTCCGCGGGCGAGCCGACCGGAGGAGAGCGCCAGCAGGGGCGGGATCTTGTCGATCTCGGCCTCGGTCAGCTCGCCCCGGTTGGCGGTGAAGTCGAGAAGGCGCAGCCCGCCGTTGAGCAGCGGACGCCCGATCAGGCCGTCCGGGTCGCCCAGGCAGAGCAGTTCGCAGCCGGCGGTGGAGATCGCCACCACCAGGGTGTCGGCGTCGATGAGCAGGCACGGCTCGTCGGCCCGGGAGACCGTCGAGGACCACTGGCCGACGTTGCCGGCCTCCGGTTCAGGCAAGGCCCGTGTCGCCGGCACGAACGCTTCTGAGAGCGAAAGTTCGACGTGGGCCACCGCGCCTCCTATGTGCACCGATCGACTGTCCACGCTAGCGGGTCGCCGACGGAATCACCGAGCGCACCGGGTCACCGAGCCGCGCAGCCTGAACCGAGGCGGTCGGTGACGGCGCGGAAACCGGTGAGGTCGAGGGGGGACCGGAGCCGCGTGGCGTCGCCGGTGACGTTACCGGCGACGGGCCGCCTTGTCAGCGGCCGTTCGGCCCTCGTCATACCACCGGTAGTCGGCCGGTGGACGGTACGTGCCGTTCAACCAGGTGCCGGGGTGCTGTGCGACCCGGGAAAGCTTTTCGGCGGTGGCCGGGCTGATCCGGCTGCCACCAGCCACGAGGAGCCGGTCCAACTCCCGGTGGGTGGCCATCAGACAGTCCTTCGGAAGGCCGTAGACGCTGATCACGCCGGAGCCGACGAAGGTCAGCACCGGCGTCACCGGGACGGGCAGCCCCACCGCGTCGGAGAGGGCCTTGCTGGCCCGCTTGGCGTCCCGGCGGGTCTCGGCCACGTACGGCGGACGCTTGCCGTTGATCTGCACGACGTCCCCGGCGACGAGCACCCGGGCCCGGCCGTGGTCGGCGATGGTCACGGCGAACAGACCGCTCGGCCCGATGGCGAGGAACCCGGCGCGGTCGTCCTGACCACGGTCGAGCACGTCGGTCACGTCGGTGCGCGGCCACTCGATGACGTGCCAGGCGGGCCCGAGGTGGTCGAGTTGCCCCAGTGCGCGCGCCCCGGCCGCCTCCAGGCGGCGCGCACCCCGTTCGGCACGACGGCGGCGAGCCCATTCGAGCGGTGTCGGACGGACCGGTTCGAGAGCCCCCGGCGACTCCACTCGGGGGTGTGGCACCGCGACGGGCGGCAGTGCCCGAGCGGACGGTACGGCTCGTCGTGCGGGAAAGACAGTCATCGCGACCTCCGGCAAAAGGTCCCTCGAAGTTATGTCCTCACTACCCTACGTTGCCACTACCGGTGTTCGGCAAGCCGGAGCGCCGGAATGACTGCGGATGAATGCCATATTCATCCACAGTTCTTTTCTCGGATGCCGCCAAACCCTGCCCTACGCTGCGGGAGTGACCCACTTCGTCGACAGTGAAGTCGGCCGGCTCGGCACCGTCCTGCTGCACCGGCCCGGCCCCGAACTGGCCCGGCTCACCCCGCGCAACAACGACTCGCTGCTGTTCGACGCGATCCCCTGGGTCGGGCGGGCCCAGGAGGAGCACGACGCGTTCGCCGCAGCCCTGCGCGACCGTGGAGTTGAGGTGCTGTACCTGGCCACCCTGCTGGCCGAGACGCTTGCCGTCGCGGACGCCCGTGCGGAGCTCACCGAGCAGGTGCTGCGCTCCCGACGGCTCGGTGACACCCTGCGGGCCCGCGTCGCCGACCATCTCTCCTACCTCGACCCGGCCGCCCTGGCCGACGTGCTCACCGCCGGGCTGGCCCACGAGGAGCTGCGGATCAGCTCGGAGCGGCCGGGCGGGCTCGTCTACACGCTGATGGACCGACACGACTTCGTCATCGACCCGCTGCCCAACCTGCTGTTCACCCGCGACTCGTCGCTGTGGATCGGCGACCGGGTCGGGGTCACCAGCCTGGCCATGCCGGCCCGACGTCGCGAGACCACGCTCACCGACGCCATCTACCGCCACCATCCACGCTTCGCCGGCACCGAGTTCGTCTACCGCCCGAACCTCGAGCACCTGGAGGGCGGCGACGTACTGCTGCTCGCCCCCGGGGTGCTGGCGGTCGGGGTGGGCGAACGGACCACGCCGGCCGGCGCGGAACGACTCGGCCGACAGGTCTTCGCCGCCGGCCTGGCGCACACCATCCTGGTGGTGCCGATCGCCCAGAAGCGCGCCACCATGCACCTCGACACTGTCTGCACGATGGTCGACGTGGACGCCGTACTGATGTATCCGAACATCGCGAGCACGCTGTCCGCGTACACGGTGATCGCCGGCGCGGACGGTGCGGACCCGCGGGTGGACGGGCCGGCGCCGTTCCTACGGGCTGCCGCCGACGCGATGGACCTCGACCTGCTGCGGGTCATCGACACCGGGCTGGACCCGGTGACCGCGGAACGCGAGCAGTGGGACGACGGCAACAACACCCTCGCCCTGGCGCCCCGGCTCTGCGTCGGCTACGAGCGCAACACCGAGACCAACGCCCAACTGGAGCGCGCCGGCATCGAGGTGATCCCGATCGCCGGCTCCGAGTTGGGCTCCGGCCGGGGCGGCCCGCGCTGCATGTCCTGCCCGATCAGCCGCGAGCCGTTGTGAGCGTGGTCGCCCGCGCCGGGACGCGACTCAGCGGAGGGTGAGCTGGCGGCCGAGCAGCCCTTGGCGGGAGCGTCGGCCGGGGGCGTCCAGCGGATCGGTGTCGGCCAGCGCCTCGGCGTACCGCTTGGCGAACTGCGCCACCGGCTCCTCCCAGTCGGCCGCCGGAGTCTCCTCCGGCAGGTCCCAGACCGGGACCAGCCGACCGTGTGCGCGGAACATGCCGGCGAACTTGGTCTGCTCGCCGAGCGTCAGCGAGCCGGCCGCACCGAGGCGGGCCAGTGCGTCCAGGGCGGCGTCCTCGTCGTCCGGCAGCACCCACCGCACGTGTGCCTTCTCCGGGACCTGACACCAGTACGCGGCCTTCGCCGCGGTCAGCCGCACGGTCGGGTAGATGGCGGCGTTCGCCCGCTCCAGCGATGCCTGCACCGTCGGATCGTCGGCGGCACCGGGGTCGAGCCAGAACTCGAACCCCTCATGCATGGTGATCTCCAGTGGGCCGTCCACGAGGATGTCCTGTAGGCGGGGCCCCGGGCCGGGCAGCGGCGGCACTGCCACCTGGCCACCAGGCTCGGTCCGCAGCGCGCAGAGCAGCGCCTCGGCAAGATCCCGGGAGACGTCCCCGGACTGCTGGTGGCGTTGAAGGCCGATGAGCACCCGACCGTCCGGCTTGGTGATCGCCGGAGCGGCCATCGGCAGCACCGTGGCGAGCGTCACCTGCCGGTCCCCGAACTCCTCGACCACTGCGGGGGTCAGCCGCAGCGGTGCCGAGGCGGCGGGCACCAATTCGCGAAGTGCGATCCATTCGACCTCGTCGACGAGCCCGTCGAACGGACGCGGCACGAAGACGTCACGCACCTTGTCGCGGCGGGGAGTGTCGGTGGCGGTGCGCTGGCTCTTTCGACGCTTACTCACGGCGTCACAGCCTAGAGGCCCGGCCGGCCGGCCGTGGGCCGGACCCGCCAGAGCCGGACTCAGGCCGCCGGCACCAGGTCGGGTCGGGGCGCCGGCGCCGGGTCGAACTCCGCCCAGACGCGCTGGCCCATGCCGTCCCGCTCGACACCCCAGCGGGTGGCCAGACCTGCCACGATGTGCAGCCCTCGCCCGTCCGCCGCGTCCGAGCTGGCCGTCCGGACCCGTGGCGTGGTGCTCGCGCCGCCGTCGGTGACGCCGAGTTGGATCTGTGGGCCCTGCGCCGAGGGCCGCAACCGCCAGGCCACCCGGACCACTCCGCCGGGCAGTGGCCTGGCATGCCGCACCGCGTTGCCCACCAGCTCCGCGAGCACCGCGATCAGATCCGCGAGGAGCGTCGGGGGTACGACGTCCGCCAGGTCACCGGCGAGCCGGCGCCGAGCCAGCCGTGCCCCGACCGGGTGGTGCGGAACCACCACGCACCACGCCTGATCCCTCGCTGCCACCGTCGCCTCCACGTCGCGTCACCTCGGTCAACCGCGCGGTAGCCGCACCTCTGCGACCGTACCGCCGCCGGTCCTTGGACGTAGGGATACCCATCCATTCTGTTGTTCAACGATCCGGCGGACGAGATAGAGGCCGAGCCCTGCCCCCGGGTAGCCGCGCCGGTCGCCGGACTCGCCCTGCCAGAACCTGTCGAACGCCCGCTCCACGTGCTCCGGTCGGATGCCGATGCCCCGGTCGCTGACCCGGAACGCGACAAGTTGACCGTCCACCGAGGCGGTGATCTCGATCGGCGACTCCGGTGGGGAGTATTTGCCGGCGTTCGTCGTCAGCTCGGTCACCACGGTGGCCAGGCTGGGCCGGTGGCCGAGCGCCTTGGGCAGGTCGACCGGGAGATGGAGCGCCAACCGGTGACGCAACTCGGTAGGCAGGTCCAGGACCGCGGCGCGCAGCGCTTCGCCGAGATCGAACGGGGTGGGCGGATCGTCACCCGGCCCGGCTTCGGCCGCCGAGCTGAGCAGCCGGTCGACCAACCGGGCCAGCTCGTTGGCGCGTTGCCCGATCACCCGGGCGGCCTGCCGTCGGTCGCCCTCGGTAAGCGAGTCCCAGTGGTCGGTGAGGGTGTCCGCGTACCCCTTGATCACGGTGACCGGGGTGCGGAGTTCGTGGCTGGTCACCGCGACGAACAGCTCCCGGTCGTGGTCGCGGCGCTGCTGGTCGGTGATGTCGCGGAAGGTGACCACCCGCAGCGTGCCGGGACCGGGCAGCTCGCCGGAGGTGATCCGCAGCCAGCGGCCGTCCGGCATCCGGTGGTCGCGGACCTGACCGGAGGGCGGCAGCGGGAACGGCAGTGGACGGCTCAGCGCCTGGTCGACAGGGCGGCCGGTGACCTGGGCGGCGGCCGGGTTCCAGAGTCGGACGTGCCCGTCCCGGTCGACGACGGCCAGTCCGTCGGCGAGGGCGGCCACCACCGGGCCGTCGCCGTGCACCGGCAGGCCGGTCTGGTCGCCGTACATGTGCGCGACACAGGATGCGAGGTAGCCGACCACCCCCTGCCGTTCGGCGTCCGGCTCGTCGTCGCCGGGATAGAGCGCGTGCAGGCTGCCGACGGTGTGGCCGCCGATCTCGGCCCGGGAGACCACCATCCAGCGCAGGTCGCTGCCGGCCAGTTCGGCGGCCAGCTTGCCGTTCAGGCGGCCCACCAGCACGTTGCGCACCCGTGGCCCGTTGAGCAGGCAGACCGTGTCCGGGTCGTCGACCGCCAGTGGACGGCCGAGGGCCCAGACCGCCGCGCCGGTCGCGGCGATCACCCGCCCACCTGTCGGACCGAACTCGACGAACGCCATCCCGGTCGCGCCGAGGGCGGGCTGGGCCATCCGGAGCAGTTGGCTGAGGACCGGAAGGCCCGCCTCACCGGAATTGATCATTTCGATGATGATGGTGTGACCGGTGAGGAGAGCGGGGAAATCGATACGCTCCGGCATGTGCCGAGTCTGCACCGCCGACCCGAATTTGGCACCCCTGCCGGTCAGCGGTCCAGCCGGGCGAGGGCGTACCCCGGCCGGTCGGTGATGATCCCGTCCGCCCCGGCCGCCAGCACCAGCTCAAGGTCGGTGGGCTCGTTCACCGTCCAGACGTACACCTGGTTGCCGGCCGTGCGGAGTGCGGGCAGCAACTGCGGACGGGCCCGGACCAGGTCGATGCCCGGCCCGGCGATCCGGGTGCCGAACGGCAGCCGGCTCAGCCGCGGCCAGCGCGGCAACACATCGAGCAACAGCACAGTGGGCAGCGTCGGGGCGAGTTCGCGCACCCGGCGGACCGCCAGCGGGTGGAACGACATGACGGTGACCTGCACCGGATCGTCCGGTGCCGGGTCGGCCAGCCCGTACCGGCGCAGCAGGCTGACGAGTCGGCGTTCCACGTTCGCGCCGTAGCGGGACGGGTGCTTCGTCTCCACGAGCAACCGGACCGGCCGCCCGGCGGCGAGCACCGCCTCCAGCAGCCGGGTCAGGGTCAGCAGCCGGGTGTGCGAGTCGTCCGGGGGCAGGTCTCCGCTCGGCGCGCTGCCCGGATGCCACGAGCCGAAGTCAAGCGCCTCCAGCTCGGCGAGGGTACGTGCACTGACCAGCCCGCGGCCGTTGCTGGTGCGGTCGAGTCGCCGGTCGTGCACGCAGACCAGGTGCCCGTCCCTGGTCAGCCGGACGTCGCACTCCAGGCCGTCGGCACCCTCGTCGAGCGCCCGCAGGTACGCGGCGAGGGTGTGCTCGGGAAGGTCGTACGAGGCGCCGCGGTGAGCGAAGACCAGTGGACCACCCATCCCGGCCGCCTCAGATGACCTGGCCGGGCTGCCCGTTCGCGTCGACCACCGGGCGGCCGACCGCAGCCCACTGGCGCATTCCGCCGTCGGCGTTACGCACCTGCTCCCAGCCGTTGTTCACCAGGTAGGCAACGACCTGGGCGGAGCGCCCCCCGGAGCGGCAGACGACCGCCACCTCCCGGTCGGTGGGCACCTCCGCGAGCCGGGCCGGCAGCTCCATCATCGGCAGGTGGTGGGCCTGGGGAGCATGGCCGGCCGCCCATTCGTCGGCCTCCCGCACATCCAGCAGGTAGGTCTCGTCGGCGATCTCGGTCACGGGCACGGTGGGAACCTGGGGTCCGAACACAGGAAGCAACACTAGATCCTCGTCGGCCGGTTCGGCACCGACCTGGCCGTCAGTACTGTCACAACCGGGTCACCCAGCGCGGGTTGGCCTGGGCCCAGGACGGCATCTGACGGCCACGAACCGCCTCGAACAGCCCGTTGCCCCCGTTGTCGAGCACCACGTACGAGACCTCGTCGATGGTCTGTGGGGACGACGGCACCTGGACGCCGCGCATCCCGTCGGGCGGCAGCGCGCGTAGCGCGAGGAGCAGGTCCTCCAGGGGTACGCCGTTGGTGTCGACTGTCAACGAGCCGCCCACCGCGCGGAGCACCTGATCCAACTTGACCGGGTTGCTGCGCAGATCGGCCCGGCCGGCGCTGTCCAGCATCGCCCGGAGCAGTTGCTGCTGGTGGTGTTGCCGGTCGTAGTCGCCCCCGGGCAGGTCGTAGCGCTGCCGGACGTAGTCCAGGGCCTGCGCTCCGTCCATCTGTTGGCAGCCGACGGGGAAAACCCGGTTGGTGTGGATGGAGCGGACCTCGGTGTCCACGCACATCTGGACCCCGCCGAGGAGGTCGATGACCTTCCGGAAGCCGGAGAAGTCGATGAGCGCGGCACCGTCGAACCGGATTCCGGTGAGCCGGTTGAGGGTGGCCGAGAGCAGTTGGGCCCCGGCCGGCCCGCCGCCGCCGTGCTCGTACGCCGCATTGATCTTGTCTTGACCGCCGCCGAAGCCGTTTCCCGGCGGGATGGCGACCAGCAGGTCACGCGGGACGGAGATCAGGTATGCCTCGTGCTGGCCGGCCGGCACGTGCACGATGAGGATGGTGTCGGAGCGTTGGTCCGGGCCGCTGCCGCCGGGGCGGCGGTCGGAGCCGACCAGGAGGTAGTTGAGCGGCCCGTCCAGGTCGGTGCGGGCGGTGCGGGCGTCGGGGTCGAGCAACTGTTCCTTGGTCACCGTGCGGTCGTACCGGTTGGTGAGCGTCTTGAGCCCGACCATGGCGAGCCCGGCCAGCAGGACGAGGACCAGGCCGAGGCCGAGCATGATCCGTGACCCGAGGGCGTGGCGTGCCCGGGTGGGCGGGGCCGCCCCGGCCCGGCCCGCCGCGTTCCGTCCCCACCTGGACGTGACCGCCTCCCCGCAGCCGATACGTGAAACCTGCTCACGTCAGGCTACGCGGGGTGACGGGATGGTCGCCGGCTTTCCGGGACTCCCGCCACCGGCCTCACTTGCGGGTGGAGATCACCTCGGGGTGGTTGAAGACGAACTCGGCGAGCTTGTCCTGCTTGACCGCCCGGAACATTTCCTTCGTCTCGTCGTTCAGCGCCTCGGTACCGTTGCTGGTGCCGTTGAAGGTGCCGTTGTTGGTCTTGAGCATGGTCAGCTCGTTCGCGGTCACCCCGCGCATGGTGAAGATGAAGTTCTCGATCGACGCGCCGCCGGTGTCCAGCACGAACGCCTTGCCGGCCGCCTTGATCAGCTGCTGGAGCTTGGCCGGGTTGGTGAGCATCCCGCCGTCGGTGGCCTTCTTGGCCATCGCCTTGATCAGCTGCTGCTGGTTCTGCTGCCTGTCGTAGTCGCCACTGGCCAGCCCGTAGCGCTGCCGGGAGTAGTCAAGTGCCGCCCAGCCCTCCATCTGCTGGCAGCCCTTCTTGTGCACCACCTGGGTCATCTTCTTGCCGGTCTTCTTGGCGTCGGCGTTCCACATCGGCTTGCCGTCGACGAACGACATGTGCTTCGACTTGACCTCTTGACTCACGCAGATCCGCACGGTGCCGAGGGTGTCGATGACGTTCTTGAAGCCGCCGAAGTTGATGATCGCCGCGCCGTCGAAGCTGACGCCGGTGAGCCCCTTGATCGTCTCGGCCATCAACTGGGCGCCGCCCTCCCAGCCGCCGCCGTTGCGGGCGCCCACCTCGAAGGCCGCATTGATCTTCGCGCTGCCACCGGACCAACCGTTCTTCGGGCGGGCCGGGATCTGCACCTCGGTGTCCCGGGGGATGGAGATCAGGTACGCCTGGTCGTGGGTGGCCGGGATGTGCAGGATGATGATGCTGTCCGAGCGGACGTTGTCGGCGGCCCAGCGCTCCCGGGCGTCCACGCCGAGCAGCAGCATGTCGATCGGGCCGTCCAGGCTGGCCCCGCCCTCGGCGTCGGACTTGCTCGCCTGACCGAGCAGGTTGCGTTGGGCGATGTCCCCGGTGGCCTGGCCGATCAGCACCTTGCCGCCGACGATGCCCACACCGCTGCTGAGCATCAGCACCGCCCCGAACACCACAGTCAGCCGGGCCCAGAGCGGGTCCTTGCGCTTGGTCCGCTTCTTCGCAGCCCCTGCGCCACCCACCCGGCCGCCGTCACCGCCGCCGGGCGGGCGGCCACCCGGCCCACCACGCGCGGGGTGTACCTGCGCCGGTATGGCCGCGGCGACGCGGCCGCTGGGGGCGGCGGACCCGGGGGAGGAGGGGCGGCGACTGGCCTGAACCGGCATGCGTGCTCCAGCTCGTGATCAGGAGGGGGCGGCACCACTGTACGTACATCAAATCGACTTGGCGAGTTCATCCCGGGTCAATCTCGACACGGACCTACCCGAATCGGATCGATCGTCGCACCTCGATGACCCGAACGGCGGGGTGAGCGTCCGCCCGGCGTACCAGCCGACCGACCGGTGCGGTCAGCCGCCGTCCTTGCCCTTCGGCGGGTTGGCCTTGACCCAGTCCGCCATGGTGTCCGCAGTCATTGCCTGGTACATGGCGAGCGCCTTCTCCCGGTCGGAGACCACCACCGACTCGCCGTTGATCGTGTCGCTGCCCGAGTTCGGGCTTGTCACAAAGGTGAGGTTCTGGCCGCGCAGGTTGCGGAACTGCAACGCCATATCGGTAACGGAGAAATCCCTGTCGACGGTTACGGCCGCGGTCACCGATTTGAGGAAGTTGTTGAGCTTGCCCGGGTTCGCCAGCGTGCCGGAGCTCGCCGCCTTGTCCATCAGCGCCCGGAGGAACTCCTGCTGGTGCCGCATCCGGGCGAAGTCCCCGTCCGGGAACTGCTTGCGCTGACGGATCCAGTCAAGCGCCTCCGCGCCGTCCATGTGGTTGGTGCCCTTGGTGAACGTCCGGTACGGCTTGTGGATCGAGGTGATGGTCCGCTCCACCTTCAGGTCCACCCCGCCGAGGGCGTCGGTGACCTCCTTGAAACCGCCGAAGTCGATAGCCATCACGTGGTCGATCCGGACGTCGGTGAAGCACTCCACTGTGCGAACCGCGAGCGGCAGGCCGCCGAACGCGAACGCAGCGTTGATCTTCGCGCGCTGTCCGGAACCGCAGTCCGCGCCGGCGCTCTCCGGGATCGGCACGTAGAGGTCGCGCGGGATGGAGACCAGGTACGCCTCCTGGTGGTCGGCCGGGATGTGCATCACGATGATCGTGTCGGCACGCCACTGGCTCTTGGCGTCGACAGGCGCGTCCGGGTCCCGCGAGTCGCTGCCGACCAGCAGGATGTTCAACGCACCATCCACCGTCTTGCCCGGCCGGCCACCGGTGATCTCCGCGAACGGGTCGGTGCGGGCCAGGTCGCCGTCGAGGTTGCGGGCGTACAGCCAGGCGCCGACGCCGCCGAGCAGCGCCAGCACCAGCACCGCGACCCCCGAGACGAGGGCGATCCGACCCCACCGGGGGCGCGGCCCACGACGCCCCGACCCACCGGGGCCACCCGGCCCGCCGGGTCCCCGTGGCCCCACCGGGCCGTCGGGCCTGGGCTGCTCCTCGTCGTACGGCGGGTAGAAGCGCGCCTCGGTCGGACGGGCACGCCCGGAGGCACCCCGGTCGGGGCCAGGGACCGACGCGCGTCCGGAGCTGCGGTGCAGGTACGGGACGCCGGCAGACGAGGTCGCAGACATGTCACTCAGGGTACGTAGCCGGAGCCACCGCCGCCTTCAGCCGACACTCAGAGACCGTGGGTGCCTATCCCAGCCGGTCCCGGAAGTACGCGATAGTGCGGCGCAGGCCATCTTCGGGCGCCACCGTCGGCTCGTAGCCGAGTAGTTCCCGGGCGAGCGTGAGATCGGGCCGGCGCATCTCCGGATCGTCCGAGCTGCGCGTGACGTAGGTCACCGACGAGGTGCTGTCGGAGAGTGACACGATCAACTCGGCGAGTTGCCGCATCGACATCTCATGCTCGGTGCCACAGTTGACCGGGCCGGTCTCGGTCGAGTCGAGCAGCAGCAGGATGCCCCGCACCAGGTCCTCGACGAAGCAGATCGACCGGGTCTGGTTGCCGGTGCCGTGCACGGTGATCGGCTCACCGCGCAGCGCCTGGGAGATGAAGGTGGGGATGGCGCGGCCGTCGTCCGGGCGCATCCGCGGGCCGTACGTGTTGAAGATCCGGACGATGGCCGCGTCGAGCCCGCGGTAGCGGTGGTACGCCATTGTCGCGGCCTCGGAGAAGCGCTTCGCCTCGTCGTAGACGCTGCGGACCCCGATCGGGTTGACGTTGCCCCAGTAGGTCTCGCGCTGCGGGTGCTCCTTCGGGTCCCCGTACGCCTCGGAGGTGGAGGCCATCAGGAACCGGGCGCCGTCGGCGACCGCGCGCTCAAGCAGGTGCAGGGTGCCCACCGAGCCGACCCGGAGGATCTCCACGGGCAGTTGGGCGAAGTCGGTGGGGCTGGCCGGCGAGGCCATGTGCAGGATCGCGTCGAACCGCTCGGCAAGCGCCGGGTCGTGGGTCGGCAGACCCTCGGAGATGTCCGCTTCGACCAGCGTGAAGGTGGGCCGGCCCAGCAGGTGGGCGACGTTCTCCTTGGAACCGGTGACGAAGTTGTCGAGCGCCACCACCGTGCAGCCACGGGCGATCAGGGCGTCGACAAGGTGCGATGGGACGAAACCAGCGCCGCCGGTGACGAGAACGCGATGACCGGGACCGAAGCGCTCAGCAACCTTCATACTGGTCAGCCTACCGAGCCCCGATTGCGGCAAGAGGCCCCCTGCCGACGCGTGGCGTCAACAGGGGGCCCGGTGCCTGGATCAGTGGGCGCCAGCCCCGGTGAGGGAGCGCACCTCCAGCTCCGCGTACTTGTCCTCGTCGTGCTCCTTGGAAATGATCGTGCCGATCCACCCGCAGAGGAAACCGAACGGGATGGAGAGGATGCCCGGGTTGGACAGCGGGAACCACTGCCAGTCGTGCTCCGGGAACATCGAGGTGGCAGCGCCGGAGACCACTGGTGAGAAGAACACCAGCAGGACTGCCGAGAGCAGACCGCCGTAGATCGCCCAGACCGCGCCGGAGGTGTTGAACCGCCGCCAGAACAGGCTGTAGAGGATCGCCGGCAGGTTGCCCGAGGCGGCGACCGCGAAGGCCAACGCCACCAGGAACGCCACGTTGAGGTTCTGCGCGAAGATCGACAGGAGGATGGAGATCGCGCCGATCACCAGGGCGGAGATCCGGGCGACCCGTACCTCCTGGCGCTCGGACGTCTCGCCCCTCTTCAGGACGTTCGCGTAGAAGTCGTGCGCCAGGCTGGACGAGGAGGCCAGGGTCAACCCGGCCACCACCGCCAGGATGGTGGCGAAGGCGACCGCCGCGATGATCGCCAGCAGAGCCGCCCCGCCCAGGTCGCCGCCGAAGAACTCCAGGCCGAGCGCCTCGGCGAGCTGCGGTGCGGCAGTGTTGCCTGCCTTGTCCTGCGCGGTGATTGCCTCACTGCCGACAAGCGCCGCCGCACCGAAGCCGAGGGCCAGGGTGAGCAGGTAGAACGTGCCGATGATGCCGATCGCCCAGAGCACGCTCTTGCGGGCGGCCTTCGCGGTCGGCACCGTGTAGAAGCGGATCAGGATGTGCGGCAGGCCGGCGGTGCCGAGCACCAGGGCGATGCCGAGCGAGAGCAGGTCCATCTTGTTGTAGAAGGTCTGCGTCGAGTTGCCGGCGACCTCGACGCCGTACCGCAGACCCGGTTCGAGGAGCTTGTCACCCTTGCCGGAGGCGGAGGCGGCAGCGCCGAGCAGTTCCGACAGGTTGAAGTGGAACTTTGCCAGCACCAGGATCGTCATCAGCAGCGCGCCGCTCATGAGCAGGAACGCCTTGACGATCTGCACGTATGTGGTGCCCTTCATGCCACCCACGGTCACGTAGATGATCATCAGAGCGCCGACCATGATGATGGTGGCGATCTTCGCGGTGGACGCGTCCATGCCCAGGAAGGTCGTGCCCGGCCGGATGCCGAGCAGCAGCGCGACGAGCGCGCCGGCACCCACCATCTGCGCGAGCAGATAGAAGATCGACACCGTGATGGTGGAGACCGCCGCCGCCGTCCGCACCGGGCGCTGGCGCATCCGGAACGCCAGCACGTCGGCCATCGTGTACCGGCCCGAGTTACGCAGCAGCTCCGCGACCAGCAGCAGGGCCACCAGCCAGGCGACCAGGAAGCCGATCGAGTAGAGGAAGCCGTCGTAACCGTAGAGCGCGATGATGCCGGCGATGCCGAGGAACGACGCGGCCGACATGTAGTCGCCGCCGATCGCCATGCCGTTCTGGAAACCGGAGAAGGAGCGGCCACCCGCGTAGAAGTCGGTCGCCGTCTTCGTCTGTCGGCTGGCCCAGATGGTGATGCCCAGGGTCACCGCCACGAAGACCAGGAACAGCGTGATCGTCAGGTTGCGGGCCGTGTGGTTGCCCGCCTCGGCCGCGAGGAGCGGATTAGCCGCGAGGACCGTCTTCATGGGTCACCTCCCCGATCTCGGCGCGGATCCGGTCGGCGACGGGGTCGATCTTCCGGTCCGCGTACCGGGAGTAGAGCCAGGCGATCACGAACGTGGAGACGAACTGGAGCAGGCCGAAGACAAGTGCGACGTTGATGTTGCTGCCGAACAGCTTCGTGCCCATGAAGTCCCGGGCGTACGCGGAGAGAATGACGTAGAGCGCGTACCACAGGAAGAACGCGACGGTCATCGGGAAGACGAAGCCGCGCAGCGCACGCCGCAGCCCGGCGAACTCGTCCGACTGTTGTACGGCGAGGTACTTGTCCGACTGGGAAGCGGCCGGAGCGGGTGTGTCCGTGGACATTTGTGGATCACCACCTTCACAGGCGTCAGGGGAGTTTTGCGCACCGTAAAGAGCGCACTCCCCGGCAGGGAAGGCTGAGATCGACGGCGGTCGGCGAGTGCGCCGAGCGGTTGGCTGGCTGCGCCAAGTGACTCAGGTCACTGCGATGATCGGTCGCCCGGGCGAGGCCTCCGTTCAGGCCGGCAGCTCGTGATAGCGACCTCGGTAGTGCAGCAGCGGAGTGGCGTCCTCGACCAGGTCGACCGCCTCGATCGTGGCCTCGACCAGCAGGCCCCAGCCGTACTCCCGGGCGGTGTCCAGCCGGCACCCCGCCCACCCGCCGGCATCCGCCGGCACCGGCCCGTAGGGCGTCTCGATCCACCCACCGGTGGCGAAGAGCCCGCCCGGGGCGGGAAAGAGGCCGGCGAACCGGTCGGCGAGCTGCCGGTGCGGCGGACCGAGCGGCGTGACGGCGAAGCGCCCGGACTCCTCGACGGCCGCCCAGAGGTCGGACTCGGCGTCGACGAGCCCGAGCAGCCGGTCCGGCTCCCCCTCGGCCACCAGGGTGGACGACACCGTCAGCCCGGCCGGGCCCGGCGCCGTCCAGAGGGTCACCGGCGCGGCGAGGCGACCACGCAGCCGGCGTACCGGCGACCGCTGCCCGCTCGGCACCGCGAACGGGTCGGTGGAATGGATCTCGGCACCCGGCTCATGATTCACGTGAAACATTGTGCCGCCCCGGCCCCGCGCCCAACCCAGGAAGCGCTCGTGCAGGTCGGCGGGTCGCCCGGTGAGCCGCGTGAGCTGAGCGCCGGCCTCCGTCATCAGGGCACCCAGGTAGACCAGCAGCCCACGCGGTCGTGCCGGTACTCGGCGAGCAGCGCCAGCCGCGCCGACTGGCACGGCCAGGGAGCCCCGCAGCCGCGACACCGCCAGAGCGGCCGCATCGGTAGGTGCGGTCGGCTCACCAGCGACCGCCGTTCGCGCGCCAGGTCTGCGCCGGGGTCAGCCAGCCGGCCCGGCCCGGTCGCGGCACGGCCACCGTCGGCCCGTCCGCCCACGCGGGCCGCCGCGTGGGCTCCGTCCTCGGCGCACTCTCCGCGCTCACCACCGGCTTGTTTCTCCGGTACGACCACCGCGCCCCGTTCCTGCCCCTGACGAATCGGAACATGGCTCATCTCCTCCCGGTCGACGAGGGCCGCCCCGGCCGGGGGATGACCGGGGCGGCCCGAACGCAGGACCCAGTCGCCGGGACGTCGCCTCCACCGGCCGGGCCGCGTGCCCTCCACCCTGGACGGGAAGGCGCGGAAAGGGGAGGATGCCAGGGCTTACTACGCAGCGCAGTCACGTACTTACCGGAGAGGTAAGGATGAACGTCGAGATGTGGGTACGGGCGTTGAAGGCCGCCCGCGCCGGTGCCGAGGTGTCCCAGGAGACGTTGGCGACACTCACCAAGTGGAGTCCATCCACCGTCGCAGCCATCGAAACCGGCCGACGCCGGCCGACAATGGAATTCGCTGTCGCCGCCGACGAGGCCCTCGCCACCGGCGGCCTCCTCGCCGAGCTGTTGCGGGCTGCCGATCGGCAGCGGCTGCCGACGTGGTTCGTTCCGTGGCGCAACCATGAGGAGCAGGCGATCAGGCTCTGCGAGTTCGAGCCGTGCCTGATTCCGGGGCTCCTGCAAACCGAGGACTATGCCCGCGCGGTCATTTCCGCTGGTGGCCTTAATCCCACCAAGGTCGTGGACGAGCTGGTCACGGTCCGGATGGAACGACAGCAGTTGTGGCAACGTGCAGAGTCGCCGCAATGCGTCTTCGTCCTGGACGAGACGGCTCTACGCCGCCCGGTCGGCGGGCCGGCGGTACTGGACGCTCAGCTCGGTCGGCTGATGGAAATCGCCGTCATGCCCAGTGTCAGTCTGCACGTCGTGCCGCTCGACGCCGGCGCTCACGTCGGACTGACCGGCGGCTTCTTGCTCGCTGAACTGCCCGACGGGGAACGGGTCACCTATGTCGAGGATGTTGCTCGTGGACACGTCATCGACGACCCGGATGTGGTCCGTCTGATTGGTCGTAAATGGGATAGCCTGCTCGGCGAAGCACTCTCCACAAGCGCCTCGCTGGATCTGGTCCGGAAGCTGAAGGTGACGCCATGACCGTTGCTCAACCCCGCTGGAGGACGTCGACCAGGTCCGGTGACACGGGCGGTGCCTGCGTCGAGGTGGCGGACAACGTGCCTGGTGTCGTCCTGGTCCGGGACAGCAAGGACCGCTCCGGCCCGGTCCTCACCTTCGCGCCAGCCGTCTGGCGCGACTTCATCGCCGACGCTGCCCAGGTCCCGGCCACCGCGCCAGTCAACGGCGCGGCGTAACCGTGGCCAGCAGTTCCGGCTGACGTCGGTCCAGCACGTCGCCGGCCAGGTACGCCCCCAGCAACGCCGTGCCCAGCCCGTACGCCACACCGAGCGGCAGAGCCAGCCAGAGCCACACGTCACCGAGGAGCGCGGCGGCCACCACCATCGGCACCGCGGCGACCGCCGAGGCGACCATGCTCAGCATGACCAGGAGCCCCTTCGTCAGGCCCGCGCCGCTGGTCATCGCGAACGGGTTGCTCGTCTCCGGCAGCGAGTAGGCCCCGAGCACGGAGACCAGGCTGTTCACCGCCAGCCCGGCACCGTAGGTGGCGACCAGGCTGCCGAAGGTGAGCCCGAGCCAACCCGGTCGACTGAGCAGCACCGCGAGCACCACCGACACGAGCGCCAGCATCGGCAGCACGTACAGCGAGAAGGCCGTCATCCGCGCCCGCAGCTCCACCCGACCGGGCACCCCGGCCACGACGTTCGCGGCGTACGCGCTGCCGTCGAAGCCGAACTGGTTGGCCAGGGTGGCCGCGGCGAGCACACCCACGAGAACCATGGAGATGGTGACCACGACCGGTGAGCTGTCGCTCGCCGCAGCCGTCAACCCACCGCTCTCCATGGCCGCGAAGTCCCCGCCAGTGACGTTTATGAACACGGGTACGAAGATGCCGACCACCGCGATCGTGATCAGGTTGGCCCGGCGGCGAGCGTCCCGCCACCAGTAACGGGCCTCCCGGGCGACCAGGGCGCCGAACCGGTCGCGACGGACCCAGCCGGCCACGCGGGGAAACAGTTGAGCGACCGCACCGCCGCTCACGCCTCGCCGAACCGGGGCCTTACCGGCGCTCGCCGCACCCACCATCGCCGACTCCAGCGACCGGGACCACCAGGCCAGCAGGGCGCCGAGCGCCACCACCGTGATCAGCAACTTGACCGGTGCCGCCCACACCCGGCCCTGGGCCACGTCGATGCCGGCGGTCCACGGGGCACCGAACGGCGTCCAACCGATCACGGTCGCCGCGCTGGACAGCCGGGACCAGTCCGCCTCCCGCAGCGCGGCGAGACCGAAGACCTGCAACGGGCCGATCAGCGCGGCGGTCACCGCCAGCAGCACGGCCGCCAGGTCGCGGACCCGGCGTGAGCGCAGCATGGTGGCGAAGGCGCTTGTCACGGCCCGGCTCGCGGCCACACAGAGCAGCAGCCCGGCGAGCACACCCACGACCGCGACCAGTCCGGCCGACCAGCCACCCAACGACCAGGAGGTCAGCACCAGCCCGAACGTCGCGATGAGCACCGCGAGCACCGGCACGCTGATCAGGGCCGCCGCGAACAGGCCGGTCACCAACGTGCGGCGGGACAGCGGCAGCAGCGCGAACCGGGCCGGGTCCAGGGTTTCGTCCACGCCGAAGAAGACGAGGGGCAGCAGCAGCCAACCGAGCACCAGCAGCCCGCCGCCCGCCGCCGCGATCAGCACCGCGTACTGGCCGTCGTCGGCCAGGCCGGGCGCGGCGAAGAGGAAGAAGCCGCTGGCGGCGAACCAGAGCCCGACCAGCGCGCCACCGATGAACAGGGCGATCCGCCAGCCCTGGCCCCGGAAGTTGTTGCCCATCACCCGCAGCTTGAGCCGCATGAAGTGGCGAGCGGAGACCGCGCGTACGGGCGCGGCGGAGGTGGCGTCCACGCTCACTGGGACAGCCACGACAGCTCCTCACCGGTCGCGGTGCGCCCGCCGACCACCTCGACGAAGATCTGTTCCAACGAGCGGCCGTCGCGGACCTCGTCGATCGTCCCGACCCGTTTGATGACGCCCTGGGCGAGGATCGCCACGTGCGAACAGAGCCGCTCGACGACCTCCATCACGTGACTGGAGAAGACGACGGTGCCGCCGCCCGCCGCGTACCGGGTGAGGATGTCCCGGATCAGCGCCGCGGAGACCGGATCGACAGCCTCGAACGGCTCGTCCAACACCAGCACCCGAGGGCCGTGCAGCAGCGCGCAGGCCAGGCCGATCTTCTTCTTCATGCCCGCCGAGTAGTCCACCACGAGCGTGCGACCAGCGTCACCGAGCGCCAGCACGTCAAGCAGCTCGGCGGCCCGCTGGTCGACCACCGCCGGGTCCATCCCCCGCAGCAACCCGTTGTACGCGAGCAACTCCGCCCCGGTCAGCCGGTCGAACAGCCGGACCCCGTCGGGCATCACGCCGAGTAGCCGCTTGGCGGTCACCGGGTCCTGCCAGACGTCGTGCCCCTGCACCCACGCCGATCCCGCGTCCGGCCGCAGCAGCCCGACCGCCATCGACAGGGTGGTGGTCTTGCCAGCGCCGTTCGGGCCGAGCAGGCCGTAGAAGGATCCGGCCGGGACGTCCAGGTCCACGCCGGCCACCGCCACCGTGCCGTCGAATCGCTTCGCCAGGCCCCGCAGCGCGAGCGCGGGATGCTCACCAGTCATGGACCGACGTTATCCGCCGACCACCAGTTCCGCCGTCCGGCGGCCGACGGACCCGCGATCATCCTGGAGGCGTAGAGTCACCTGCTCCTCCGACTTTGTCGCCCACTGCGGAGGCCGCTGCCGTCGGTAACACCGCTGCCCTGTCGCAGCTGCTCGTCGTGTCGCGACGTACCACGAGATCCATTCATAACCTGATCCGCACCGGATCCCGTCCGCACGTGTTGACCCTGTCGATCATGGACTTGTGGTGGGTGACAAAGCGCCCGTGAAAGAGCAATCCAGGCACCAGAACTCCATGATCGGCGGGGCGGGGTGGGGTGGGTCCGCGAAGGGCACCCGCAGTCACTGCATGCGCAGGGCTTCCGGGGTGTGCAGGCGGAGCATGGTGGCTGCGACGTCGGCCGGCGCCCGGCGGCGGGTCGCCATCGACACCACGACCATCACGGTGAAGGCAAGCGGCACCGTCCAGGCGGCCGGCTGGGTGGTGAGCGTGGCCGGCCAGCCGGACAGCGGCGGGCCGAGCACGGTGACCAACACCGCCCCGATGGCCGCGCCGCCGCCCACCACGACACCGGCGGCGGCACCCACGTCGGTCAGCCCCCGCCACCAGATGCCGAGCACCAGCAGCGGGCAGAAACTCGACGCGGCGACGGCGAAGGCCAGCCCGACGACCTGCGACACGTCCAGTCCGGAGACGTGCAGCGCCAGCAGCGTCGGCACCGCTCCGGCGATCACCGTCGCCAGCCGGAAACCGCGCACCGAGCCCCGGCCGAGCACATCCGTCGAGATCACCCCGGCGACGCTTGTCAGTAGCCCGGACGAGGTGGAGAGGAAGGCCGCGAACGCGCCCGCCGAAACCAGTGCGGCGAGCAGTCGACCGGCTGCCCCGTCGCCGAGGGCCGCACCCGGCAGCAACACCACCACCGCGTCGGTCTGTCCGCTGACGAGCAGTTGCGGCGTGTAGATCCGGCCGAGCACCCCGTACAGGGTGGGCAGCAGGTAGAAGAGGCCGACCAGGGCCAGCACGACAAGGGTGGTCCGGCGGGCCGCCGCGCCGTCCGGGTTGGTGTAGAAGCGGACCAGCACGTGCGGCAGGCCCATGGTGCCCAGGAACGTGGCCAGGATCAGCGAGTACGTGGCGAACAGCCCCCGGTCGTCGTTACCGGCGGCGCTGGGCAGCAGCCAGTCGCTGGCGGCGGTGGCCACCCCGGACACGTCCGGCACCGGATCGCCGGCCGCGAAGGTCAGCTCGTCGCCGGGGCGTACCTCGCGGATGTCGCCGTCGGGCAGGGTGAGGGTCGCGCGGTGCTCGACCACGACGGTGGTCGCGACCCGGAACGTCGGCCCGTCGGGTGGCGTCACCGCCGGGCGACCGTCGGCCTGCCACTGCAAGGCCAGGAAGATCACCGGTACGGCGAGCGCGGTCAGCTTGAGCCAGTACTGGAACGCCTGCACGAAGGTGATGGCCCGCATCCCACCCAGCGCCACGTTCGCGGTGACCACCGTGGCCACCAGCAGGGCACCGACCGGGTACGGGGAACCGGCCACCGTCGCCAGGGTCAGCCCGGCGCCCTGGAGTTGCGGCACCAGGTACAACCACCCGATGAAGATCACGAACGCGGTGGCCAGGATGCGCAGCCGGCGCGACCCCAGCCGCAGTTCACAGAAGTCGGGCAGGGTGAACGCGCCGGAGCGGCGCAGCGGCGCGGCCACGAAGAGCAGCAGAGCCAGGTAACCGGCGGCGAAACCGACCGGGTACCAGAGCACGTCCACGCCGTACTTGAGGACCAGGCCGGCGACGCCGAGGAAGCTCGCCGCCGACAGGTACTCACCCCCGATGGCGGCGGCGTTCCACGTCGGACTGATCGCCCGGGACGCCACCAGGAAGTCCGACGTGGTCCGGGCCAACCGCAGCCCGTAGAAGCCGATGCCGACGGTGACCAGGGTAACCGCGACGATTGCCGGGACCACGAAGTCGTTGCCCACTCAGCGCTCCGGCCGCTGCACCAGGTCGGTGAAGTCCTGCTCGTTGCGCTCGGCCAACCGCACGTACGCCCAGCCCACCCCGATCAGGAACGGGAACGAGGCCAGCCCGAGCAGCAACCACGGCAGGTTGACGCCGGCGACCGTGGTCCGGCCGAGCGACGGGGCGATGGCGAACAGCAGAGGCAGCCCACCCAACCCGATGACCACCACCAGGGACAGCCGCAACGCAAGCGCGAGTTGGGCCCGGACCAGGCCGCGGACCAGCGCCTCGCCGACCTGGGTCTGCTGGGCCAGCTCGGCGCGGGTCCGCTCGGCGCGGGTGTCCTGCCGGCTGATCTCGGCCAGCACGACCCGGGTCCGCCGGGGCGGCGGTACCGCACCGCCCGACCCCACGTCAGGGAGTTGCTTGGCCACCCCGGCAGTCTTGCCCGCCGCGCGCGATTGTCAAGCGTTCACGCTCACCAGCCCCGCACAGCGGTGCAGTCCATCAGCGCAGCGGCCCCCTGGACCTCCTCGAGATCTCCCCGCGCCCGCTCCCGGCCGAGGTTCGTCCCCCAGAGCCCGTCGCGGGGCATCTCGGCGGCGAGCTGCCTCAGGGCGCAGCCACGCATCGGCTCGGGCAGCCGGTTCAGCGCCGGTACCGCGTCCGCCGACAATCCGGACAGGTAACCGACGTCCAAGCGGCCGGTCTGCTGGTACCTGTCGACGTTCCGGTCGGCGATCATCCGGTCCGGGTTGACCACTGCCAACCCGAGCAGCGCGAGCACCGCCGTGCCGACCACCAGTTGGGGCAACCAGGCGGCCCGCAGCCGCACCACCGCCACCCCGACCAGGACGAAGAGCAGCCCGAGCCAGAGTTCGACTGTCGTCACGAAGAGCCGGAGGCGGGTGGCACCGTACGCGTCGGCGTAGACCTGCATCCGGTAGAGCGCGGAGGCGACGACCACCAGGCTGAGCGCGGCGAGGGTGCCGAGTAGCGCTCGAACCAGCAGCCGGTCCGTTCGGGTGGCCTTCGGTGCCCGGCGGGCGGCGAAAGCGATCACCAGCAGGGTGAGTGCGGTGACGGCGAGCAGCTGCCAGAAGCCGCCACGGGCGTACTGGGCGTAGGTGAGCCCGGCCGTCCGCAGCACATGCCCCGCGCCACCGAAGAACACGGTGAGCTGGACCAGTACGAACGCGGCGAACAGGGTGTCGAGCAACACCAGCGGCATGGTCCACTCCAGCCGGTGGGCCGGTCGGGCCGGCCCCGGCCGCAGGCCCTCCAGGTCGGGTGGGCGACTGACCAGGTACGCGGCACCGAGCAGCGCGCCGCCGATCAGCCCCAGACGCACCAGCCAGCCGACGACACCGTCCAGCGAGATGTCGGGCAGCAGACCCGTGAGCAGGTCGGCGAAGACCGCGTCGGCGGAGGAGAAGAGCAGGCCGAAGAGCATCAACAGACCGGCGGAGATCGTCAAACTCTTCAGGATGCGGCCCACCCCGATCCCCGTGCCGGCCGGGCGGGTGTCGCCCAGCCCGCGTGCCGCCCAGGGGAGCGCCCGTACTGTCGCGGCCGGCGGCAGCATCGCGGCGACAAGCATCCCGAGTGGGCTTCGACCGCCGGTTACCGCGAGGGTCCCGGTCACCGCCGCCGCGAGCACGCAGAGCGCGAAGAGCCAGCCGGCGGCGCGGACCGTGCCGACCGCGACCAGTGCGATTGTCAAGACGGCCCAGGCGACCTGTGCCGTCCGCCCCGGTGCCCCCGTGGCACCGGAACGGGCGGGCGTCCCCGCGGATGGGGGTGCTGGCGCGGTGACGGTCGCCGACCCACCCGAGGGTGCCGGGGCGGCGGCGGTCGGCGTCGGAGTGTCGGGCTGCGCGGTTGGTGGTGCTGGCGCGGCGGGCTGCGCGGTCGGTGATGCTGGCGCGGTGGTGGTGGGTGGCGGCGTGCTGGCGGTAGTCGGTGCGGCGGCGGCCGGCGTCACCGGTGCGCCGGGTGCGCTGACCGGCGCGGTGACGCCAGCCGGCGACGGCGATGTCCTGGACCGGGCCACGCCGGCGGTGACCAGGGCGGCGGTGCCGACCAGCGTGGCCACCAGCCAGCCGAGGCCGGGACGAACCGTGGTGAGCGTGGTCGCGCCGACGACCGCCGCCGCCGCCAACGCCGCCAGCACCAGCGGCCGGGCCGGGCCGGACGGTCCCGGCCAGCGCCGCGCGATAGCCGACGGTGGCCGTGGTACGGCAGGTGCGCTCGGCCACGGTTGGGGCTGATGAGCGGCGGCCGGTGCGACTGTCGGACCCGGTCTGACGGTCGGGAGGACCTGCGATCCGGTCGGTCCGGTCGGTCCGGTGGCCGGCGGCGGAGTGGTGCCAGGGCTGGTCATGCGACCTCTTTCCGGTGTGGCCCGTCGGTCGGGATGGTGACCTGGATGCGGCAGCCGGGCCGATCAACCCGGTGCGGTTTGACGGGGTCGAGGACCGCGATCCGACCACCGTGCAGTTCGACGACCCAGCGGGCGATGGCCAGCCCGAGCCCGGTCCCGCCACCGGCGGATCGGTCGCCGCGGGTGAACCGTTCGAAGACCCGGGACCGCTCACCCGGTGAGATGCCCTGGCCTTCGTCGCTGACCTCGAAGCGGAGCTGGCCGGCGTGCTCCTCGGCGCTCAGCCGCACGGTGCCACCGGGCGGGCTGTGCCGGGCGGCGTTGTCGAGCAGGTTCGCGAAGACCTGGTGCAGCCGCCACGGGTCCGCGTGGACGGTGAGCGGCGCCGGCAGCTCGCGGAGCTGGAAGCGCACATCAAGCCCGGCTCCGGACGCGCTGGCGGTGGCGTGTTCCACCGCCTCGTCGAGGAAGTCGTCAACGTCGATGCGTACCCGGCGCAGTGGCACCACCCCGGCGTCGAGGCGGGACAGGTCGAGCAGGTCGGCGACGAGGTGCCCGAGCCGCTCGGTCTGGGCCAGCGCCGAGCGCAGCGCCGCCGGCTCGGGGTCGGCCACCCCGTCCACCATGTTCTCCAGCACGCCCTGCAACGCGGTGATCGGGGTCCGCAGCTCGTGCGAGACGTTCGCGATCAACTCACGTCGGCGCTGATCCGCGGCGTGCAGATCCTCGGCCATCTTGTTGAACGCCTGCGCCAGCTCACCGACCTCGTCCCGGGAGGTGGCGCGGACCCGTCGGGTGTAGTCGCCGCGGGCCATCGCCCCGGCGGCCGCAGTCATCTCGCGCAGCGGCGAGGTCATCCCGTGGGCGAGCACCTGCGAGGTGACCAGCCCGATGAGGATGCTGGTGGCCGCCGTGCCGGGCGGGAGCCAACCGATGCCGTACCAGAAGTAGCCGATGGCCACCGCCCACGAGGCGACGAGCAGCACACCGAGCTTCATCTTGATCGAGCGGACCGGATCCAGCGGACGCGGTAACACCAGTTCCAGCCAGTCCAACAGCCGACCGGTCACGCGGGCACCTCCAGGGCGTACCCGACGCCGTGCACGGTCCGGATCAGGTCGGCACCGAGCTTGCGGCGCAGCGCCTTGATGTGGCTGTCCACAGTGCGGGTGCCACTACCGTCGACCCATCCCCACACGTCGGCGAGCAGTCGTTCCCGGGGGAGCACGGTGCGGGGCCGCCGGGCGAGGTGGACGAGCAGGTCGAACTCCGTCGGCGTGAGGTGCACGTCGGCGCCGGCCCGGCGGACCCGCCGCTCGGACTCGTTGATCTCGATGTCGCCGAGGCGGATCGCGGGCGGCGTCGGAGTGGCGGCCCGCTCCACCCGGCGCAGCAGAACGTGCACCCGGGCGGCCAGCTCCCGCATCGAGAAGGGCTTGGTGAGGTAGTCGTCGGCACCGACCGCGAGCCCGACCAGCAGGTCGGTCTCGTCGTCCCGGGCGGTGAGCATCAGCACCGGCACCGGCCGCTCGGCCTGGATCCGGCGGCACACCTCCAGGCCGTCGAAGCCCGGCAACATCACGTCGAGTACGACGAGATCCGGCTGGCCGGTGCGGAACTGCGTGACAGCGCTGGGCCCGTCCGCCGCGACCTGCACCGTGAAACCCTCGGCCCGCAGACGGGCGGCGATGGAATCGGCGATGGTCCGTTCGTCCTCGACGACCAGTATCCGGCGTTCCCTCATGGGTCACGACTGTAGGGAGCCGCCGTGGAGATCAGTGGGTTGCGTTGTGAACAACCTGTGGAGAACGGCTCACGCCTGTGGATAACTCCGGTCGCCGGCTGGCGCATGGGACTCCCGCCCTGCTGGCCGTCACCACCTTCTGATCGTCGCCCGGAACCTTTCCCTCCGCCCAGGAGTGGGACAGGTGAAGAAGGGTGGTGAGGGTGTCCGACGGTGATCTGATTGGCGAGCTGTACGCAGGCTGTTTCCGACGCCTGGTGGTCCAGCTCTACGCGGTGACCGGCGATCTGTGCGAGGCGCAGGAGGCGGTCCAGGAGGCGTTCACCCGGGCGCTGACCGCACCCGGGCGGCTGACCCGCCTCGACAACCCGGAGGCGTGGCTGCGCCGGGTCGCGGTGAACGTCGCCCGTAGCCGCCACCGGCGGCGGCGGGTGCTGGACGGGCTGCTGCGTCGGATCGGGCCGCCCCCGACGGTTGCCGACCGCTCGCCCGAGCACCTTGCACTGCTCGCCGCGTTGCGCGAACTGCCCCTGGGGCAGCGGCACGCGCTGGCTTTGCACTACCTGGTCGACCTGCCGATCGACGAGGTGGCGGCGACACTCGGCGTTTCGCCGGGCACTGTGAAGTCCCGGTTGTCCCGGGGCCGGCAGGCCCTGGCGGCGCTGCTCACCGATTCAGAGATCAGCGAGAGCATGACCATCGGGAGGATCGATGTCCGGTCGTGAGTTCAGTGGCTTCGACGTCGACACCGTCGCCGACGCGATTCGCCAGCCACCCTTGGACGACCTGTGGACGGCAGCGCACGCCCGCCGTCGGCGGCGTACCAGCGGGGTGGCGCTTGTCCTGGTTGTCGCCGTGGCGAGCATCGCGCTGCTGCCGCTGTTCGGCAACACCGGCCGGGATGGATGGACTGGTCCTGACCAGCCGCCGGTCAAGCCGGACCGCGGCGGCGAGCTCTTCCTGACCGGGCCGGAATCGGCAGTCGTCGCGGGGGTGTGGGACGCCGACGAGGGTTGCTTCACTGTGCGGTTCCGGCACACCGACGACGGCGGGCGGAGCTGGACCGATGACGAGACGACCCGTTACCGCACCACCAGCCAATGCGGACAGGACGAACAGGGAAATCCGCTGAGCAACCCGGAGTTCTCGGTGCTGGGCCAGCGCTCCTACCTGGTCCGGGACGGCGCCCAGCTCCGGCTCTCCACCGACTACGGTCGCACCTGGCAGGACGCCGAGCAGGCCATGGTGACGGTGCCGTCCTTTCCGGCTACGGCGCAGCCGGTCTTCTGTCAGTGGGGCCGGGGCTGCGGGGCGCTGCGTGAACCGGTGGCGGTCTCGCCGACGGGGACGGTGTACCGGCTCGGAAGCAAGCCGCCGTCGCCCTATCCGCCCGCGAGCATCTATCCGAGTGCGGACGGAACGATCTGGGTGACCTACTGGCCCGGTGACGTCGGCGCCATGGTGGTGGCGCGGAGCGTGGACCGGGGAGCCACCTGGACCACCTGGCGGCCAGCCGACGGGGCGAACGTGATCGCGATAGCGGGGGTCAGCGCCCAGGAGGCGTACCTGTTGATCGCGCCGCCACCACCGGCCGGTGCCCAGCCGATGGAGGTCGAGGGCACGTCGCAGCTGCTGCGTACCACGGACGGAGGGCGGACCTGGGCGGACATGGGCACCACCCTGCCCAACTCGGTGGAGACCCGGTTCCTCGTTGTCGGCTCGGGCGGCTCCCTGCTGCTCGTCGAGGCGGGTAACACAGAGCCCTCCCGCAACACGTCCAGGGCCATGATCGGCCTGGATGCCGGGCGACAGTTCAAGACGGTCCGCGAGTACGACAGCGACGGAGGCGTCGGTGCCGCGCCCGGATACGCCTGGCTCTACGGCCGGGACGACATGACGGTGAGCGGAGCCGACCATGTCCTGCTCACCAGCGACGGCACCACCTGGACGCGCCTGGCGCTCCCGGACTGAGCGCACACGTTCCTTCGGGTAGGCGGCGGGGCCGGTGGCGTGGTGCCACCGGCCCCGCCGTGTCGAATCGTCAGCTGGTCGGAACGACCAGATCCACTGACATGCTGCCGCTCGTCGGCACTGTGAACCGTGCCAGCTTGCGGGTGCCGTCCGGCTGGGTCACCAGGTAGCGACCGTCGAACTGCTTGTCACCGAGCGAGACGTCGTAGGTGAAGAAGATCTTCTGCGGACCCTTGAGGCGGAAGCTGAACTGCCCGTTCTCCATCCTGCTGTTGCCCGCGATGTCGCCGGTGTCGACGCTGCGGGCAATGACGAAGCCATCGGTGAAGGGGGTGCCGTCCGGCGTCCGGAAGGTGCCGGTCAACTGGACGCCCTGGTCGAGCTGGACGTTGTAGGTGGCTGCCGCCCCGGCGGTGACCGTCACCGGGGTGGCGGTGAACCGGCTCGGCTTGTCGCCGGACCATTCGCTGACGTACGAGTAGCCGCTGACCACCACCGGCCACGCGTACGGGCCGAGCCGGTTGAGGGTGTAGACGCCGTGTTCGTCGGTGGTGGCGTCCTCTGCCCCGACCCCGGGGTGGGCGGTCAGCACCGACACTGCGGCCTCCGGCGCCGGCTTGCCCGTCGGGTCGGTGACCGTGCCGGTGACCGACCCGGCCCGGTCCAGCTTGATCTGCGGCCCGGTGACGACCTGACCGACGGTCGCGGTGACGACGGCTGCCTCCCGCTCGTCGCCGGTGCCGCCATTGACGCCGACCCACTGGCGGCCGTAGGTGTCGCCGCGCGGCACTGCGAAGAGCTTGTAGCTGCCGGCCGCGAGCGGGCCGGTCTTGATTTTGCCGGTGCGGTCGCTGCAGTTGCCGTAGCCGGCCCCCAGCTTCGCCTGCTTCGGTAGGAACGTGTCAAGGCAGACGTTCGGTACGGGAAGGCCGCTCTGTCGGTCCACGATCGTGGTGCTGATAACCGCTGCGGGCCGGAGCTTCACTGTCAGCTTCTTGTCGCGGCCGGCCCGCACGTCGACCCCGGTCACCTCGCGGGAGAAGTGCAGCCCGTCCGCTACGTTCACGTCCAGGGTGTAGCTGCCCTGCGGCAGGTCGGTGACGGTCGCCGTGCCGCTGCCGTTGCTGCAGACCGACCGGACGCAGAAGTTGGCGATGGACGCTCCGGTGACCGAATCGACAGCCTGCACGGTGACCGAACCGGTGCCGAGCAGGCTGTCCGTGATCGTCGTCTGCTCCCCGCCGCGCACCTCGACCCGGTCGGCGTCCTCAGAGTTCAACTTGCCGCGGTAGTACTGCTGCCGGTCACCGGCGTACAGGCCCACGAGGTAGGAGGCCGGAAGGAGTTGCGCGGTGAACTCACCGTTGGCGTCGGTCTCCGTGTACGCCCCGCTGCCACCACCGGCGGTGTTGATGCTGACCTGGGCGTTGGCGAGCGGGGCACCGGCGGCGTTGGTGAACCGGCCGCTGAGGGTGCCCGCCGACAGCGCGGTCTCGTTGACCACGATCGTCTCGTCCGCCTTCACCTCGAAGACACCGGCGCTGTCCTGATCGATCTTTCCGGGCACGTACTGCTTCTGGTAGGAGCCCGGGATCGGCTCGAAGCTCAGTGTGTAACGGCCCGGCTGGGTGGTGAAGCTGAACCGGCCCTGGTCGTCGGTGAGGCCTCCGGTCGCGGCGCCCGTCTCGACCTCGCGGGCGTTGACGGCCAGGTTCGGCACCGGCTCACCGGCGGCGTTGACGATCTGGCCGGTGATGGTGCCGACGGCGAAGAGTTGATCGTCGGCCCTGGCGGTGCCACCAGCGGTGACGTCCACCGGGGTGGCGCTGAAGATGGTCGGCTGCTGGTGGTAGTACTGCCCGGGCTGCTCAAGCGGGAAGAAGCCCACCAGGTACGAGCCCGCGGGCAGCCCGGCGACTGTGTAGCTGCCGTCGGCGTCGGTGTAGGTGTCGTGGACGTACGAGTAGCTGTCGGCGTCGTAGACCAGCACCTGGACCTCGGCGGCAGCCGTGCCGGTGCTGGTGGTCAGGTGTCCGCTGACCGCACCTGTGGCCGCGGCCTGCGCCGGAGTGGCGCCGGGCAGCACGAGTGCCGCCACGACGGCACCGGCCAGCAGGGCTCGGCGGGCTGTGGATAGCTGCATGGATGTCCCTTTGTGAGGGTGGTGGGGCGACTTGAGCAGGCTTCGCCCACACCGCCCCTGCGCCCCGTACGGGAATCGGCTCCCGGAGAATAGGCCACCGGCGATATCCGTCGGCAGGGCCGGTCGGGCGGACCTGAACGACCGGTCATCCCTCCTCAGCGGACTGTCACTCCACGCCGACGCGCTCAGGGCGGGCCGAGGCCGAGCCGAGCCAGGTGTGCGGGTTGCCGTGCCAGCACCACCCCAGCTTCGGTGCGCCCTGACTGATCCAGAGGGCCGGCACCCGCCGGTCGCCGCAGCGGGAACCGACGAGCGAGAAGCACCTGTTGCTCGCCAGCGCGGCCGGGTAGAGGGTGATGAAGGCGAGACCCTCGTCGATGGAGAGCGGCAGCCGGCCCTGGGCGGTGATCCCCTCCATGGCGGTGGCCGGGGCCAGATTGCGGAACTCCTCGCCCCGGTCGACGTCGAAGAGCAGGTACGCGGGGCCGGCCGGCACCTCCAGCTCCTTGATCGGGTCGAAGCGGGGCAGGTCGTCGTCGGCGTAGTTGCGGTCGAGGACGCCGGGCTTGCGCTTGCCGGCCAGGGTGGTGCGCCCGAGCCGCTCCACCACCCCGATCAACTCCCGGGTGATGACAAGCAGGAACGGCACCCGGGCGTCGGTGGGGGCGGGCAGGCCCGCGGTGCCCTCGATCGCCTTGGCCCGCAGCGGTGCGACCAGGTCGCGGAAGGCGGGCTCGGTCAGCCCGGCCAGCGCGGGGTAGTCGAGTCGCACCAGGTGGTCGAGTTGACTGTCGAACTCGGTGGCGGCGTCGAACACGGCGGCTCCAATCGTCGTCCGGATAACGTACCGTACGACGTACGGCTCGGCGCGCTTATTCCCGCCGCAGCTGCGCGATCGTGCCGGTCGGCCAGGCGCCTGGTCAGCGGCCCCAGTCCTGCTTCGCCGCCCGGACCAGCTTGTCCTTCAGCTCCCGGGTGTGCCGCCGGCTCACCGGCAGCTCGGTGGCGTCGATCACCACGACATAGCCGGAGTTGACAAGCCGCAGCTCAGCGATCAACCGCAACTGCACCAGGTACGACCGGTGCACCCGGACGAAACCGGCATCGGCCCACCGCTCCGCCAGGGTGGCAAGCGAGACCCGCACGAGGTGCGACCCGTCCGCCGTGTGCAACCGGGCGTAGTCGCCCTGCGCCTCCACCCACCGCACCGCCGAGCGCGGCAACATCCGGGTGGTGCCGGCCAACTCGATGGGAATCGTCGGGTCCTCCTCAGCGCGGGCCAGCGCCGCCGGATGAGACGGCACCACCCGCGACCCGATCACCCGACGCAGGGACTCGGCCAGCCGGTCGGCCCGAACCGGTTTGCGCACGTAGTCGGTGGCACCCAGATCGAAGGCGTCCACCGCGCCGTCGTCGTACGCGGTGACGAAGACGATCGCCGGCGGCCGGGCGAACCGGCGCAACACCCGGGCCAACTCCATCCCGTCCAGGCCCGGCATCCGAATGTCCAGGAAGACCACGTCCACGTCACCGTCGCGCAGCAACCGCAGCGCCTCGGTCGCGTCCCCGGCGGTGTGCAGCCGGGCCACCCGGGGGTCGGCCCGCAGGTGGTACGCCAACTCGTCGAGCGCGGGCGGCTCGTCGTCCACCGCCAGCACCCGGAGGAACCCCGTGGTCACGAGCCCGCCCGCACACCGGGGTGGAACTTCGGCACCCGCATGCTCACCTTCGTACCCGAGCCCAACCCGGTCTCCACCACCAGGCCGAACCGGTCCCCGAAGACCGAGCGCAGCCGCTCGTCGACGTTGGAGAGGCCGACGTGCTGACCCGGGTCGTCCCCCGGATCGCCGGTGCCCCGGGCCAGCTCGGCGATGCCGGCGGTAAGCGTGGACGGGTCCATTCCCACTCCGTCGTCCTCCACCGTGATGTGACATTCGGCGCCCGCGTCCCGGGCCTCGATGCTCACCATGCCCGTGCCCGGCTTGCGGGACAACCCGTGCCGAACCGCGTTCTCCACGAGCGGCTGGAGGCAGAGAAACGGCAGCGTCACCGGCAGCACCTCCGGGGCGATCTGCAACCGCACCTGCAACCGGTCGCCGAACCGGGCCCGCTCGATGGTCAGGTAACGGTCGATCGAGCGCAGCTCCTCGGCGAGGGTGGTGAACTCCCCGTGCGCCCGGAACGAGTACCTGGTGAACTCCGCGAACTCCAGGATCAGCTCCCGGGCCCGCTCCGGGTCGGTGCGGACGAACGAGCCGATCGCGGTGAGCGCGTTGTAGATGAAGTGTGGGCTGATCTGCGCCCGCAACGCGCGGATCTCGGCACGGGCCAGCCGCTCCCGCGACGAGTCCAGCTCGGCCAGGGCCAGCTGGTTACCGGCCCAGTGCGCCGTCTCCAGGGTGGCCTGCACCAGCCCCGGGGGTGGCGGGCTGTCGGCGACGGCCACCAGCGCGCCGACCATCCGCCCGTCCGCCCCCTGCAACGGCGCGACCACCGCCCCCCGGATCGGGCAGTCCACCCGGTCGCAGTGCAGCTCCTGCTCGCCGAGCACCGTCGACCGCCCGGTGTCCACCGTCCGCCGGGCCGCCGCGAGCAGTTGATCGCCGTGGTGCGTGCCCCGTCCGTCGAGGGCCAGCAGCCGTTCGACGTCGGTGAGGGCCAGCCCGACCGCGCCCACCAGGGCCCGCAGATGACGTACGGCCTTCGCCGCGCCCGCCGCGCTCAACCCCGCCCGCAGCGGCTCGGCGGCCAGGCCGGCGGTGTGCAGCACCTCGTAGGTGGCCCGTTGGGTGGCGGTGGCGATGCCCCGGCGAGCCCGCAGTCGCAGCACCGCCAGCAGGGCCGCGGTCAGCGCGGTAACGAGTGATACGACGCCGACCACGGCGGAGAGGTTGGCGCCCACGCAGTGATCCTTGCCCCTGTGAGCCGGTGCGCCAAGCCCTAGTACGCGCCCTTGCGGGCGAGCACCACGCCGACGGTGCGCCACAGGATGCTCAGGTCGTACGCCAACGACCAGTTGTCGACGTAGTAGAGGTCCAACCGGACCGACTCGTCCCAGGACAGGTCGGAGCGGCCCGAGACCTGCCAGAGGCCGGTCATGCCGGGGCGGACCAGCAGCCGCCGGCGTACGTCGCCGAGGAAGTCGCCGTCGTCGGCCGGCAGCGGACGCGGCCCGACAAGCGACATCTCGCCCCAGAGCACGTTGATCAGCTGCGGCAGCTCGTCGAGCGAGGTGGCCCGCAGGAACCGACCGACCGGGAAGACCCGCGGGTCCTCCTTCATCTTGAACAGCATGCCGTCGGTCTCGTTGCGGTCGACCAGGCTGGCCAGCCGATCCTCAGCGTCGACGTACATGGTCCGGAACTTCCACACCCGGAACGTGCGCCCCTCGTGCCCCACCCGAGGCTGGCGGAAGAAGACCGGCCCGGGATCGGAGATCCGGATCGCCACCGCGATGGCCGCGAAGAGCGGGGCGAGCAGCAGCAGACCGAGGCCGGCGGCGACCCGGTCCATCAGGTTCTTGGCGAGCAGCGCCGGCCCGGACAGGGTCGGCTCCTCGACGTGCAGCAGCGGCAGACCCTCGATCGGGCGGATGTGCACCCGTGGGCCGGCGATGTCGGTCAACTGCGGGGCGACCACCAGGTCGACGCCGGAGCCCTCCAACTGCCAGGCCAGTCGGCGCAGCTCACCCGGCTCGGCGCTGGCCGATCCGCAGACGGCGATGGTGTCCCCGCCGACCTCACGGACCAGCGCGAGGACGTCGCGTCCGGCGTACACCGGGACCGGGGTCGGCATGCCGCGGGCCGCCGCGTACCCGTCGGTGATGTGGATGGCGACGGGCATCAGCCCGGCGGCCGGGCTGCGGGTGACCGCCGCGTAGACCTCCAGGCACTCGGGCAGCGTGCCGACGAGCACCATCCGGTGCGCGGCCTGGCCGGCCCGCCGTCGGATGTAGTGCAGCGCCCAGCGGGCCACGAAACGACCCCAGAGGATCAGCAGCGTCGCACCGACAAGTGCGGTGCCCACGGTGAACCGGGACAGCTGGGTGACTGTGGAGAAGGCGAGGAACGAGACACTCGCGGCCACCGTCACCGAGGCCCGGATCACCCGCTTGAACTCGTCCGGGCCGAGCCCCAGGTAGCGCCGGTCGTAGGCCCGGTTGCTCCAGAGGATCACCACCCAGCCCAGCGGAAGCAGCAGGTAGGAGACGGTGTGGAACCAGGTCGGGTCCTGCTGGGTGCCGGAGAACCCGGAGGCGGCCTGGTCGAACAGTTGGATCGCGATCCAACTGGCGAACGCCGCCGCGCCGAAGTCGAGCAGCAGCAGGATGGCGATGTAGGGGCGGTGCCAGCGGGAGACCCGGCGACGCGACCTGGTCCACGCCGACCGGGGGACACCGTTGTGAGACGGCGGCGTCGGCGGCTGGATCTCGAAGCTGTCGACGTGCCGCACGAGTCTGCTCCGGCCTTCGTTGGTTACCGGGCGCTGGAGGCTTGCCGTCACCTCACCCATGTCCTCCCGCATGACACGGGCCGCTCACTCGGCGTGAGGGCCCGGGTCGCCCACCGTCCCAGTCTCCCACGCGGGCCCCCACCGGTCGCCGCCCCGAAGGAGATTGGCGAGCGATGGTGCCGGTGCGATCTGGCCGGCTCCGCACCATTTCAGAAGCCGGGGACCCGGGCCACTATACCGATGGATACGCGCGTGAACAGAACGGCGGACCGGAGCTTCCGCTCAGCGTGGGCGATTCCGCTGCGTAGTCGGCGAGTGGAATTACTCACCGTACGAGTCGGGACAACCGTCGGTCAGCGAGCGGTTTGCCCCCGGTCTGGCACGTTGGGCAGTACTGGAGGCTGGAATCGGCGAACGACACCTCGCGGACGGTGTCCCCGCACACCGGGCAGGGCAGCCCGGTCCGGGCGTGCACCTTCAACCCGGAGCGCTTCTCGCCCTTCAACTCGGCGGCCCGCTGACCGAGCGACCGCTCGACCGCGTCGCCGAGGACCTGCCGGGTGGCCGCGTGCAGGGTGGCGATCTGGGCGTCGGTGAGCCGATCGGTGATCGCGAACGGGGACAGCTTCGCGGCGTGCAGGATCTCGTCGGAGTACGCGTTGCCCACCCCGGACAGTACCGACTGGTCGGTGAGCACCCCCTTGACCTGCCCCCGCCGGCTGCGCAGCCGCTCGGCGAAGGTGGGTAGATCCGAGGCGAGCGCGTCCGGACCCAGCTTGGCCACCCCGGGCACCGCCGCCACGTCGGTGACCAGGTACGCGGCAAGCTTCTTCTGGGTGCCGGCCTCGGTGAGGTCGAAGCCGGAGCCGTCGTCCAGGCGTACCCGCACCGCGATCGGGCCCTTGCCGGGACGCAGCGGGGTGGTGGAGGGGAACGCCTCCCGGTAGTGCAGCCAACCGGCCCGGGCCAGGTGCACCACCAGGTGCAGATCGCCCTCGAAGAGCACGTCGAGGAACTTGCCGTGCCGGCCGGCGTCGATGACCGCCCGCCCGGCGACCGCTGTCGGTGCCGGTTCGTATGTCTTCAGGGCGCTGATCGCGGCGATCTCCAGCCGATCGACGCGCCGCCCCACCGCGCGCTGTCGCAGATAACCCGCGAGCGCCTCAACCTCCGGTAGTTCGGGCACGACCCAACGGTAGCCTTCTTTCCCGTGAGAATCGTGGTGGCGCACAACCGGTACCGGGAAGCCCAACCGTCCGGCGAGAACACCATCGTCGACTCGGAGATCGCCCAGCTCAACGCCGCCGGCGTCGAGGTGCTGCCGTTCATCCGCAGTTCGGACGAGATCCCGTCGATGTCGAAGGCCGCCAAGGCGCTGCTGCCGATCTCGCCGATCTGGGCTCCGCGTGCCCAGCAGGACCTCAGCCGGCTGCTCACCGAGCACCGCCCGGACGTTCTGCACCTGCACAACCCGTACCCCCTGATCTCGCCCTGGGTGGTGCGGACCGCGCACCGGCACGGCGTGCCGGTGGTGCAGACGGTGCACAACTACCGGCAGGTCTGCTCGTCGGGGATCTACTTCCGGGACGGCGTGATCTGCCAGGACTGCAAGGGTCGGGCGCTGGGCGTGCCGGCGATCAAGCACCGGTGCTACCGCGACTCGGCGGCGCAGAGTGCGCTGATGGCGACCACCCTGGCCGTGCACCGGGGCACCTGGAAGTCGGTGGATCGGTACGTCGCGCTCACCACGGCCATCGCCGACCACCTCCGCGACTACGGCATTCCGGACGACCGGATCGTCGTGAAGCCGAATGCCGTACCCGATCCGGGCCGCCCGGCGCCGCTGGGTGACGGCTTCCTCTACATGGCCCGGCTCTCGCCCGAGAAGGGCGTCGACCTGCTGCTGGACGCCTGGCGTCGGCACCCGGTGGGCACCTTGGGCACGCTGCGCGTGGCAGGTGACGGCGAACTGCGCCCGCTGGTGGAGGCCGCCGCCGCCGAGCGACCCGACGTGGTCTACCTCGGTCAGCTCGACCGCTCAGGGGTACGCGCCGCGGTCGAGGCGAGCGCCGTGGTGATCGCGGCCTCGATGTGGCACGACGTGCTGCCTACCGTGATCATCGAGGCGCTGGCCAGCGGTCGGCCGGTGCTCGGCACCGCGTTGGGCGGCATTCCGTACCTCGTCGGAGCGGACGCCCCGCACGAGCCCGCCGGCACCGGCCCGGCCGAGACCGCCTCGGCGGTCGCCGGGGGCGGCGGGCCGGTCATGCCGGCCGGAATCGGCCTCGGGGAGGCCGGCTGGGTGGTGGCGCCGGAGCCGGCCGCGCTGGCGGCAGCCCTGCCGGTGGCCCGTGCCGGCGCGTCCGGGTTGGCGCTGGCCGCCCGCGCCCGCTACGAGCGGACCTTCCACCCCGACGTGGTCACCAAGCAGCTCATCGACATCTACGCCGGGATGTCCCGAACCCCCGACCACGTCTAACCTCGCGCGCCGCCCCCGCCCGCGCCCCCGCGCCGCGCGCCGCGCGCCGTGCCCCGTGCGCCGCGCCCTGTGTCCCGTGCGCCCCGTGTCCCGTGCGCGCCGTGCCCCGTGCGCGCCGTGCCCCGTGCTCCGCCCCCCGCCGCGGCCGCGGCCGCACGTCATGATCGCGCTCGATCCAGGATGAAGTGGCATCCGGCCGCTTTGAAGCCACTTCATCCTGGATCGAGTGCGATCTTGGAGTCGGGCGGGCACCCGTGGGTGCCGGCGCGGTCTTGGAGTCGGGCGGGCACCCGTGGGTGGCGGTGTGATCTTGGGGGCGCGCGGGTGGTGTCAGCGCAGGGAGGCGCGGGCGGAGAAGGCGATGCTGGCCAGCAGGAAGCCGCCGTTGACGATCGTGAACGCCACAATCACCCAGAGGACCAGCGCCGGGGCCACGGCCAGCACCAGGGCGGCCACGAAGACCACAGCGCCGTAGTCGCGGACCAGCTTCACCAGGCGGACCGGCAGCGAGGTCGAGGTGACCATGCTTGCGGCGTTCGGACCGGCCTGCATGACCGAGGTGACCAGGTTGACCATCCAGGTGCCCGCGAAGGTCGCGACCAGCCAGGTCGGGGTGGCCGGTTCCTGCGCCACGGCGGTCGCGGCCAGCGCGGCGACCAGGGCGATCTGCGCGGCCACGTCGCAGAGGATGTCGACCCGGGCCCCGGCCGCGCTGCCCTGCCCGGTCACCCGGGCCAGCTGTCCGTCGGCGCAGTCCAGGGAGTACGCCACCTGCCAGCCGATCAGGGCGAACAGGCCGACCACCCAGGCCGGTACGTCTCCGTCGGCGACCGGGCCGGCGAGCGCCACCACGGTGACCGAGGTGGCCAGGCCGAGCACCAGGTTGGCGATGGTCAGCGCTGTGGGACGCAGCCCGAGGCGCTGGGCGACGAGCGCGAAGACGGCACCCAGCCACTGGCTGATCGACTCGCTGAACAGGCCGCCACCCCGGTTCACCCGGTGGAAGTCGGCGACGGTGGGACGGGGGTCAGCCAAGCTGGTCGCGGATTGCACCGGCGTAGTCTGCCAGCCGCTCCCGCGTCTCGGTAGGCGACAGCGCCAGGTGCTCGAGGATGGTGTACCGGTCCGGTCGGGTACGCGGCGCGAACTGCACCGCCTCGATGAACTGGTCGTCGCTGAGTGCCACCTCGGCGGGGAGGCGGGGCAGACTGTGCCGGGCGAGGCAGGCCGACATCTCCCCGAAGCGGCGTTGGTCACCGCGCAGCCAGGTGCAGAACAGCGCGCCCAGCCCGGCCAGCTCGCCGTGTGAGGCGGTGCCGGGGAAGAGCGCGTCGATGGCGTGCATGATCTCGTGGCAGCCGCCGCTGCACGGGCGGCTGGTGCCCTCGATGGCCATCGCCAGACCGCTGGAGATCAACGCCTCGGCGAGCACTGTGACGAAGGCGTCGTCGGTCATGTCGCCCGGGTGGTTGAGCACGGCTTCGGCACCGGCCCGGGACAGCGACGCGGCGAGTCCGTCGAACGGTTCGACGCGGACCCGGCGGGCCAGTTCCCAGTCGGCAAGCGCACTGATGTTGCTGATCACATCACCGATACCGGCCCGGTTGTGCCGCTCCGGACCGCTCTCCACGAAGTCCAGGTCGACGATCACCGCGATCGGGATGTGCACCCCGTAGGAGCCCTTGAGCCCGTCGGTGATGAGGCTGGCCACCGGGGAGGCGATGCCGTCGTTGGCGAGGCTGGTCGCCACCGACACCATCGGGAGGCCGCGTCGGGTGGCCGCGTACTTGGCCACGTCGATGGTCTTGCCGCCACCGATCCCGACCACCGCGTCGTACGACCGGGCGCGCAGCTTGCCACCGAGGTCGTCGGCGGCGTCGAGCGTCCCCCCGGAGACGGTGAACACGTCGGCCGTGCGCAGTGACGGCCGGATCAGCTCGGCGATCTGGGTGCCCTGACCTGGGCCGACCACGACCGCGACGTCACCGCCGGCCGAGATCCGCCCGTCGGCCAGGATCGCGCCGAGGTCGGCCACCGCCCCACGCCGCACGTCGATGTGCAGTGGGGTGAGGACGCTCCGAGCTAGTAGCGGCACGCGATCTCCCGCGCGCGGGCCAGGTCGGCGTGGTTGTCGACCTCGACCCACGGGACGTCACCGATCGGCGCCGCCCGCACCTCCCCGCCCCGGTCGGCGAACTCCTGGTAGCCGTCCTCGTAGTAGAGGTTCGGGTCCCGCCGCCAGGTCGCCTCCAGCGCGTCGGCGAGGGCGTCGGCGACCTGCGGTTCGATCAGCGTGGCCCCGATGTACTCCCCGTACGCCTCGCCCGGGTCCATGATCTTGGTGATCCGGGTGAGCTGGCCGGCGGCGTCGAAGGTGGTCTTCATCTCCTCCTCGGCGAGCGGCTTGAGGGTGTCCACAGCGAGCAGGATGCCCGGCCCGCGCTCGGCCAGCAGCGTCTTCTCGATGCTCACCGGGTGCACGGTGTCCCCGTTGACGAGCAGCACCCCACGGGCGAAGTACTCCCGGGCCAGCCAGAGCGAGTAGGCGTTGTTCCACTCCTCGGCCTTGTCGTTGTGTACCAGGGTGAGGGTGACCCCGTACTTCTTCTCCAGGTCGGCCTGCCGCTCGCGGACCGCGTCCGCCGCGTAGCCGACCACGATCACGATGTCGGTGAGCCCGACCTCGGCGAGGTTGCCGAGCGCGATGTCCAGGATCGTGGTCTCGCCGTCCACCGGCACCAACGCCTTGGGCAGGGTGTCGGTGTACGGGCGCAGCCGGCGTCCCGCTCCGGCCGCGAGCACCATTCCGATCATCGCGACATCCTCCCTCGTCCTGCTCCCCGTCACCGCTGGAGGATAGCGCCGGCTGACCTCACCGCTCCGGCCAACCGGGTCAGCCGGGCAGTGCGGCCAGGTCGGCGAGCATGGTCAGCCGCTCGTCCGCGCTGAGCACGGAATACGGACCGGCGGCCCGTCTGTCGGTTTCCAGCTCGATGGCGAGCCGTTCGGGGCCGGGAGGCAGGGCGGCGACGCTTGACGCTGTGTGCCCGGCGGCGGCCCAGGCGGCGGCGTGCGCGTCGGCCCGGTGGTAACGCAGCGTGCCGAGCCGGTTGAGCAGCAGCACGCCCGGCGGGGTGCCGTCCGGCTCGTGCGGGGGCGCCAGCGCCGCGAACGCCGACCCGTCCCGGTCGCCGTCGGCGTCGGCCAGCACCAGGGCGTACGTCAGCAGCCGGCCGAGCGCCGCCACCAGCCGCGTGACCCGTTCGTCGTGCCCGGCCCACAGTTCCTCGGTGACCTCGGCGTGCACCTGGTACAGCTCGGTGAGGAAGGCGGCTCCCCGCTCGGTGGCGGAGAGGGACCCGTCCGGACGGCGGTGGAGCATGCCGTACGCCACCTGCTTGTCCACCGCCCGGCGGACCGCGACCGGGTCGGCGTAGCGGGTGATCGCCGCGAAACCCGGCCCGTCGACGGTGCCGCCCGGCGCGGCGAGCCGGGTGCGCAGGTCCACCAGGAAGCCGTTCGCCGTCGGCCCGCCGTACCGCTGGCTCAACTCGGCGCCGCCACCGTCGCGGCCGGCCAGCATGCCGGCGCGGAACGTCCGGTCCACGGCCGGGGCGAGCAGCCCGGCGATCCGGTACGGCGCCAGCTCGACGGTGTTCACCGATCGATCGACCGCAGGGTGGCGAAGCCCTCCTCCGCGATCCGCCGGATCAGACCGTCGTTGACGTCGCGGTTTTCGTCCAGCACTGGCACCTCGTGCTCGGCCAGCCAGCGGTACTCGGTGTGCTTGCCCGCCTCCAGCCTCGGGTGGTCGAGGTCGCCGTCCACCCGGACCAGGAAGTCGTACTCGATGCGGGGCAGGCCGTCGTCTCCGACGTAGTGGTACTCGCCCACCTGGCCGAGGACGTGAGAGACGTGCCACCCGGTCTCCTCGGTGACCTCCCGGCGCAGCGCCTCGTCGATCTCCTCGCCCGGTTCCAGGTGTCCGCCGACGACGTCCCAGCAGTTGGGAAACAGGCGCCGGTGGGGTGAGCGGCGCTGAAAGAAGATTCGGCCGTCGTGGTCGACGATCAGCGCGCCGGCGCAGCGCAGGGGCTCGGTGGACACTCTTCGACAGTAGCGAGCGGCCCGGCATCGCGACGATGCCCGGTCTTGTCCCGGAAACATCCACCGACGACCATGTGCGTACCGAATGCCACCGTCCCAAAGGGGTGATGTGTGATGCAGGTACGGGAAGCGATGTCCAGCCAGGTCCTCGTCGTCGGTCCGGAGCACACGCTGCGTCAGGCGGCCCGGATGATGTCGGCCCGCGGTGTCGGGTCGGCGGTCGTGATCGACCCCGAGTCCGAGGGAATCGGGATCATGACCGAACGCGATGTGTTGAAGGCCATCGGCGCGGGCCTCGACTGCGACACCGAACGCACCGGCGCCCACCTGACCTGGGACGTGGTCTACGCGGGGCCGGAGTGGACGGTCGCCGAGGCCGCCGCCGCGATGGCCCGCGGCGGCTTCCGGCACCTGGTGGTGCTCGACGGCCGGGAGGTGGCCGGGGTGATCTCGGTCCGGGACATCATGCGGGTCTGGGCCGAGAACCAGGTGTCCGCCACGACCTGACCCGCGCGAGGTGTGCCAGGCCGAATCGACGGGTAAGGATCCCTCATGGGCGCGGAGATTCCGTGGCCCGTGGGGGAGGGCCCGATGCGTGACGCGGAGCGCCTGGTCGAGCAGCAGTACGCGATGCTTCTGCGGCGGGACGTGGCCCGACTGCCGGACCTGTACGCGCCCGAGGCGTTCTACTCCATGCCTGGTGTCACGGTCCGCCCGATCGAGCTGCCCGCGCTGCTGCGCACCTGGACCGGTGCCTTCCCGGACCTGCGGGTGGACCCGCTCGGCGTGGTCCGTACGGGTGGTGGGGCGGCAGTCGAGCTGCGCCTGAGCGGCACCCACACCGGCACGCTGCACTCGCCGTACGGCACCGTCGCGCCGACCGGTCGCCCGGCGAGCTGGGAGGTGGCCGACGTGGTCCGGGCTCGGCACGGGCGGATCACCGGCTGGCGTTCCTACTTCGACTGGAGCCAGCTCCTCGACGCGCTCGGCGTGCAGTTTGAGGGACTTTCCCGGGTGGCGCACCACGACGCGCTCGCACTTCCAGTCTGATCTGACGCCGACCGGTGGAGTCGGGTCACCCGTCCCGGTGGCTCAGGATGCGGACATCGCCGTGCCGTCCGCGCGCCCCCCACCGCCGCCCGTACGCTCAACATCCATGACCGCCGAGCAGTTGATCTCCTTTGCCCGTGGGGCTCCCTCGCTGGACATCGTCGATGTCGAGGGGCTCAAGGCCGCCGCCGTCCGCGCCTTCGACGCCGACCCCGCGGGGGTCACGGCGTACGGCACCTCCGTCGGTTACCTTCCGCTGCGGAAGTGGATCGCCGAGAAGCACGGCGTCCAGGCCGACCAGGTGCTTGTCACAAACGGGTCGCTTCAGGCCGACGCGTTCCTCTTCGATCACCTGATCCGCCCCGGCGACGCGGTGGTGGTGGAGCGCCCGACGTACGACCGGACGCTGCTGAACCTTCAGCGGATGGGCAGTGAGCTGCACGGCATCTCGGTCCAGCCGGACGGCCTCGACACCGCCGAGCTCCGCAAGCTGCTGGAGTCCGGGGTCCGGCCCCGGCTCGCGCACGTCATTCCCAACTACCAGAACCCGGCCGGCATGACCCTCTCGCTGGAGAAGCGCCGAGAGTTGCTCGAGTTGGCCGCCGAGTACGAGTTCACGATCTTCGAGGACGACCCGTACGCGGACATCCGGTTCCGGGGCGAGGCGCTCCCGTCGATGCTCTCGCTCGACACCCGCAACGTGGTGGTGCACGCGTCGAGCTTCACCAAGACGGTCTGCCCGGGTGTGCGGGTCGGTTACCTGGTGGGCCCGGCGGACCTGATCGCCGCCATCGCCAAGAACGCGACAAGCCTCTACATCTCCCCGGGCATGGTGTCCCAGGCGATCGTGCACCAGTTCTGCGTCTCCGGGGACATCGACCGGTCGATCGACACGGTGCGGGCGGCGCTGGGCGAGCGGTCCCGGCTGCTCGCCGAGTCGCTGCGCCAGCACCTGCCGCAGGCGCGGTTCGTGGAACCCGACGGCGGCTACTTCCTCTGGGTCGAGTTCCCGGAGGACGTGCTTGTCGATCGGCTCGCCCCGGCGGCGGCCGCGCGCGGGGTGGCAGTGGTCAAGGGCAGCGACTTCGTGTTGGACGGTGGGCGGCACGCGCTCCGGCTGGCCTTCTCGGCGGTGACCGCCGACAAGATCGACGAAGGTGTCCGTCGGCTCGCCGAGGCAGTCGAAGCGGTTCGGAGCTGAGCCGACTGTCGGGTTCCCGACAGAACGACGACGTCGGCCGTCTCGGGGCTCCCGCCCGGGCGGCCGGCAGCCCACAATGCTGCGAGCGTCACTCATCAGTTGTCGCGGAGGTCACACGCGACCTTCGGACCGGCCATGACCTGGGTGTCGCGGCAGCACAACCTCCCGCCCCCACCGGCGCCGGGTGGGCCGTGTCGTCCCCGCACACCCCCCGATGCGGCCCGGCTCACCCGGCGCCGACCCCACGCGACAGCCGTCACACATGTTCCGGACGGCGGTCGGCGTAGCCTGCAAGCCGCAGCCGACCTGGGAGGTGACGCGATGACGGATCGGACAGAGCGGGACCGGACGGCATCGCCGAGCACCGGCCGGGTGCTGCGGCCCCGGGCCTGGCCCTCCCCGGTCCGGGCGATGACCCGGATCCTCAACGCCGACGGCTCGCCGCCCGCGCCGCCGCCCACCGGCACCGGCCGCAGCGCGGTTGTCGACTGCGCGCTCTACGTCGACGGCAAGCGGCAACCCGGCGACTGGACGTACGCCGACGCGCTGACCGCCGCCCGCCGCGAGGAACACGGCTTCGTGTGGATCGGCCTGCACCAGCCCGAGTTGGCCGAGATGACCGCCATCGCGGAGACCTACGGTCTGCACGAACTGGCCGTCGAGGACGCGGTGAAGGCCGAGCAGCGCCCGAAGCTGGAGCGGTTCGGCGACGTCGTCTTCCTGGTGCTGCGTACCGCGCGGTACTGCGAGCACGCCGAGCTGACCGAGAACTCCGAGGTAGTGGAGACCGGTCAGGTGATGCTCTTCATCGGCCCGAACTTTGTGATCAGCGTCCGGCACGGGGACGCCTGCCGGCTCGCCCCGATCCGCGCCGACCTGGAGACCAAGCAGGATCTGCTGCTGCAGGGTCCGTGGGCGGTGGCGTACGGGGTGACCGACCGGGTGGTCGACCTCTATCTGGAGGTGGCCGAGCAGATCGAGGACGACCTCGACGTGCTGGAGGCGGAGGTCTTCGACCGGCAGGGCCACGGACGGATCCAACGGATCTATCAGATGAAGCGGGAGCTTGTGGAGTTCAAGCGGGCTGTGGTGCCGTTGCAGCGGCCGCTGATGACGCTGACCTCCCAGGTCAACAGGGATGTGCCGAAGGAGATCCGCAAGTACTTCCGGGACGTGCAGGACCACCTGAGCCGCACCGTGGAGCAGGTGAACTCCTACGACGACCTGCTGAACTCGATCCTCCAGGCGCGGCTGGCGCAGGTCACCGTCGACCAGAACAACGACATGCGCAAGATCGCCGCCTGGGCGGCGATCGCTGCGGTCTGGACGTCCATCGCCGGCGTCGAGGGCATGAACTTCGACAACATGCCCGAGCTGAAGATGACGTACGGCTATCCGGTGGCCCTGGCCCTCATGCTCGGCGTCTCACTCGCCCTCTACCGCTGGTTCCGCCGCAACGGCTGGCTCTGACCGCGCGACGACCGCCCCCGGACCGCCCCCGGGCCGCCCGCCCCCGGACCGGCGGTGTGATCCACTCGGGTTCCGTGAAGTCGGGCCATCCCATCCCACAGCCCCGGACACCCCGACTTCCTTAAAGCCGAGTGGATCTTGCAAAGCCCCCCGCTTGACGCGGGAGCGCTGCTTGACGCGGGAGCGCCGGTCGACGCGGGAGCGCCGGCGCGCGGGGTGGCCCCGCGTCGCCGGCGCTCGATGCGCTGTCGTCGGGTCAGCGGCGGCCGTTGGTGCGGGCGGTGTCCTTGCCCAGCGCCTTGGTGAGGTCGTCGGTCGGCCGGCCGGAGACGTCCGTGGCGCCCTCGGCGACCGACGGGACCTTGTCGGTCGGGCGGATGCTCGCCGGCTTGGCCGGGGCGGTGGTGCTGGCACTGGAACCGCCGGCCACCGCCGAGCTGCCGGCACCGGTCATCCCCGCCGCGCCGGTCATGGCCGCCCCGTCGGTCCCCTTCGGGGCGGACGGCGTACGCACCTCGATCGAGTCGACCTCGTCGCGCATCGGCTCCAGGGTGCTGCTGCGGGTCGGGTCGTACTCGGCCCACTCCTGCTGCTCCCGGCGGCGGCGCAGCGCCACCGCGCCGGCCAGGCCGGCGACGACACCCGCGGCCAGCAGGCCGGTCATCATCGAGCCGCGTCGACGCGGCTGCTTCTTCTTACCGGTGATCCGCATGGTCTTCGACTTGGCCTTTCTGGTCAGCGGCCCTGCGTGCGCGGCGCCGTCACGGGCCGCCGCGGCCAGCGGTGCCAGCGTGGTGAGTGTCGTCCCCCAGCCGGTCGACGCCTGGTCGCGAACCCGCGCCGCGGCCGGCCCGACGTAGCCCCGGGCCACCTGGACCCGCGGACCGACGGTCGCGCCCGCACCCTTCGCGGCGTGGTTGGCTGCCAGCATCAGGTGGCTGATGCTCTGGTTCAGCTCGGCCTTGGCCAGCTGCCCCTGGGACTTACGCCGCCCGAATCCAAACACGGTCCTACCTCCTGGGAGTTGTTCCTTCGTCATCCTCCACCTTCGGATGCCTCCGCGATGCCAGATCGGGCACATGGGAGGATCCGCATGGAACTGACCAACGAGTGAGGAGTACCCGTGGCCGAGGCTGTCTACGCCACCCTGCACACCAACGCTGGCCCGATCCGGCTGGAGCTCTTCCCGAACCACGCGCCGAAGACCGTCCGCAACTTCGTCGACCTGGCCGAGGGCAACCGTGAGTACACCGACCCGCGCACCGGTCAGCCGGGCAGCGGGCCGTACTACGACGGCACCATCTCGCACCGGGTGATCAGCGGTTTCATGGTCCAGATGGGCGACCCGACCGGGACCGGTCGGGGCGGACCGGGCTACAAGTTCGCCGACGAGTTCCACCCGGAGCTGCGGTTCGACCGTCCGTACCTGCTGGCGATGGCGAACGCCGGACCGGGCACCAACGGTTCGCAGTTCTTCATCACCGTGTCGCCGACGCCGCACCTGAACAACCGGCACACCATTTTCGGGCAGGTCGCCGACGAGCAGTCGGTGAAGGTCGTCGACTCGATCGCCAACACCCCGACCGGCCCGAGCGACCGTCCGCTGCAGGACGTCGTCATCGAGCGGGTCGAGATCGAGCGCTCTGCCTCCTGACCGACCAACGAGGTACCTTTGCTCGCATGATTGAGCGCTCCGGAGCATCGCACCGACCGGTGTCGGTGGATCGCGTGGCGGTGGACGGAGGGTCGGCCCGGTGAGCCAGTCTCCGCCGACCACCCCGGTCTGCTACCGGCATCCCGGTCGGGAGACCTACGTCCGGTGCACCCGCTGCGACCGGCCGATCTGCCCGGACTGCATGCGGGAGGCGTCCGTCGGGCACCAGTGCCCGGAGTGCGTCAACGAGGGACGCCGCAGTGTCCGGCCGGCGCGTACCGCCTTCGGCGGCGGTACGGCCGGCCGGCACGGCTATGTCACAAAGGCACTGATCGCGGTGAACGTGCTGCTCATGCTGCTCTCCATCGCCTCCGACCGGGGCGGGGACGCGGCGCTGGGCGGCAGCGGTTTCGGTGGCCTGATGGGCGGTGACACGCCGCTCACCGACTGGGGTTCGGTGCTCGGCCGGGCGATCCTGCCCGACGGCACGATAGGCGGGGTCGCCGAGGGCCAGTGGTACCGGCTGGTCACCGCGATGTTCCTGCACTTCGGCCTGCTGCACCTGCTGCTCAACATGTGGGCGCTGTGGGTGCTCGGCAGGTCGTTGGAGGCCAGCCTCGGCCGGGTGCGGTTCGCCGCGCTCTACCTGATCGCGGGCCTCGGTGGCAACGTGGCGGCCTACCTGTTCAGTGACCCGCGAGCGACCACAGTCGGCGCGTCGACGGCGATCTTCGGGCTCTTCGCCGCCCTGCTCATCGTCGAACGCAAGCTGGGCCGGGACATCTCCCAGATCATCCCGATCCTGGTGATCAACCTCGTGTTCACGTTGACCGCGCGGGACATCTCGATCCCCGGGCACTTCGGTGGCCTGGTGGTCGGTGCGCTGATGGGGCTGGTGCTGGCGTACGCGCCGCGTGGTCGACGCACGTTGGTGCAGGTCGTCGGCGGTGCGATCATCCTGCTGGTCCTGCTCGGCCTGGTCCTCTTCCGCACCGCCTACCTGCTCGGCTGACGGATCACGGGTGCGGGCGGGCGGCTCGCAACTCGGCGGCCACCTCCTCCGGGGTGGCCCCCAGGTCGTACCTGCCGAACAGGTGCAGCGAATCGCCCGCGTCGATCTCCAGGGTTTCGCTTGTCAGCCCCATCCGTGGGCGGCGGTCCACGGCGATCGCCTCGACCGTCGACCAGGGCAGCAGCCGGCGGCTCGCGAACCCGTGGATCACGGTGAGCCCCGCCGGGTCCACCGCCAACCGGACCGGCGCGACCAGGTCGCGTACCGCCCAGCCGACCAGGATGGCGGCGGCCAGGACGGCCACCACCAGCCGAACCGGGTCGCCGTCGGCGAAGAGCAGCCCGAGCGCGACAAGCACTGCCGCGCCGACAAGCTTCACCGCGGGCAGGGTCGCCGGCACCCGCCACTGCCGCACCGGGGGATTCTCGTCCACCCGCCCAGCATGCCAGCGGCGGGCGGGAGCCGGGAGTACGGCATCTCGACCGCTGGTCGGCTGACCGGTCCAGGGACGACGTAGGATCGGGACAGCCCAGGTTACCGGGGAGTAAACATGAGTGACGCGGTCATCGTCGGCGCGGTGCGCACCCCGGTCGGACGGCGGCGGGGCAGCCTCGCCGACGTCCACCCGGTCGACCTCTCGGCGCACGTGTTGCGCGCCCTCGCCGAGCGCACCGGGATCGACCCGGTCCAGGTCGACGACGTCTTCTGGGGCTGCGTGTCCCAGGTCGGCGAGCAGTCCTGGAACGTCGCCCGCATCAGCGTCCTCGCCGCCGGCTGGCCCGAGACGGTCCCCGGGACGAGCCTGGACCGGCAGTGCGGCTCCAGCCAGCAGGCACTGCACTTCGCCGCCGCGACGGTGCTCTCCGGGCAGGCCGACCTGGTGGTCGCCGGTGGTGTGGAGTCGATGACCCAGGTGCCGCTGGGCACTGCCAGCGCGGCCGGCGGCACCCCGTTCACCGAGCAGGTGCGGTCCCGCTACCGGGGCGTGGACGGCTTCGCCGACGACGCGCACCTGCCGTTCGACCAGGGCGTCGGTGCCGAGCTGATCGCCCAGCGGTGGCGTCTGTCGCGTACGCAGCTCGACGAGTACTCGCTGGCCAGCCACGAGAAGGCGGCCGCCGCGCAGGATGCCGGCGCGTTCGACCCGGAGCTGACGCCGGTGCCGCTCGCGGACGGGGGCAAGTTCCTCGCCGACGAGGGCATCCGGCGCGACACCTCCCTCGACAAGCTCGGCGGGCTGACCACCCCGTTCCGCGCCGACGGTGTGGTGACCGCCGGGTCCTCGTCGCAGATCTCCGACGGCGCCGCGGCCCTCGCGGTGACCACCTCGGAGTGGGCCAGCCGGCACGGCCTGCGGCCACTCGCCCGGATCCACACCGCTGTGGTCGCCGCCGCCGATCCGGTCACCATGCTCACCGCGCCCATCCCGGCCACCGCGAAGGCGCTGCGCCGCGCGGGGCTGGGCATCGAGGAGATCGGGGTGTACGAGGTGAACGAGGCATTCGCGCCGGTGCCGCTGGCGTGGTTGGCCGAGACCGAGGCGGACCCGGAGCGGCTCAACCCGCGGGGCGGGGCGATCGCCATCGGTCACCCGCTCGGCGGCTCCGGTGCCCGGATCATGACCACCATGCTCCAGCACATGCGGGACAACGGGATCCGCTACGGCCTGCAGACCATGTGCGAGGGTGGCGGCATGGCCAACGCGACAATCGTCGAGCTGGTCTGACGGTGCGGGCGGATAACGCCTCGCCTGCCCCGGCCGGGTCCCCTATGGTGCCCAGCGTGACAACGACGATCGCGGATGCGGGTGTCCCCGACTGGTCCAGCGAGCGATGGCAGGCGGGGGCCCGATCCTGGGTCGACGCGCAGCTGAACCGGGTCGGCCGTCGGGTGACCGGGTCGGTGGAGCCACGGCGGCGTCCCTGGTCGTTGGTCTGGCGGGTGCCGACCGACGACGGCCCGGTCTGGTTCAAGGCGAACAACCCGGGCACCGTGCACGAGGCGGTGCTGATCGCCAGGCTCGCCCAGCTGACGCCGGACCGGGTGCTGGCCCCGATCGCTGTGGACCCGGCGCAGGGCTGGTCCCTGCTGCCCGACGGCGGTGAGTCGTTGCGCGACGTGCTGGCGCGCGACAGCGATCCGGCCCACTGGGAGCGGGCGCTGCCCGGGTACGCGGCACTCCAGTTGGCCACCGCGCCGCACGCCGACGAGCTGGTCGCCATGGGCGTGCCGGACCACCGTCCCGAGGTGCTGGCCGGGCTGCTTGCCGAGTTGCTCGACGATCGTGAGTCGCTGCTGGTCGGTGCCGAGGGTGGGCTCAGCCCGGACCTGCACGAGCGGCTGCGGGCGGAGCTGCCGTCGTACGCCGAGCGGTGTCGTCGGCTTGCCGACCTCGGCATCGCGGCCACTGTGCAACACGACGACCTGCACGACGGCAACGTCTTCGCGGCGCCGGACGGCTACCGCTACTTCGACTGGGGCGACGCCTCGGTGGGGCAGCCGTTCGGCACGTTGCTGGTGACCCTGCGTTCCGTCAGGTACGCCAGTGAGGGCGCGGCCGACGACGCCCAGTTGGCCCGGTTGCGCGACGCCTACCTGGAGGCGTGGACCGACCGGTACGACCGGCGGACCCTGATCGAGGCGGCCGATCTCGCGATCGAGTTGGGGGCGGTGAGCCGGTCGCTCTCCTGGCGTCGAGCGCTGGACACCGCCGAGGAGTCGCGGGTCGAGTACGCCGACGCGGTGCCCGGCTGGCTGGCCGAGCTGTTCGCCGCCAGCCCGCTCACGACGGATACCTGACCAGGATCCGTCCACGTCGGAAATCGGACAGGCAGTGCGACCCGCCGCGTGGAAGTTCCAAAAAAGCGTCGTGACCCACGTCACCCCGCCGGGGAGGTCGTTGGGCAGGTCATGGACGTCTTCTCCCGAACGTTCCTCCCGGCCGCCGCCGAGGCTGGCCTGGCCGTGCAGACCGTGAGCCGGCACATGCCGGTCTTCCGGCGCTGTGTCGGCTCCGGTGACGCCACCATCCTGGTCACCCGGTGCAGCCGCCCCGACCGTCCGGTCACCGGCGACTACCTGCTCCTGCTCACCCATCGTCGGCTCGTGGTGACCCAGCAGACCCGGCTGCTGCACCGACTGCGTCTGCACCTCAACACCGAGCTGCGCGAGCTGAGCAACGTCACCTGGAGCCCGGACCCGCGACTGCAGTCGGTCGAGATGGCGGCCACCGCGATCGACGGGATCCGTGAGCGGTTCCTGATCCGCACCAGCCACCCGAAGCAGGTCTGGCAGCTCGACGCGCTGCTCAACCAGGCATTCCGGACCCGCCTGCGACCGCCCGGCGCGCGGGTCGTCGCCAGCATCGGCGACGCCCCGGCCGTCCCGCGGCCCACTGTGTTCGCCCCGTCCCGGTGAGCTGACACCCACCGGGTCGCACCGCACCTTTACCGAACTCGAACACACACCGATCGCCCCGAGCGTTCGCCGTCGGCAATCATGGGCCGGTGACCGTCGAACCGCCGCACCGCGGGCTCGTCCTCGTGGTCGAGGACGAGCCGGCCATCGCCGACCTGGTCCGGCTCTACCTCGCCAGGGACGGCTTCGGCGTCCACCTGGAACGCGACGGCGAGGCCGGTCTGCACGCGGCTCGCCGGTTACGCCCGGTGGCCTGCGTCCTGGACATCGCGCTGCCGGGCCTCCCCGGCACCGAGATCTGCCGCCGGCTCCGTGAGGCAGGAGACTGGACCCCGGTCATCTTCCTCACCGCACGCGACGACGAGGTGGATCGGATCGTCGGCCTGGAGTTGGGTGCCGACGACTACGTCACCAAGCCGTTCAGCCCTCGGGAGCTGGTCGCCCGGGTGCGCGCGGTGCTGCGCCGGACCGCCGGGGGCCCGGAAGGCGCGGCCCGTCCCCGCGTCGTCGGCCCGGTCACGCTCGACCCGGCCCGGCGCACTGTCACCGTCGCCGGCGCACCGGTGCAGCTCACCTCCACCGAGTTCGACCTGCTGGCCCACCTGATGGCCCGGCCCGGCCGGGTCTTCACCCGGGAGGAGCTGCTGGCCGGGGTCTGGGGGTACGCGGCGCACGCCGGCACCCGCACCGTCGATGTGCACGTCGCCCAGGTGCGGGCGAAACTCGGCCCGGCGAGCGTCATCCGGACGCACCGTGGCGTCGGGTACGCGGTCGATGCCTGATCACCCCGGACGTGTCGAGTCGCCGACAATGACACTGCCGGTGGTCGGCGCGGACCCGCCGGTCGCACCTCGACGGGGCCGGTTCGGCCGCACCCTGACCGCCCGCGCGGTGCTCGTCACCTGTGCGGTCGCGCTGGTGTCGGTGCTGGTCACCGCGATCGTCGCGGTGCCGTTGGCGATCCGTGGGGCGGAACGGCGCGATCAGGACGCCCTCGCCGCGCAGGCCCGGCTCGCCGCCGAGGTGCTGCGGACCCGCCTGGACCGGGGGCGCACCGCCGACGAGGAGCGGCTCATCCAGCAACTACGCAACCAGGGCATCGACGCGTACCTGATCCGGCGGGGGGTGGTCGACCGGCCGGGGCTGCCAGCCCGGGTGGTGCAGCGGATCGGGCAGGGCCGCAACGTATCGGTGCGACGCGTCGTCAACGGCGAGCGTGCCCTGGTCGAGGGCCGGGCGTTACCCGACGGCAACGGGGTGGTGCTCTCCCGCAGCGCCTCGAACGGGCTGTGGGCCCGGGTGCTGCTCGGGCTCTGGTTGCCGCTGCTTGCCGGGTTGGCCGCCGGTGTGGTGGCCGGGCTGCTGCTGGCCCGCCGGTTGGCCCGGCCGATCCGCGTCGCGGCCACCGCCGCCGCCCGGCTCCGCGCCGGCGACCGGGCCGTCCGGGTGCCGGTCGAGTCACCGGACGAGGTCGCCGACCTGGCCGAGGCGTTGAACGGCCTGGCCGGCGCGCTGGCCACAAGCGAGGGGCGGCAGCGGGAGTTCCTGCTGTCCGTCTCGCACGAGTTGCGCACCCCGCTCACCGCGATCCGGGGGTACGCCGAGGCGCTCGCCGACGGGGTGCTCGACGCGGACCACACAGTCGACGCCGGTCGGACCATGCTGACCGAGGCCCAACACCTGGACCGGCTGATCGGGGACCTGTTGGCGCTGGCCCGGTTGGAGGCCGCCGACTTCCCGCTCGAACCGGTGCCGGTGGACCTGACCGAACTGGCCGTGGGCGCGGAGCCGACCTGGGCCGGTCGGTGCGCGGCGGTGGGCGTCCCGTTCCGGTTGGAGACGCCGGGTCGGCCGGTGCCCGCGTACACCGATCCGGGGCGGATCCGGCAGGTGCTGGACGGGTTGCTGGAGAACGCGCTGCGGGTCGTACCCCCGGGGTCGCCGGTGGTGCTCGCGGTCCGGCCGGTCGGCGCGGACCCGACCGCCGGCGGTGAGCTGGAGGTCCGCGACGGCGGGCCCGGCTTCACCGACGACGACCTGGCCGTGGCGTTCGAACGCGGTGCCCTGCACGAGCGGTACCGGGGAGTGCGCAAGGTGGGCAGTGGGCTGGGGTTGGCGCTGGCGGCCGGCCTGGTCCGTCGGTTGGGCGGGGAGGTCAGCGCGGGGCACGCGCCGGAGGGCGGCGCGGCGTTCACGGTCCGGCTGCCCGGCAATCCTTACCTGGCTCGAACATCGGCCTGACGCTCCGCTCGTCCTCGGCCGGAATGCTGAGGTTTCCACGGACGGAAGGGAACGTCATGCCACGTTGGGGATTCGCCACCGGCACCACGGCACTGCTCGCGGCGCTCACGTTTGGCGTCACCGGCTGCGGTGCGGCCGAGGTGGCCGGCCAACCCGCCCGGGAGGCCGCCGTCGAGGTCGCCGCCGCGATGGGCGTGGAGGGTCAGGCGCTTGCCGCGATGGGCTTCGACGCCGACGACCTGGACGTGCAGACCGTCGTCGCGCCGGCCACCCCGGCGCCGGGGGCCTCCCCCACCGCGAAGGAGAAGGCCCGGGACAAGCGCGGCGAGGAGTGGCGCAAGCGCCACCAGGCCCGGGTGCTGCTGCGCAAGAACACCCTGCACGGTGAGGCGGTGGTGAAGACGAAGGACAGCGGTACGCAGACAGTCGCCGTGCAGCGCGGCGAGGTGACCGCGATCGACGGCGACTCGATGACCGTCAAGTCCACCGACGGCTTCACAATGACCTGGACCTTCGGCGACGACCTGCGGGTCGTCGAGCGGCGTGCCACGGTGCAGCCGAGCGAGGTGAAGGTCGGCACGACGCTCGGTGTCGCCGGCGCGAAGGACGGCGACAAGGGTGTGGCCCGGCTGATCCTCATCCCCCGCACCAAGTGACAGGGAAGGGCCCCTTTTTGAAGGGGCCCTTCCTCAGCTCAGTACACGCGGGAGCCGATGAAGTCGTCGTGACCGTAGCCGACCGGGTTGGCGGCGGTACGGGACTCGAACGACCACTGCTGCCGGGTGCTGCTGCCGCAGTTGGCCAACCGGAGGCGGGAACTGCCCAGCAACGGGTTGTCGAACGCCACGCAGAGGTTGCTCGCCGCCGCCGGCTTGAGCTGGTTGCCGACGAAGACGAACTGCTGCGCGCCGGTGCCGTTGCAGTCGTAGATGTTTACCGCGGTGCCCGAGGTCATCGAGCTGTTGGCCACGTCCAGGCAGCGGTCGTGGGACAGCTCCGAGTGCAGCGACCGGCGGGTCGAGTCGTACCAGAAGCCCTGGTTACGCCCACCGTGGCAGGAGTACGGCTGCTGCACTGTGCCGTTGCGGGAGTCGTACCCCTTGCCGTCGACGCAGGTGCCGGTGGCCAGGTTGCGCAACTGCTTGAACTCCAGCAGGCCCGGGTAGAGCACGCCGCTGCCGGTGCTGGCCGGGTCGACGCAGCTGGCCCGCTGCTGCCCGGAGTTCCAGAACTGGGTGATGCACTGGGCGAACATGCCGTGCCCCCGGGCGTTGGGGTGGAAGGACTGCCGGGCGGCGTTCTCGTTCCAGATCCCGACCTCGATGAAGAGACCACGGACCGAGGTGTTGTCGGTGCACACCTCGTGGCCGTGGAAGAGTCGGCTGGCGTCCAGGTACCGGGTGCCGGTGTTGGCGGCGGCCGACCGCAGGGCCGACTCGAACATCGGCACCGCCTTGTTCCGGGCGAAGGCCGCGTCGGCCAGGTAGAGCAGGCAGCCGCCGGAGTACCAGCCGGGGAAGTTCGGGTTGTCCTCCACGTCCGGGCTGCCGGGGCTCGGGTACGACATGAGCACAAGTTCGTAGTCTGAGCGCAGGTAGCCGGCGTCGGTCATGGTCTGCCGGATGTCGTTGAGCGCGTCGGTCACGGCCTGCCGGCTGCCGTCGGTGCGGATCGTCCACTGGTCGGTGTAGGTGGGGTAGCAGGCCCCCTGGAAGAAGACCCGACGGATGGCGCAGTCGGTGGCGACCGGACCGAACTGGATGGTGCCGTCGCCGTTCGCGCCGACCACCACCCAGATCAGCTTCACGTGCGTGTTGCGCGCCTTGATGCCCAGGTAGTCGCCCTGGTTCAGCTCGTTGTGCTGGGTCGGTCCGCCGGCGATGAGGTTCCACGGGGTGGCGCCGGAGCAGGCCAGGTTGTACTGCGCGTCCGACGGGATGCCGGTCCGGAAGACCGCCTGGTCGTACGAGCGGTCGCACCAGTTGCCGTCCTGGTGGGTGCCGGGGACGTAGTTGCCGACGCCCTCGCCGGAGATCTCGCTGTCGCCCATCGTGATCAGTGCGGTGCGGCGTTGCTCGATCGGGCGGATCGCGGGGCTGCCGTAGAGGGCGGTGGCCTCGGCGGCTCGGACGGCTTCGAGGTTGGCGGGCAGTGGCTGGACGGACGGCCGGTCGGCGGCGGTGGCGGGGGTGGCCGGTCCGGCGAGCATCGGTAGGACGAGAGCGGCCACGGCGACGACGACGGTGCTGACCCGTCGTCGGGTCGCGCGTTCGGGCCTGGCGGGGGTTGCAGGCATCGACGCACTCCTTTCGGCTCAGTCGCGGGACGTCGACTGAGTTACCAGACGGTAACGTGCGGATCCATAGATGTGAATGCGCTTCGGATCCTTGCGCGCGGGCTGCGGAACCGCCCGGATCGGACGATCCGGGCGTCTCCGTTCAGCGACCCGGCGGTAGGGCGTAGCCCACGTAACCCCGGAACTTCAACCGCCAGCCGGCCGGGATCAGCTTCGTGCAGGCCGGTCGACTGCCGGTGCAGACGATCGCGTCCACCGAGGTGGGGTCGGCCGGCGGCCGTTCGGGCAGAACCGACTGCAACGACACAAGCTCCGGCGAGCGACCGTCCGGCTGGCGCAGCACCAACCACCACGGGTACTCCCAGTTGTCGTTCTGCTCCACCAGCCCGATCCGCCGCGCACCGCTGTCGTGGACCGCCGTTGCGGCCCAACGGAACTCGTCGGCCCACTGTGGACGGCGCAGGAACCGGGTGTCCCAGTCCGAGGTGGTGAAGACCGAGCCGGAGCCGACGAGCCGACGCGGAAAGCCGTACGACAGGGCGAGCACCCCGGCCAGCGCGGAGGTGGCGAGCACGACGGCCACCGTCCCGGTGGCCACCGACCGTCGCCGCCGGTCAGCCGTGCCGGTGGCTCGGCGGCTCAGGAGCGCGTCCAGCCACAGCCCGGCGAGCGGCACGGCAAGCACCAGGGCGTAGAGGAGCAGCCGGTTGCCCCACGGCTGCCATTTGATCATCGAGGTGTGTAGCAGGACGGTGGCCAGCACCACCACCGCGTACGCGCGCAACGGCCCGACCTGCCCGCTGTCGATGCGGCGCGGCCGGGCCAGCGCGACCACCGCGCCGATCAGTGCCAGCGCCCCGGCGACCGGGAACGCCACCCGGTCCTCGTCCGGGTACCAGGCGGGCTCCGGGAAGCTCTCCCGGCCGAAGGTGGTCGCCCGGTCCTGGGGGTCGACGCCGATCGCGTCCGCGCCACCGATGATCGCCGCCCCGCCGAGCTGACGCAGCGGCGCCAGCGGCGTGTCGAACGCGGTGTGCCCGATCCGCAGCGCGTTGATCAGGATCGACGGCAGATCGTGCCGCTCCATCGGGATCGACTCCCGCAACCGGGGCGGGCCCAACGGATGCCCGAACTCGGCAGTCACCCGGGCCAGGAACGGGCCGACCACCACGGCCGCCACCAGCACGATCAGCACCGAACCACCGACGACGCGCGCCACCTGGGCGACCGGCCGGGAGGTGGGCCCCTCGCCGGCCGGGCCGGCGTGCGCGGCCGAAGCCGACACCCGGGCGGTCCGGGCCAGCCGGAGCTGCGCCAACCCCCAGAGCACAAGCAACGGACCCAGCGCGATCAGGCCACTGGTCTTCGTCAGCGCGGTCAGCCCGGTGGCCGCCCCCAACCCGAGCAGGATGCCCCAGCCCGTCCGTCGACGTAGCCCGTCCAGTACCAGCGTCGCCGCACCGGCCACCCAGGCCGCACAGACCAGGTCGGTCTGCGTACTCGTCGCCTGGAGCACCACCATCGGAGTGGTCGCCAGGACGAACGCGGTGATCAACTGAGCCCGCCGGCCGCCGCCGAGCTGCGCCGTGATCCGAGCGGCCACCAGCAGGCAGAGCACCCCGGCGGCCCACTGCACCAGGTTGTACAGCTGGTCCCCGCCGGTCAGCAGGCGTAGGTGCAGCAGCAGATACTCGGCCCCGGGCGGGATGGTCACCTGCCGGTGGATGGCGGTCGGCCAGAAGTCCAGGTCGCCCTGTGCCACCCAGCGCTCCACCTTCGGCAGGTGGTACGTCTGCGAGTCGAAGTTGTTCGGCTCGGCAAGCAGTGCGACAAGCAACTCCACAAGCAGCAGTCCGCCGACCGTGCCAGCGAGCAGGCGTTCGCCCCGACCCGCCGTACGCCAGGCGTCGACCGCCCTGGCGCGCAGGCCACCGCGTACCCGATCGACCTGGGCTGGCCCCCTCCGGCCGTCGTCGGCGACCGGCGCGGGTAGGTCCGGTCCGGCACCGGCGGACACCGCCGCTCCGACCGGCACCGGCCGGGAGGTCGGGGCGGGCTGGCGCGCGAGGATGGCGTCCCGGTGGTGGCGCAGCCAGGCCGCCGCCGCGCAGGCGACCAGGAAGAGCAGCCAGGCGACGACGAACGCCGGCCGGGTCAGCGCGTGCGTCCCGCCGAGCACCTCGACGACGAGCACCGCGTACGCCCCGCTGAGCAGGGCGGCACGCACCACGGCGAGCCGCAGCGGCGCCACCCCGGCGGCCCTGCCCGGCCTCGTCACGACGGTGAGCAGGAGCACCGCGGCGGCGGGTAGCACCGCGAGCAGGGGGCCGGCAGCCGACATGGCGGAAGTAAACACCATCAGTCTGGGACCACCACGTCGACTGCCCGTCGGTGGCGGCACACGCCCGGCCGACCTGCCAGGTTAGGCTATGGCCGACTCGTCGTCGCCACCGTGGAGAATCCCGTGAAGCTTTCCATCCTCATGCCGGTCTTCAACGAGGAAGAACGCATCGCGGACGCCCTCAAGCAGGCCTTGGCAGTCGACTATCCGTGCGAGGTCGAGCTGGTAGTGGTCGACGACGGGAGCCGGGACGGCACCGGCGAGGTCCTCGGTCGCGCCGACGACGCACGCCTGCGGGTCATCACCCACCAGCGCAACGCCGGCAAGGGTGCCGCCATCAAGACGGCTGTCGACAACGCGGAGGGTGACTACATGGTCATCCTCGACGCCGACCTGGAGTACGACCCGCAGGACATCCCCAAGCTGCTCGACCCGGTGCTCGACGGGCGGGCGACTGTCGTCTACGGCAATCGCACGTTCGGCAGCCACAGTGCCTACAGCTTCTGGTACGTGATGGGCAACAAGGGCGTCACGATGGCGGCCAACGTGCTGTTCAACTCGTACATCGGTGACCTGGAGACCTGCTTCAAGCTGATGCCGGTGGCGCTCTACCGGTCGCTCGAGGTGCGCTCGCGCGGGTTCGGCATGGAGGCCGAGGTGACCGGCAAGCTGCTGCGCCGCCGGATCCGGCCGTACGAGGTGCCGATCAGCTACCGGGCCCGTGGCCGCGAAGAGGGCAAGAAGATCACCTGGAAGGACGGCGTCGAGGCGATCTGGATCCTCGGCCGTGAGCGCGCCCGCCGCCGCCGTCCCGCCACCTCATCGGCCAGCTGAGCCCAGAAACGCGCTTATCGACAGCCGCAGACCGGCGGCGTCCAGGCCGTGCCACCGGGTGTGGTCGGCCGGGCCGCCGTACCGGCGTAGGTCGGTCTGACCCACCCCGAGCGCGAGCAGCCGATGCGGCACATCCGCCAACGCCCGGCTGACGACAGCGCTCGACGTGCCCGCCAGGTACGGCTCGACGAGCACCACCTCGGTCCCGGCGAGCGCCCGTAGCCCAGCGGTGTCGAACGGTCGGGGCGTGTGGGTGTACGCGACAGTCACGTCCATCGCCTCGGTCGCCGGCAACACGGCATCGAGTGTCGGCCCGACGGCCACCACCAGCGGCGCGTTCGTCCCGCCCTGCCGCAGCACCCGGAGTCGGTCCGCGTCCGGGTACGCCTCGGCGTTGCGCTGTTCGCTGAGCCGCAGGTAGACCGGGTCGTCGCTGGGCGCGGCGTGCCGGAGCAGCGGCGCGACCTCGTCCGGGTGGCCGGGCACCCGCACCGTCCAGCCGTCGCCGAGCGAGTCGATGAGCGCCACGTCCCCGGGCGACTGGTGGGTCCGGCCCTCCGCCGACCCGTCGTACGACGCGCCGATGCTCACCAGGACCGCGCCCACGCCCTGGTGGTCCAGATCCAACTTGATCTGCTCGTACGTCCGGTCCACCAGGAACGTCGCGTACGTGTGCACGATGGGGCGCAGCCCGGTCAGGGCGAGCCCGCCGGCCACACCGATCATCAGTTGCTCCCGGATGCCGACGTTGAGCACCCGGTCCGGGTGTCGTCGGCCGGCCTCGGCGAACTGGCTGGCCGAGATGTCAGCCAGGACGAGTGCGGTACGCGGATCCTGGTCGAGAAGCGCGACTGTGCTGTCGATGAAGGCGGCACGCATGACTGTCATCCCTTGCTCTCGACGCGGGCGACCACCAGGTGTGGCCGCCGGGGCAGGTGTCCGGTCAGTGCCCGGTACAGGGCGGTGTGGTCCCGGCCGTCGATGGCGTCGGCGGTCCAGCCGTTGACGGTGAAACGGCTGGCGATGCCACCCGACCAGCCGTGGGTGGCCGACGAGTTGTCGACAACTATCGCGGTGAGCCGGTCCAGGCCGGTTGCCCCCGCGTACACGATTGCCTCGTGGTTGGATCCCTCGTCCAGTTCGGCGTCGCCGAGCAGCACGTACACCCGGGGGGTGTGCAGCCCCTGGGCCCGCAGGCCGAGGGCGGTGCCTACGGCCAGCCCGAGCCCGTGGCCGAGCGAGCCGGAGCCGATCTCGACCCCGGGCACCAGCAGCCGGTCCGGGTGGTGGCCGAGCCGGCTGTGTGGCCCGGCCAGGTCGTCGAGCCAGGCGTCCGGGATGAAGCCGTGCGCGGCGAGCACCGCGTAGTAGGCGGCCGGCCCGTGGCCCTTGGAGAGCAGGAACCGGTCCCGCTCCGGGTCGTCGACGGTGTCGGGGGTGACCCGCAGCACCCGGTCGTAGAGCACCTGGAGCACGTCGATCGTCGAGTGCGCGCTCGGCGAGTGCTTCTCGTCGCCGGTCAGCCGCCGGATCAGCCCGGGAAGCCGGGGCCCGGTGTCGGTGGGCAGTGTGGTCGTCATGCCACTACTGTCTGACTTGAAGTGCACTTCAACTCAAGGACCTGGTGATGCAGGATCTACTGACGATCGGCGAATTGTCCGTCCGCTCCGGCGTGGCGCCGTCCGCGCTGCGCTACTACGAGCGGCTCGGGTTGATCCGCGCCGACCGGACCGGCGGCAACCAGCGCCGGTACGCGCGCGCCGAGCTGCGCCGGGTCGCCTTCATCCGGATCTCCCAACAGGTCGGCGTCTCGCTCGACGAGATCCGGGCGGCGTTGGAGTCACTCCCCGATTCGCGTACGCCCAGCCCGCAGGACTGGGCGCGGCTCTCCGCGAGCTGGCGCGGCCGGTTGGACGAGAAGATCCGCCTGCTCACCAACCTCCGCGACGACCTGGACAGCTGCATCGGCTGCGGCTGCCTGTCCCTGCAACGCTGCACCCTCAACAACCCGGGCGACGCACTTGCCGGCGAGGGGCCGGGCGCCCGCCTGATGCTGCCCCGCGCGTCCGACGACACGCTCGTCTGACGCCGCCGCTCAGCCGCGGGTGAGCAGCACCTTGCCGAAGTGGTCGTTCGACTCGACGAGCCGGTGCGCCGTCGCCGCCTCGCTCATCGACACCCGCCGGTCCACTATCGGTCGGACCGTGCCGGCCTCGATCAACGGCCACACCTCGTCCCGGACGCCCTGGACGATCGCCGCTTTCTCGGCGAGCGGTCGGGAGCGCAGCGCCGTCGCGGCGACGCTCGCCCGCTTGGTGAGCAACGCGCCGAGATCCAACTCGGCCTTCCGCCCACCCTGCATCCCGATCACCACCAGCCGGCCGCCGGTGGCCAGCGCGGCGACGTTCCGGCCCAGGTAGGACGCGCCAATGATGTCCAGGATGACGTCCACGCCCCGACCGTCGGTGACCCGGCGGACCTCCTCGACGAAGTCCTGCTCCCGGTAGTCGATCGTCTCGGCCGCACCCAGCTCACGCAGCCGGGAGTGCTTGGCCTCCCGGGCGGTGGTCAGGACTGTCGCGCCGAGCGCCGCCCCGAACTGGACCGCGAAGGTGCCGATCCCGCTGCCCCCGCCGTGCACCAGCAGCGTGTCACCCGCGCCGAGCCGAGCCACCTGGATCAGGTTCGACCAGACCGTGCAGGCCACCTCCGGCAGCGCCCCGGCGTCCACCGGGTCGCAGGCCGGCACCGGCAGCAACTGCCCGGCCGGGACCGCCACCCGCTCGGCGTACCCCCCGCCGGCCAGCAGCGCGCACACCTGCTGCCCAACCGCCCACCCGGCGACCTCCGAACCGACCTCGGTGATCACCCCCGAGCACTCCAACCCGGGGTACGGGGAAGCGCCCGGCGGTGGCGGGTAGTGCCCCTGCCGTTGCAGCAGGTCAGCGCGGTTGACCGCGCTGGCCCGCACATCCACGATCACCTCGTCGGGGCCCACCTCGGGATCGGGCACCTCGGCCCAGACCAGCGCGTCGGGTCCACCGGGCTCGGGAATGGTGATGGCTCGCATGGGCCCAGTCTTCCCGATCTCGCCGGGTGTCGCAGGCGCACCGGCCAGCCCACAGTGGACGGCCCAGATGGCCTGGTCGCCGGGTTCGGGGAGGGACGGCGGGCCGCCCGCGGGGAGCCGTGGCAGACTATGCGTGGCCGTACGCCCGCGGGTGGCGGCCCAGGAGGGTTCGCCTAGTGGCCGATGGCGCTGGTCTTGAAAACCGGTAAGGCAGCGATGTCTTCGTGGGTTCGAATCCCACACCCTCCGCCCCTCTGGACAACAAAAACGCCCCTGACCAGTGCGAACGCTGGCCGGGGGGCGCTTCTGTGAATGGCGAGTCAGTCTCACTTAGTCCCGCCCGGTGCCGCCGTGTCTCACTGGTCGTGTCGTCTACGTGTCGGCGTCACCTGGTGCATTCTCGGCCTGGTCGTCGGTGCCCAACGCTCCCTCAATCCGCTTGCGGGCGACCTCGTCCTGTCCGTCGATGCACGAGGCGTAAACCTTGAGCAGGACGTGCACGCTGTGTCCGGCCCATTGGGCTACCTGGGTAGCCGGTACTCCGGCGTTGAGCCAGAGCGACACGCCGCGTGCCGCAGGTCGTACGGCCGGTGCGCCAGTGGCGAGCGTTGCTGAGCCGGTGTCAACGCCGCCTCGCGCCTGCCGCCAGGCACGCAGATACGTGCTCTTGGACACCGGGGCCGGTCGTGCACCGGTGGCGTTGAACATCCGCCCGCTGGTGTCTCGGCAGTGCTGCACGGGCGGCGGGTGTGTTAGTGATTGGCTTCGCGAACCGGCCGGCCAAGGTCGACGCGTTCCGGACCAACGGGGCGGACGTGGTGATCACCAGCATGGGGGAAATAGCCAGCGTCCTGATCAAAGGTTGATCGTTTAGAACGGGAAGCTCTCGCCACCTTGGTTGCGGTAGACCGTCCCACTCGCCATTCACTCTTAGAGCCGAGCACGCCGAAACCCGATACAGGGATGCCCGAATGTGTTGTCAAGGTCCGCCGGACCCGCGCCGAGCACTCCGGGCGGAAGCAGCTGGGGGTTGCCGTTGCTGGTACGAGGACTATGAGTGCAGCAATCGGTGTCTAGGAGTCCGTCTTAGTCCCCATGCGCTTGATCTGCTTTCCAGAGGAAGTACATTCCGGAGCCCTCAATCTGCTGTCGGTCGTCATACGCTTTTACGACCTGTGACATTGGGATCGAAGCCGCAGCAGTGCCCACACCGATTAGCCACGGCAGGTTTGCCACATTTCCAACCGCCGCCGCCAATCCGCCGATAAGGGCAGTCGCGGTAAGCTTGCGAATGATCGACTTATCGCTGGCCTTGATCTTTCTTTCAATGTCGGCGACCTCGGGCTTGACTTTGTAGCGCCAAACCATGTCAGCGATTTTCTCCGGGGAATCAGTGTCGGCCTTGCTGATCGTTTCCGCTACGGCCTCCCTCAACAACTGCCGAAACTTTTCAAAGTGTTCGTACTCGTTGTCCCTAAGCTCGATTATCTCCCGCGTGTTGAGGCCTTGCAGGACGGGGATCCGGATTCGAGCAGCAACATCGTCTACCGAGGACTTGCCTGAGTCGGAGTGGTAGTCGAACAACGATGTGGGTCCGTGTGCAGTTAAGGGGGCGCTGATCTCATGCGCAGTTGCGGCATCGAAAACCGCAGCAGTAAGCCACTCTCGGAGGATGCTTTCCGCCGCTGCCACCTTCTTCGGCTTTGTCTTGCCTTCTATGAAAGCGCCTGCGGAACCGGCGAAAAGTGGACTTGTGAGCCGGATGTACCAACTCCGAGGTCCGTCCTGCGTTATGTGGACGCCGCCCTCGCGGCTCGTCTTTACGGCCAAATCCCTTACGGCCTCGTCGTTGACCAGGTGCCCGAGGCCCAGCAACTTGGCATTCTCCTCGACATGGTGCGAGCAGTAGCACTTCTTGCTTTTGAAAATAACGTGGTTGGCGAGGCCGATGGAGCGAAGGTGGGCGAGCAAAAGCACGTCCTGCACTAGCGTCCATTCGAAGTTCAGGTGATCCTTCTTGGACTTTAGATTGTCGAGGCGATGCAAATATCCCCGCGCATACGGGCCTTGTAGGACCACGTAGTCGTAGTAGTGCAGTAGCTTTCCGTAGTTGGTGTCAGCATTTTGGGCCTGGCAGGAGAAGTCGGCGCACATTCCCGGCGCATCGAATTCCAAGCCAGGACCGGCTACGGTCGTTGCATTGGGCGGTACGTCGGAATAGTCCGACCTCTGGCCCTGGTTGGCAAGCTCATGGACTCTTGCAATGGCGGCAGGGTACCTCAGTCGATCCTTGACGGCAGCCTCGTCGCTCGCTTCGTACTCGTCCATCCACTTGTAGAGCCAGTGCTGACCCGTAGGGGCTTCGTCTCGCATACCTGATCACTCCCGCATATGCACTTACGTAGCCTTCGATTGAATCAACTCGCCACAAGCAGCGTGGCGCAGCGGCTGCCCCGGGCCAAGACGGACGCGAGGCGGCAGGCTTGGGAAGCATGTGGGCAGAACCCCTGACGGAGATCCCACGCGGGCCAGCCAACCCGGGTGTCGCTCACGCGAAGTTGAGGAGCCGCCGCGAATCTCGGACGCGAGACATCAAGCGTCTAGCATCTTGGGGATCGTCCATGTCGTCCAGGCTCGTGTCGCATCTCTGTCGCAGGGTGGGCGATGGCTCGAATACCAGCAGGTCAGTGCGGTGAGCATCGTGGTCTTGAAAGCCGGTAAGGCAGCGATGTCTTCGTGGGTTCGAATCCCACACCCTCCGCCTGCTGGTGATCTACGTTGACGCAGCTCAGCCCTCGTTTCCCGATGGGGGCTGAATGCTGCTGGGGGGCTGGTGGGGGTACTACGCGGCGCCGTTGCCGTTGATGGATCGAAGCATGGCGATGGGCTGGGTCTGCTCATCGTGTGCGTTGGCTGCCCCGGCGGGGGACGGCCGTAGCGCCACCCGATGTGTCGGTAGACGACGAAGCGCCCCCAGCCATCACAGCCGAGGGCGCATAGTTGGGCGCTAGATCATGCCTCTTGCAGCTCCCGCAGGTTGCGGTCGGTCGCTACGTACTGCGGCCAGTCGTCAGTGTGGCACTCGGCCGCGTGTAGAGCTGTGCGGATCTGGACCAGCAGGGCGTTGGCGGCGCTCTCGAAGTCAGGGGCCTCGATGCTCGTGGCGAACTCGACCGTGCGGTCAGCGAGACTCGCGGCCATTTGCACCTCGTGCTCCAGCTCGTCCAGGTGCTCCTGGACGGCGTCGAGGAAGTCTTCGTACTGCGCGTCAGTCCCGTGAGGGTCGCTTTCGAGCGTCATCTGGATCGCGATGCGATGCTGCCGCATGATCAACCTTTCTCCCAGCATGTAGCCCGCTTGAGCTGCCCGATCAGGTCTCTCAAGTAGTTCGCCCCCGAGGGGGTGCACTTCACGGTCTTCCAGTGCTTCTCCGGACAGGGGCAGTACATCTTGAAGTAGCTCTTCCCACCGCCGGTGATCCTCCAGTCCTTGCGCTCGGCGTCCTGGAGAACGTCCTCAAGTTCTTTGTACCTGTGCTTGGGGCGTGACACTTGGTAAACGCTCCTTGCCTCTTGAGGTTACATACCCAGAAGATCGACTAACAGGCGCGATCGGTCACAGCCACGTCAACGGGATCAGGCCGAGAGTGAGCACGGTATGGAACAGCTGCGGCGAAACGCCCTACTCGGGTCGTCAATGCGACAGTCCAGGAGTTCATAGGCATAGCGCGAAGCGCCCCCGGCCGGTATGACCGGGGGCGCTTCTGTGTGTCGGTGGTGGCGGTTACCTCCCGCACCCTCCGCCAACCCGAACGCCGAGCTTTGATCCACTCGGCTTCCCGGAAGCCGGGGTGTTCGGTGCTCAGGAATACGCCGACACCAGTGAATGCGAGTGGATCAACTACCGCAGCGAGTAGGCATCGACGGGTGCCCAATCGCGGCGTACGGTCGGGGTACACGGTGTACCCCACACGGCGAGGTGCCTCATGGCGGATCAGCAACCCACCCCCGGTCAGCGCGTCGAGCGGCTGCGTCGAGCCGCCGGCCTCTCCCGCGAACAGCTCGCCGGCCTTGCCGGGCTGTCTCCGACCACCATCAAGTTCGTGGAGAACGGGCGTCGCAGCTTGACGCTGCGGGCCGCCCAGCAGGTCGCACCGCACCTCGGCGTACGTGATCTCGGTGATCTGTTCGGGCCGCAGGTGACCCTGTCCCTGGATGGCCGACCCAGTCATCCCGCGATCGGCGATGTCCGTCGGGCACTGACCGCCTGGCACATCTCGGTCTCGGGTGAGCCGGATTCCCCCGACTATCTGCGCGGTGCTGTCGAGTCCGCCTGGCAGACCTGGCACACCTCTCGGCATCAACGCACCGAGGTGAGCGTCGTCCTTCCCGGGCTGCTCGACGCTACTCAGCGCGCGGCTCGGCTGCACACCGGCGAAAATCGGCGCGACAGCCTCGCTCTGCTCGCCCAGGCGCATCACCTTGCGCAGGCTTACCTCGCCTGGCACGGTGACCGCGAACTGTGTTGGCTGACCGTCGACCGCGGCATGACGGCGGCCCTCGATGCTGACGACCCTCTCGCCATTGCCCAATCCACCTGGTACGCAGCGCACCTGTTGCGGGCCGTCGGCCGGGGTGACGAGGCGTTGGAGCGCTTGCGGGAGGCTCGCGATCTGATTGAGCCCCGGGTCGCCGATGGTGGCAGCGAGTGGGCCGAGATGCTGGCCGACCTGCATCTCTGTACCGCGTTGACGCGGGCTCGCACCGGTGACCAGGGTGCCTGGTCCGACTGGGATTCCGCGCGTCGAGTGGTCGAGCAGGCACTGCCGACTGGTTTCGTCGGCCTTCGCACTCGGGTGTCGCGGCCGTTGGTCGACGTGTACGCGGTGATGTGCGCGGTCGACCTGGGCGATCCTGACGAGGCGCAACGGTGGGCGCATTCACTCGATCCGGCGTCGATCCCGTCGACTGAGCGGCGGGGTCGGCACTACGTGGAGTTGGCTCGCTCTGCCGACCTGGAGGGGGCGCAAGAGGCGACGCTGCACCTGTTGGGCCTCGCTGAGGCCACCTCTCCCGAGACGGTCCGATATTCGCCAGCGGCTCAGGAGTTGGCGGGCCGACTGGCCCGGGAGGCGCTAGCGGCCATCCGTGCCGAAGCGATCCAGTTGGAAAGCAGGATCGCGGTGCCGGAGCTGTAGGGGTACCTCCTGTCGCTGGGTACGCCGCGTACCCTGCCCGTTCTCTGCCGCTGCTTAGCGTGTCCTCACGATTGCAGCGGGTGCGCGATCGCCCTCGGTTGGGGGTGAGCCGTCGCCCCTGAGACGGGAGGGCACCGCGATGATGTGGCCGTTCAACCTGCTCCGTCGGCAAGTCAGGCGATTGGCGGCTTTTGTGCCGATCGGTGCTGCCGGTCCGGCGATCCAACGCGCAGAGCAGGACGCTGCCCGGGAGCGGTTGTTGGCTCAAGCTCGACGCCACTCCGCCGGCCAGGGCGGCGGCGGTGCTGGCCGATGATGGGTGAGGTCCCCATCACGGTCAGAGCGGCCATGGACGCCCGATCGGCACAGGGCCAACGTGCTGTCGCCGTCTTGGCGAGCCGCCTCGCTGACCAGCACATCTCGCGTCGGCCCGAGTGGACATGTCGTAGCTGTGAGCAGGACACGCCCTGGCCCTGCGCTCCGGCCCGAGTACGGCTGTCTGAGGCGTACGGCGGTGACCGGGTCGGCCTGTCCATGTACCTGGGCAGTTTGCACGTGGTGGCGGTAACCGAAATGCCCGCCGTCCCTGCGGCCGAACTGTTCGAGCGCTTCGTTCGATGGGCGCGTTGAGCGGCCCGGTCACTCAGCTCCGCCGATCGTCGCGGATCGCCTGGTCCAGGTCTCATAGCTGAGCAGTGCGGCGAGGCAGGTGGTGAGCAGGGCGAGGGCGGCCAGGCCGGGCAGTTGCCGCCCGACGGGAATCACCAGCAGCGCCGCGGTGGGAGCGACGAACTGTCCCGGTCGTATGCAGCGGACGCTGAGACTCAGGAACGTCGCCCGGCCCGCGAGGAATAGGGCGGTCCCGCCGAACAGGGCGATCGCCGGCATCCAGGCCGAGGTCCCGTAGGACTTCTCGTCCGCCAGGCCGGCGAGGACCTGCTCGACTCCCAGCGCCACGTAGATGGTCCCGGCGAGCAGCGGAAAGTGGGCAAGGGTGTAGGCGTTGGCACCGAGGTGGGCCCGCCGTAGCCCGGACTCCATCCGCAACGCTTCGCCGGCGGCCATCGCGCTTGACGAGTACAGCCAGTACAGGCACACCGTGACGGCCAGCGTGAGGATCGCGGCCAGCAGGATCGGCCCACGGATCCGCTGTACCCCGACGCCGGCGCCTACCGAGATCAGGGACTCGCCGAGCGCAATGATCACCACGAGGCTGTGCCGCTCCGCGAAGTGGCTCGGGCTGCGCACCGGCCACCCGCTCCACACCGAGGAGACCACCCCGCCGCCCATGTCGATGGTGAGGGCCACCGCCCAGAGTAGGAGTTGTGCGGTGCCGCCGAACACGGCGCCGAGGGCGAGGGGGACCCACGACAGCACGGTGGAGAGGGCGTAGAGACGAATAGTCCTGCGCAGCTGTCGGTTGCCCGCCGAGGCCCAGTAAAAGACGGCGATGGCGATGACCCGGAGCGTGACGTAGGCCAGCACCAGGATCAGTCGTTGTCTCGTCGTACCCGGCCCGGTCGCCCAGGCGTCGGGAATGACAAGTGCGACGAGGAAGACGGCTGCCATCGAGACTGTCACGCAGGCACGGACCAGCCCGACGTCGATGCGGACGTGGTTACCCAACCAGGAGTAGACCACCCAGGAGATCCACAGCAGCAGGAGGACGAGGAAGCCCTGCGTGAGGGCCACCGGCGAAGGCCGTTCACTCATGAACGTGGTGACCCGGATGAGCCCGAAGACGAACACCAGATCGAAGAAGATCTCGAAGAGGGTGGTGCGATGCGTCTCCGTTGTCGCCACCGGCCGCGACCGGAAGATCCGCCCCATCGGGTCATCTTTACCGGATGCCCGGTGCCGAGTCCGGACACCCGGCGTCGCGGTCACTCCGGCGGGTCTGCGGGCCGCTGTTCCTCGCGGATCGTCTCTTCGGCCAGTTTTTCGACAGCGCGTCGGCGTTCCCGGGCGAGCGACTGCTCGTCTGGCTTGCGGAGCGCGGTGACGACGGCGACCAGGAAGTCACGCCAGATGCTCAAGAGTCTCCCCCGTGAACGATGCGGCGATGATCATATGCACGCGGGCGATGCACCGACAGGGCCCAACCGGTCGTCGACAGCCCGGGAACGGGGTAAGAAGAGGCTGATATCTCCGCACACCGGAAGGACGCGTTCTGATGACCCTGGAACGACCGATCGCCCCGGACCCGTACGAGCTGCTGCCGACGCTGCCCTCGTTCACGCTGACGAGTGACGACGTGCAGAACGGTGAGCCGATGGACGCCCGGCACGCGCATGGCAGCACCGGGGGTGACAACGTCTCGCCACAGCTGACCTGGTCGGATTTCCCCGCCGAGACGAAGAGCTTCGCGGTGACCTGCTACGACCCCGACGCACCGACCGGCAGCGGGTTCTGGCACTGGGTGTTGGTGAACGTGCCGGTCGAGGTCACGCAGTTGCCGAGCGGTGCCGGTGGCGCGGGCGGTGTCGACCTGGGTGGGGCGTTCGCGGTCCGCAACGACTACGGCGAGCAGGCGTACGGCGGTGCGGCGCCGCCGCCCGGCGACCGCCCGCACCGGTACGTCTTCGCGGTGCACGCCGTGGACGTGGACCGACTGGACCTGACCCCGGACGCCAGCCCCGCCTACGTCGGCTTCAACCTCACGTTCCACACCCTGGCCCGGGCGGTGATCCGCCCGACCTACCAGATCAAGGACTGATCCGTGCCCCGCGATCTCGCGCCCGACCAGGAGGGCGGGTGCGAGATCGCGGGATGGGCGGTTCAGGACGGGACGCGGGCCACGGCGAAGACCGACTGGCCGAACGGAGGGCGGACCAGCTGCTCGGCGGCCTTGGTGGCGGGCAGGACGACAGTGTCGTACACCTTGACCATCGGGCCCTCCTTCGGCATCAGCCGGAAGACCTTGGTGGCCATGAAGTAGCCGATCAGCCCCAGCGCGTTGGCGTAGTGCATCTTCTCGACCGTCAGGCCGGCCTCGGTCATCGCCGCGTGCAGTGTCTTCTTCGTGTAGCGGCGGACGTGCCCGGTGGCGATGTCGGCAGGGCTCATCGCGAACTGGAATGCCGGCACGATGATGATCACGGCACCGCCGGGTCGGACCAGGTCGCGCATGCTGCTGAGCGCGCCCACGTGGTCCTCGATGTGCTCCAGGACGTTGTACGAGACCGCGGCGCTGTAGTCGCCCCGGTCGCTGTGCGGCAGCAGCATCTGCCGGACGTCGATGTTCGGCCGGTCGGCGAGGCGCTCCTTGAGCTGCACCAGCCGGTCCGGGTCCGCCTCGGTCGCGGTGAACCGGGGCAGCAGCTCGGACCACTCGAGCGCGTAGTCACCGAGGCCGCTGCCGATCTCGATGGGGTCGTCGCCGAGGTACGGCACGGCCAGCTCGATGAACCAGCGACGGTGGTTGACAGCGGTCGCCAGGCCTTCCAACACCTCGGACTGAACGCGCTGATCCCCAGTGATTTCTGCCATGCGTCGATTCCTCACGATATGAACTCGACCCGTGCCTGGACCGACAGAGTGAATCATCCGCTGGGACGGCAGAAGAATCGGGGCATCGGGGGTGGCCGAATTGTGGTCGGGGGTGGGTTCGTGATCGGCGGTCGGCGAACCCGGCACATAGTACGGCAGTACCCCGAAACATGTCACGGCAGCGCCATCCGCTGACTACTCTGTGAATTGTCATGACTACTCCTGAGCCGGACTCGCCAAGCGGCAGCGACAGTCCGGTCGGCGCGTCGTCGGTGCAGGAAGAGGCTGGTCGCGCTCGGCCTTCCCGTCGGGGGAGGTGGGTCGATCTCGCCGCCGTGCTGAGCTTCGTGGTGCTCGCCCTGTGGGTGACCGCCCGGCTCTGGTTGGAGCCGGGCAGTGGCGTACGGGACAACCAGTCCGATCAGTCGCAGTTCGAATGGATGATGGCGCACGGTGCGCGAGTCGTCACACACTTTGCGTATCCGTTCCATACCAATCAGATGAACGTGCCGGACGGCGTCAATCTGATGGCCAATACGTCCGTATTATCCATTTCGCTGCCACTGACGCCCGTCACCCTGCTTCTGGGGCCGAGAGTGGCATTCCTGGTCTTTCTCACCGTCGGCATGATTGCCACCGCCACCGCCTGGTATTTCCTGCTCTCCCGGGTCCTGATCGGCGCTCGCGGGCCGGCGTGGCTGGGTGGTGGCTTCTGCGCGTTCGCGCCGGCCATGGTGTCGCACGCCAACGGGCACCCGAACATCGTGTCGCAGTTCGTCGTCCCGTTGATCATCTGGCGGACCCTACGACTCGGTGAACCGGGCCGCTGGCTGCGCAACGGGGTGCTGCTCGCGCTCGTGATCGTCTGGCAGGCCTTCCTCAACCTGGAGATCCTGCTGATGACCGCGATCGGGCTCGGCCTGGTCATCGGCGTACTGGCCCTCACTCGGGCCGAGCTGCGCGCGCGGGCCCGGTCCTTCCTCGCCGGTCTCGCCGTCGCCGCCGGTCTCGCCGCGCTGCTGCTGGCGTACCCCCTGTACGTGCAGTTCTTCGGACCGGACGCGTACTCCGGGCTGTCCCGGCTGATCCGTGGCTACTCAAGTGACCTGGCGTCGTTCGTGGCGTACTCCCGGGAGTCCCTCGCCGGTAGCCCGCGCACCGCCGCGGGCCTGGCCAAGAACCCGACCGAGGAGAACAGCTTCTTCGGCTGGTCGTTGACGGTGCTGGTGATCGCCCTGGTCTGGTGGTTGCGACGCTCGGCCGTGGTGCTCGCGTTGGCCGGGCTCGGGCTGCTCTTCACTGTGCTGTCGCTGGGCCGGGAGGTCCGCTTCGACAACCGGGGTACGGGGGTTCCGGGTCCCTGGGCGGCGCTGGAGAACCTGCCGATCCTGCACTCGGTGGTACCGACCCGGTGGGCGTTGGCGATCACCCCGATCATCGGGCTGCTCCTCGCCTACGGTGCCGAACGCGCCCGCGAACTGGCCGGCGCGCACCCGGCGGCCCGGGGGCAGGTCCGCTTCGTCACCGCAACAGTGCTCACGATGGCGCTGCTGCCGATCGTCCCCACTCCGCTGCCCGTGACCCACCTCGATCCGGTCCCCACGTTCGTGACGAGTGGGGCCTGGCGTCCGTACGTGACGGGTGGGCGCAGCGTGGTGACCCTGCCGTTGCCGGACAGCACCTACGCGGAGCCGCTGCGGTGGGCGGCGGCGACCCGGCTGGACATGCCGCTGGCCCGTGGCTACTTCCTCGGTCCGGACACCCGGCCGAGCGCCGACCCGCCGCGCGTCGCGTTGTTCGGTGCGCCACCCCGACCCACGAGCAGCTTTTTCGCCACCATCCGGCGGACCGACGCGGTGCCGCCGATCACCCCGCAGGCACGGGTCCGAGCGGTTGACGACCTGCGGTTCTGGCGGGCCGGCGTGGTCATCCTCGGGCCGCACGAGAACGAGACAGCGCTGCGTCGGGGAATGACCGAGCTGACCGGGATCCAGCCGGTCCACACCGGTGGGGTGTGGGTGTGGGACGTCCGGTCGTTCACCGACTGAACCGTCGGGGGCCTAGCGGACGCAGCAGCCCTGGCAGACCTTGGGCCGGGGCAGGGTGAAGGCGAGGCAGCAGGTGCGCCGCTGCACGCTCGGCTCACCTGTCGGCCCCGGCACCAGCTCGACCAAATCGGCCAGGTCGAGCGCGCCGAGCAGTGTGTCGATGCTCTGCACCGTCGAGCCGGGCAGGCCGTCGGCGGCCCGCAGGATGCCGTGCGCGATGCCGGAGGCGACCGAGCCGAGCAGCGTCCGGGTGCCCACCCGGACCTCCGTCTGAATCGCCGCGATGAGCGGCATGAGGTGCGCGTCGAGCAGTGCCGCGCGCAGGGCGGCCAGCAGCTCCGCCTCGTCGGCGACGACCCGCACCTGCGGCAGGCCGGCGAGCGCCAACGGGTCGTTCGGCAGCACCGCGACGGTGGTCCGACGGCGCAGGCCCATGGTGAGGAGCTGCCGGTGGTCCTCGAAGTGGATCAGCAGGTCGGCCGGATCGAGCAGTGGGACCCGGCGGGCCGAAGCCCAGCCGAGCACTACCGGCAGCGACGCCCAGTAGCTGTACGACTTCCAGGCCAGCGCGGCACACGCGTGCGGGGTGCCACCCCAGCGGACGGCGGCCCGGCGCAGCAACTCCGGCAGCCGGCTGCCGTCGATCAGCGTGGTGGCGGGGGCCCAGCCGAACTCGTCCTCGACCACCAGGCCCCGGGCCAGCCCGGGAACGTCGTCGGTGCCGAACATGGCCCGCAGCGCCGCGGTGACGGGAGCGAGCGGCGTGGCGACGGCATCCCGCCTCGGCATCACCGCTGTCACCTGAGTCGTCCCCCGTCCGCGTGGCCGGGGAGCGCCCCGGCGGACGACACATGCCGTCCTGAGCTAAGGCTAGCCTAACCAGATGCGCGGGTCTAAGGGAAGCCTCACCTAGGTGCTGGCTGCGAGGCCCCGGTCACTCGCTCAGGTCACTCGCGCGGCGCTCCGCGCTCCGCGTACTACCCGCCCTGGGCGCCCGGAAACGGCTCACACCATCGATGGTCGTCGGTGAATTGTCAAGCGGTGTGTCGAAAAGATGCCAGATGCGTGTGTGACCGTGCACTGAAAGTGAAACTTAATGCCCCGGCCGCGAGGAAGCTGATGACGACCTCACCCCTCGAACGGGCTGCCGACTCCTTCGCGGCCGAACTCGCCAGGCAACGCACCGGGCGCGGGCTGTCCAAGAAACAACTCGCCGTTCTCATGGGGTTCGACCCGTCCTACGTGAGCCACGTCGAAGGGCGCCGACACCGCCCGACCGAGGACTTCGCCCGCCGGGCCGAGGCCGTCCTGGAAGCCAACGGTGCGATCTGGCAGCGCTTCCGGGAGTACGACGACCTGCGGCACGCCCGCGCGGGCCAACCGCACCGCGAGTCGTACCTGCCCGGCCAGTGGCTGCCGCCCGGCACCGGCCTCGTCGTGGAACGGGAACTGGCCGTCCTCACCCACACCGACGACGGTTACCGCTGCATGATCCGCCGGGAGCTGTACAACGCCGGGACCGAGCCGGTCACCCGTTACCTGATCCGGGTCGCCGTCGACCGCTACCCGAACGATCCCGGCCGCTCCAACCGGCACCACCGCGACCACCAACTCACCTTCGCCGAGCTGCAACTACAGGCCCGCCGGGACGACGGCAGCGGCGACCCGGAGCCGATGCACTGGCGAGCCAAACACGATAGGGACGCGTTCAAGGAGATCTGGCTGCTCTTCGAGAACGGGGAACGGCGTTTCCCGCTCTATCCGGGCGACCGGGCCACCATCGAGTACGCGTACTGCGTCGGGCACGAGAAGTGGGGTCCCTGGTTCCAGCGGGCCGTCCGACTACCCACCCGGCAACTCGCCGTACGCCTGGACCTGCCCGCGGCGCTCGACCCGCAGGTCTGGGGCGAGGAAACCTCGCTCTCCGCGGAGGAGGGCCCGCTGCGGACCGCTCCACAGCGCCACGACGAGGGTGACCGGGCGATCTACGAGTGGCAGACCGACGACCCACCGCTGAACGCCCGCTACCGGATGCAGTGGCGGTTCCGGGCCCAACCGGAACCCGAACCGGACAGTGGCCCAGGCGGTGTCCGGGTGCGCCCGAGCGACCGGATGCGCGGCCTCGGCATCGTGCAGCGCGGCGACGACCTGCTCCGCCAGCGCGTCCGACAGTTCGACCTGCCGGGCGAGGAGCCGGTCGCACGGGATGTGGTCGACCGGCTCACCATGGCCCTGGCCCGACTCGACGAACTGCACCCGTTCAACAAGGGGGTGGGCGTCGCCGCCCCACAGCTCGGCATCGGCCGGGCGGCGGCCGTGGTGCGGCCCCCCGACCGGTCGGCCGAACCGGTAGTGCTGCTCAACCCCCGAGTGGTCGACGCCGCCCCGGACACCGACGAGCAGTACGAGGGCTGCCTGTCCTTCTTCGATCACCGAGGTCTGGTGCCCCGGCCGCTGCGACTGGACGTGGAGCACGCCCAGTGGGACGGCAGCCGGATCATCACCTCGTTCGAGTTCGGCATGGCTCGGCTCGTCGCACACGAGATCGACCACCTGGAGGGCCGGCTCTACGTCGACCGGATGGCACCGGGCGTGCCGCTGGTGCCGGTCGAGGAATACCGCGAGACCGGGCGCCCCTGGCGCTACTGACCAAGAAGGGACCGGGGCGCGTGCCCCAGGGGGCAGGGGCACGCGCCCCGGTGTGGGGGGAGGAACGTCTAGAGGTCACCGAAGGTGTCGTAACGGATGTGCGGCGGCGGCACCTCGTCCGCGGCGAGGACCCGCAGCGCGGACCGGACCATCCGGGCCGAGCCGGAGACGTAGCAGTCGTGCGTGGTCCACGGGCCGTACCGGGCCACCACGTCCGGGATGTCGCCAAGCTCACCGTCGAAGTCCGGGTCGTCGCTGCACGCCGCGGTGACCGACAACCACGGGTGCGCGGCCACCAACTCCTGCAACCCGGCCAGGCCGTACAGGTCCGCCGCCTGCTGGGCGCCGTAGAAGACATGCACCCACCGGGTGCGGTTGAAGGTGGCCAACTCCTCGACAAGTGCCTTGATCGGTGCCAGGCCGACACCGCCGGCCACGCAGAGGATGTCCCTTTCCGAGGCGCGGTCCAGGGTCATCGACCCCATCGGCGCCGCCAGGCGAAGCAGGTCACCAGGCCGCACCCGACGCACCAACGCACCGGACACCCATCCAGCCCCCGGCGACCGGACGTGGAACTCCAGCACGTTGTCGTCATTGGGGGCGTTCGCCACCGAGTAGTTCCGCCACTCCCGAGGGTGGTGGCGCGGCACCTCCAGGCTGACGTACTGGCCGGCCTGCCACCGCAGTGGGTGCTGCAACGCCTGGCAGGTCAACACGGCGGTGTCCGGGCCGTGACGCTCGTGGGTAAGCACCTCCGCGTGCCAGAACGGCGGCCCGTCGTCAGCCGCCGCCCCGGCCACCATCAGGGCGGCGACCGCCTCGTACGCCTCCCGCCACGCCTGGTCGTACTCCAGGTTCCAGCCGTCGCCGGCGATGCGGCGCAGCGCGTCGAGCAACGCGGTGCCCATCGTCGCGTAGTGCCGTTCGTCGACGTGGTACTTGCGGTGGTCGCGCCCCAACGCCCGGAGGAACTCGGCGAAGCTCTCCGGGTCGTCGACAGTGTGGATCGCCGTGACTATCGCTTCCAGCAGCCGATCGCCCTGGCCGGTCATCTGCACCGGGAAGAGGTTCCGCAGGGCGGGGTCGAGCAGGAACATTCGGGCGTAGAAGTGGTCGGTCAGTCGGGCCCGATCGTCCTCGACCAAGGTCCAGCTCTCCTTCAGCAGCCGTGCGAGGTTGTCCACGGGGCGCTTCTCCTCCAGTCGGCAGCGGATCGGGCGCCCATAGAATCTCCACGGAGAGTGTCGACTGGTCGCACAGAATGTGCGATCGGCTCATGCTGGCCGGTCGGTCGTGCCACCGATGTCCCTCGTCGGGCAGAGTGGTGCGGTGACAGTTGAGCTGACCCGGCCGGTGTCCCGCCGTCTGCTGGGCACCGAAACGCTGCTGGTCCTCGGCCTGTCCCTCGGCCAGTCGGCGGTCTACGCGGTCGTCTCGATCATCGCGAAGCTGACCGCCGAGGGTCCGCTCTCCAAACAGACCGCCTCGCTCAACACCTCGGCATCGCCGCGACCCTGGCTGGACCTCACCTACCAGCTCCTGGGCATCGTGTTCGCGCTGCTGCCGGTGCTGCTCGCCGTACACCTGCTCAGCCGTGACCCCGGCGACCCGGCGCGGACCCTCGGCGTGGACGCCCGGCGACCCGGCCAGGACCTCGCCCGGGGCACCGGTCTGGCCGCGCTCATCGGCCTACCCGGCCTGGCCCTGTTCTTCGTCGCGGCCCAGCTCGGCCTCAACGCCACGCTGGTGCCGGCCGCGCTACCGCCGGTCTGGTGGGCGGTCCCCGTGCTGATCCTCGCCGCCGTGCAGAACGCCGTGCTGGAAGAGGTGATCGTGGTCGGCTACCTGGTCACCCGGCTGCGCCAGCTCCAGTGGCGGCTCGCCGCGATCATCGCGGCCAGCGCCCTGCTACGCGGCTCGTACCACCTCTACCAGGGCTTCGGCGCGTTCGTCGGCAACGCGGTGATGGGCGTGATCTTCAGCCTCTTCTACCTACGCACCCGGCGGGTGCTGCCGCTGATCATCGCGCACACCCTGCTCGACGTTGTCGCCTTCGTCGGCTACGCGTCGCTGCCCCGAGAGTGGTTCGACTGGCTCTGACCGGTCAGCGCCGGACGGCGCGGTAGACAGCCACCGTTCGAGCGGCCAGCCGGTCGGCCGCCGCCGCGTCGCCAAGCGTCGCCGCCAGCACCGCCGCGCCCGGTAGCAGCCGAGCCACCAGCCGCAACGCGACCGAGCCGCCGGCCTGCGCGGTCAGCGGCGCGGCCAGCCGCCAGGCGGCCTCCGCCGCCCGGGGCCAGGCCCCCTCGACCGGATCGTGCGCCGCCTGCGCCGCGCTCAGGGCCGCCCGGGCGCTCACCGCGTCCGGGTGCACCTGGGTCAGCACCAGCAGCTCGACGGCCCGGTCGGGATGCGCCGGATCCTTGCCGTACACCGCCGCCAGGTGCAACACCAGGTTCGCCTGCGTCCACAACACCGAGGCCAACTCGGCGAGCGGCGCGAAGAAACCAGCAAGCGCCGCGGCAGCCCCACCCGCGCCCGCTGCCCGCACGTACCGCCGGGTCACCAGCCGAGCCAGGCCGTCCGCCGGGGCGTCCGGATACCGGCCCCGCAGCCGCGCGGCCCACTCGGCCGCGCCAGGTCCGAGCGACCGCACCGCAGCCAGCGCCAGCAACTCCGGCGCGAAACCCGGGTGATCGAGTACGCGCGCCGCGACCGCAAGCAGCTCCGATTCCGGGGTACGCCCCGAAGTTGGCACCGGGTCGCTGACCTGCGCTCGGACCGCCACGGGCTGCGGTGTTGGGGCGGCTTCCTCGGACGTGGCGTTCCGGCGTGGGGTCCCCGCGTGCTCGGCCGTCGAGGCGGTCTGCCTGGCCGGGACGGCGGGTGGGGTGGCCGCCTTCTCAGTAGGTGTGACCTTCCTGGTGGAGGCTGCTTTCCTGGTGGGAGCCGCTTTCCTGGTCGGCGTGGCCTTCTTGGCCGGCGCGGCTTCCTGGCTCGGCGCGGTCGTCGTGCTGGCCGGGGTTGGTGCCTGGCTGGCCGGGCTGGCCGTCGTGCTGGTCGCAGTGGGTGCGGCTGCGGCGGTTGGCTTCGTGGCCTTCCGGGCGGTGGCCTTGCGAGGGGTGGCCTTGCGAGGGGTGGCGCGAGTCGTCGGTGTGCCTGTCGACGGTGCGGTGGATGGTTGCCGGCCGCCGGCGGGTGCGTCGGCCCGCTCGGTGGCCGGTGCGGGCTCCTCCGACGGGCCGGACTTGTCGACGGCGGGTGCGGCCTCTTCGGGTGGGCCGGCCTGGTCGGCGGCGGGGGCGGCCTTCCTGGGTGGGTCGGCCCGGTCGGGGGCGGATGCGGCGTCGTCGGGTGGGGCGCTCGGCGAGGGTTCCGAGCGGAGCGGCTGCCGAGGCAGCGGGCGATCCGGCTCCGGAGGCTGGAAGATCACCGCCGGGGCGGCCTTGGCCCGCCGAGGGCGCGGGCTCGCCGGAGCGGCGGCCGATGGTGGCACCGGTTCCCCGGGCTGCTCCGCGGCGGGCGGCGGGGTGAAGGTGGGCCGCGGGGAGCGCCTGCGCGCTCTTCCAGCAGGCTCTCGACGGCTCGACTCGCTGGGCGGCTGCTCCTGCATATCGATGGAGCGTAGTCCCGATCACGCCGCCGCACAGCGCTGAAACCCGGGGACGGGCAGCCCCTGGTCGGCGTACCCCGGAAGTCGTTTTGCTCCCAGTGGGTGGCGACCTGTATCCTCGGGCGCGGTGGTCTGCTGATCACCGGGGAGACTTCGCCTAGTCTGGTCTATGGCGCCGCACTGCTAATGCGGTTGGGGTCTTAAAGCCCCTCCCGGGTTCGAATCCCGGAGTCTCCGCGCGAAAGCCGGGTGTGTAGACTGGCTGAGCACGAGCGCCCGTAGCTCAATGGATAGAGCATCTGACTACGGATCAGAAGGTTAGGGGTTCGAGTCCCTTCGGGCGCACAGCGGTTGAGTAGGGGAAACGCCTCTTTGGCTATCGGCGGAAGTCGACCATAGGGGCGTTTTTTCGTGCACCCATGGGTGCACACCCGGCCGCTGACGCTGGCTGACCGTTACGGAGAATTGCCGAGGGTGACCTCTGGAGATGGTCCACCTACGTCGGCGGCTAGCTAGGCACTGAGGCGATACGCACTGTTCCGCCGGGGGCAGCGCAACGGGAACTGGCAGCAGATCCTCACCGCGCTGCGAGCCCTCGCCGATGCGGCGGGCCGGATCACCTGGGACATGTCCCTGACTCGACCAGCGCCCACGCCCACCAGCATGCCTAGGGCGAGAAAGAGGCGCTGGCCCGCAGGCCGGAACCGCCCTGGGACGTCACCGTCTAGCCTGCTGATCACGCCCTCGGCCGGTCCTGCGTCGGGTTGGCCACGAAGCTGTGCCTGGCATATGAGCGGCCGAGCACCATCCAGTTCGCCGCTATCAACGAGTGGCTGTGACCGACTTCGACACCGGCCCTAACGGGCGACCAGGACCTCGAAGCCGGTCGGGCGCCGTTGTCAGTCGAGGACCGTCGCCGAGCGTCCTTCGTTGACCGTGTACGAGCCTGCGGAGATCGCGCCGAGGCTCGTGGGGTGGAGGGTCAGCGAGACGACGCCGCCGGGCAGTACGCGCGAGTCTTCTTCGATGGTTGCGAACTTTGCGGCCGTCGATCCGTCCGGGAACAGGCGCTTTCCCGTGCCGACGATTACCGGGTATTGGAGTAGCCGGTAGACATCGACGAGTCCTGCCTGGTGCAGCGTCTGCACGAGTTTCCAGCTTCCGTGAACTTGGAGTTCCTTGCCCGGGAGCTCCTTGAGGCGGCGTACCTCATCGACCGGGTCACCGCGGAGGACGGTTGTCGGGTTCCAATCGGCTTCGTCGTCGGTCAGCGTGGAGCTGACGACATACTTTGGCAGCGTGTTGAGCTTGGTGGCGATCAGGTTGCCGGGTTCGGTGACCTTCGGCCAGTACCCGCCGAGCAGGCCGAAGCTGATACGGCCGAAGAGGAACGCGTCGGCCTCACGGAACCAGCTCTCGACGACCTCGTTGGTGTGCGTCGAGGCGTGCGGAACGAGCCACCCGCCGCGGTCGAAGCCGCCGGAGCGGTCCTCGTCGGGATTTCCCGGTCCCTGCATGACACCGTCGAGACTGACGAAGATGTTGACGCTGAGTAGCACGGCTTTCCTTAAAGGTCTGGTTGCGGACAGCCGGCCAGGGCTGGCTGGCAGACGAACGCTAGCTGCCGGGCCCAGGGTGGGTCTTGTACAGGAACGACATCGCGGCAGAGTGGCCTGCCTGCAGCTCGCGTGCGGTGTACCCGACGTAGCGACGCAGCGCATGCGCGAGGTGGGCCTGGTCGAAGTACCCCAACGTCTCGACGACTGTGCGCCAGTCAAGGCCGTCGCGCAGCATCGTGGCTGCGGCGTTCGCGCGGTCGATCTGCCTTACGGCGGTTGCCGACAGTCCGATGATCGCTCGATGGCGACGCTGCCGGGTTCGCTCGGTCGGGCTGGCTTCGGGATGCTCGGCGATGGGCTCCTCGTCCCCGAGATGCGATCGCACCAGCAGACCCGCGTCCTGCAATCGCCGGACGAAGTGCTCGACGTTCTCAAACGTCGGCGCCTCCCAGCTTTCGCCGCCGATGACGATCCTGCCCGATTCCGTCACGGGGAACGGTACGTACCCATCGACGATCGAGGCTGCCGGATGCGGCCGGAGAACCGCGCCGAACGCGAACCGGATCCCGAGAAACTCGGTGCCCGGGGGGACCGGTGCCGTGGTCGCCCTGGTCTCCGGCCCGCGCAGGCTGGCGAGTAGGCGTCCCTGCGCCTGCGAGAGGATCAGCTGCCAGCAGGTTCGTGCGGCGGACGTCATCGTCTCCTCCGCGTCAGAGCGGGTGCGCCACACGCGGTCGACGAGGCTCACGTCGATCTCGGTTTCGCGATGCTCGAACCGCAACGCCATGGCCTCCGTCTTCAATGTGCCGAGGTTCCCTCCTGAGGCTAGGTGCCGCCGGCACCTGCTGCTGTCGATGCGATCATGGACCTGGCGACCGGAGCGAACGTGATCACCGTAAGTTCCGGGTGGGGCGACGGCATCTACCCGACGTTCGTCGGTTATGCCGCCGATGGCGAGGTGACCAGCTACGTCACGGACTTCCTGGTGATCCCATTGTTCTGCCAACCAGATGCCGTCGGGCACCCCATTGGCCGGACGTAGACCACTGTCGCTCGAACCCGTCAGCCGTGATCTCCCACCCGGTCGTCGAACTCGTCGCCCCGCGACTCGTCCCACTCGCGGGAGACCGGCCCTTGATCTTCCTGACCTCTACGCAGGTCGGCTTGCTTGTGGTTCGAGGTCGGGATGGGGATCATCGTGCCGTGGAATGGACGGACGACCTGACTGTGCGCCTTGCTCGGGGCACATCGTTACGCGCCCTTGTCTTGTATCTCAGGGCTGCCGACGAGGAGGGGACGCGCCGTCGCGATGTCCTTGCCGTCTTGACCGAGCGGTTCGCGCTGTCGTTCGATGATGCACGGCTCGCGATGGACCGTGTCGGGGGCGGAGTCGTCCGTGCCGTGTCCGGCAACTCCGCGAACGAGCCGGACCCCGTCAAGGACCCGGTGGCGTGGACGTCATACCGGCTCGAGCTCGGACTGACAGTCGATGATGGAGCTCCTGGGCCATCGCCCGAGGAGCGGGCGCGAGCGCAGGCTCTCCTGGAGCGGGCCGGGCGTGGCGAGCCCACGCACGGCACCGAGGACGTCGCCGTGGCGCTCGAGGTCGCACGGTTGGCAGTCGCGTCGCAGGAGACGGGCCGGATACGCCTCCACCTCCTCCTCGAAGCGGCGACGTCACTATCGGTCGCAGCCGAAGCGTGCATCGTCCGGTTGGGGCAGCAGCCTTGTGCCCCGGAGGGTTCCCAGGAGTGGGTCGACGGTGTCGCGCTCGCCGCGGCGGCCCGTCAGGTCACCACGCAGTTCGCTGCCCAATCCGAGCCGGAGCTTGAGGAGCGTGGCCTCGCGCTGGTGGGACGCATCGTCACCCGCCTGCTGGGCCAATCTCACGCCTTCGTCGGACGAGCGATGATCGAGTCGGCCCGCTGCATCCAGCGCAACGGCGATCCCGACCGAGCCGCCACTCTCGCCGATGCGCTATTGGCCGACTTCGAGGTTCTGCTCGATCAGTTCGAGGTCGACGCTCCATTCGACGAGCACGTCATCGCCCTGGAGTACCTGCAGGCCGCCATCGAACTCCTCATCGAGGTGAGAGGCAGCTCCGCCGAGCTCGATGCCCTTCGCAACCGGACCGAGCAAGTGCTTGCCCGCTCATGACCGACTGAACCCGAGCGATACGAGCACCAGCGGGTTCCCAGTCGCGGCACTCCGGCCGTCAGCCGGCGACCACGAGCGCCTGGGGCGCGGCGGCCTTCATCCGGGTACGCAGCCACTTGAGCTGGATCGCTGTCTGCCCTTCGCAGCGCCGCACGACCGCGAGCAGGTCCTCGTCGCGGACGCCGTAGGCGGCCTGGCCGACGACGGTCCAGGTGATGTCGCACTCGGCGGCCATCAGGTAGAGATCCTGGAGGTCCCGCAGGAGGCCGATGCCGCCGGTACGGGTACCGGTGAACAGTTGGGAGTGCAGCCGGTCGGGTTCGTCGGGTGCGTCCTCGGAGTAACGGGCCACGAACGGGTGCAGCTGTTCGGCGTACGTGTCGCAACGCTTCGCCTGCTGCTGGCAGAGGTGCTGGATGTCAGGTTCCTCGGCGTGCGCGTCGGCGACCTGGCGGAACGCGTCAGCGAGGTTGGTCTGCGCGCGGTGCAGCAGTCCGAGATAGTGCGCGAGGTGCACGGCTCATTCCTTCCCGCTTGTGGCTTCGGCTGCCGGCCCGCCAAGGGTGGGCGGTACGTGGGCGTCCGCCGGCGGCGCGCTGCCACCGACAGTGGGTGCTGGCGAGGGTTGGCCCCGCCCGTCGGCGAGTTTCGTCACGGCGACGGCAGCGACCTTGAAGAGGGGCTGTTTGGAGACCGGATCCCAGGCGGTGATGGTCAGCTCGTTTGCCGCCCGGGGGGTGCGGTCGGCGGGATCCTGGTCGAAGTAGCCGTAGTGGAAGGGCAGGAACACCACGCCGGGGCGGATGCCGCAGAGCCGGGCGCGGGCCTGGATGGCGCCGCGCGCCGAGGAGACGCCGACCAGGTCGCCCTCGGCGATGCCGAGCCGATCGCCGTCGGCCGGGTTGAGTTCCACCCACACGTCGGGGGCCGCCTGGTTGAGCTGGGGGGCGCGGCCGGTCTTGGTGCGGGTGTGGAACTGGTAGACGGTGCGGCCGGTGGTGAGCAGCATCGGGTGGTCGTCGTCGGGGACCTCGGGCGAGGGTTGGTAGTCGACGATGTGCAGGAACGCCCGGCCGCGCGGCTCCTTGGCCCGGTATTCGGGCTCGGTGAACTCCGCGCCGGTGGCCAGGTCGTGGCCGTACGTCTCGCAGTAGTCCGGGTCGGTGTTGAAGATCCCGTCGGTGTAGAGGCGCTCGGTGCCGTCCGGGTGCTCCGGTGTGCAGGGCCACTGGATGCCGGAGCCGCCGCGCAGCTTGTCGTAGCTGATGCCGGTGTAGTCGCAGGGCCGGCCCCGCGTGCACTCCTTCCACGCCTCGAACACCTCCTCCGGCCCGGTCCACCGGATCAGCGGGTTGCCGTCGCGGTCGCGGAAGTCCATCCGGCGGGCGTAGTCGAGGAAGATGTCCAGGTCCGGCTTCGCCTCGCCCGGCGGGTCGACGGCCTTGTCGGAGATGTGCACGGTCCGGTCGACGCTTGTGAATGTGCCGGTCTTCTCGCCCCAGGTGGCGGCGGGCAGCACCACGTCCGCCAGTTCGGCGGTCTCGGTGCGGAAGAGATCCTGGACCACCACGAGCAGGTCCGGCTTGGCCAGGATTCGCCGGATCCGGGACAGGTCCGGCAACGAGACGGCCGGGTTGGTCGCGGTGATCCACAGCAGCTTGATCGAGCCCTGCTCCGCGTACCGGAAGATCTGCATGGCGTGCGTCGGTGGCGCCCAGTGCGGGATCGTGTCGACCTCGACGTTCCAGAGCCGGGCCAGTTCCTCGACGTGCGCGGTGTTCTCCCAGTTGCGCAGGCCGGGCAGGTCGCCGTCGGCGCCGGCCTCCCGGTTGTTCTGTGCGGTGGGCTGGCCGTTCATCTGGTAGAGCCCCGCGCCCGGCCGGCCGATCATGCCCCGGATCAGGTGCAGGTTGTTGACCGCGCAGGCGGCGGCCGTCGCCTGGTTCGACTGGTAGAAGCCCTGCAGGACGGTCGACAGCAGCCGCTGTGCCGAGCCGAGCAGTTCGGCGGCGCGCTCCACGTCGGCGGCCGGCACGTCGCAGATGTCGGCGACCCGCCGTGGTGGATAGCCGTCGACGATCCGGCACAGCTCGTCGAAGCCGAGGGTGTGCGCGTCGACGTAGTCGCGGTCGTACCAGCCGCGCCGGATGATCTCGCGGAGCAGGCCGTTCAGCAGCGCCATGTTGGTGCCGTTGCGGACCGCGAGGTGCAGGTCGGCCTCCCGGGCGACCGGGGTGGCGCGCGGGTCCACCGCCAGCATCGCCGGCGGGTTCGGGCCGCGCCGGCGGTCGAGCATCCGCATCCACAGCACCGTCTGGGTCTCGGCGACGTTGTGGCCCCACAACGCGATCGCGTCGCAGTGGTCCACGTCGGTGTACGACCCGGGCTGGCCGTCGGTGCCGAAGCTGGCCTTCAACGCCGCCGCGGCGGTCGCCGTGCACAGCCGGGTGTTGCCGTCCATGTGCGGCGTGCCCAGCCCAGCCTTTCCGATCACGCCGAGCGCGTAGTACTCCTCCAGGAAGAGTTGCCCGGTGGTGTAGAAGCCGAAGTTTCCCCACCCGCCGGGTTTGGCGAGCAGTTCCTCGGAGCGGGTCACGATGCGGCCCATCGCGGTGTCCCAGTCCGTCTCGACGAGGCGGTCGCCGTCCCGGACCAACGGTCGGGTCAGCCGGTCCGCGCTGTGGTTGGCCTGCCAGCCGTACAGGTCCTTGGGGTCGAGCCGGCCCCGGTTGATCCGGTCCACCGCGCGACCGCGTACCCCGACGATCCTGCCGTCGGCGACCGCGATGTCCATGGCGTCGCCGTTCGAGTGCAGCACCGACGCCGACTGGACCCACCGGTCCACGTCCGCCTCGCTGCGGCCACCGTCGAGGAAACGGTCCACCCGCACCGGCCACTCCTGCCCCGGCCCGTACGGGGTGCGCTCACCCCACGGGTCGGCGATCCGGTCCACCATCACGCTCTCCTTCCGCGAAGTGTTCGGGTGCCGCCCACAGTGGCACGGGTCGGCCGGACAGCCGCCCGTATCCCCGGTCCACGATGATGACCAGCACCACCGCGGCGGCCGCGACGAGCAACTGAGTCGGGGTACGCAGCAGACCCAGCTCACGGTCAGTGTCGTCGCGCCGGCCGGCAGATGGGACGCCTTCAGCAACACCAGCACCAGTAGGGTCGCGGCCGCCGCGACGATTCGCAGCCCAGTTACGCCCTCCGGCCGATCACGCCGGGCCCGGAGATTGCTCCCAAATAATGGGCAAACGTCGATGTTAGCGCCAACGCAGCGGCACCTCAAGAGCCGCCGCTGCGGTCGGTGCCGGCGAGCTGGCGGCGATGCCCGCGCAGTGCTTGTGGGGAGCGGCCGAACCCTGGGTCACGGCCCGTCACCGCCAGATGTTCCCAGCACGTTACGTCTTGACGAACGGCATGTTATCGCTCACAGTCGATGGCTAAGGACGACGACATCCATGGCTTACCGGGGAAGCCTGCTTCGTCGACCCTCGAATCGGTCGTGCGCCAGGGCAGTCAGGCGTGTTGTTAGCGCTAACTTTCCCGACGCTTCGCCCGGACACGTGTCGCGGTGCGCCCATCCTCGGGCAGGCCGTTCGGCTTTGGTCATTGAAGGAGGATCATGTCTGCCCTCGATAGGTCTCCATCGATCGCGCCGCCGTCGCCGCGGCGACGTTGGTGGTTGCCCCGCATTCTCGCCGCCGGCGCGGCGGCGGTGCTGGTCGGCGGTGCTGCCGTAGCGGTGGTGTCGTCGCCCGCCGCCGCGGCGACTGTCGACACGAGCGCGTGGTACGTGTTGATCAACCGCAACAGCGGCAAGGCCCTGGACGTGTACAACCTGGCCACGAACGACGGCGCCCGGATCACCCAGTGGGCCCGTAACAACGGCAACCAGCAGCAGTGGCAGTTCGTCGACTCCGGCAGTGGCAACTACCGGGTGAAGTCACGGCTGTCCGGCAAGGTGCTCGACGTCTCCGGCTTCTCGACCGCCAACGGCGGGGCGATCGTGCAGTGGACCGACAACAACAGCACCAACCAGCAGTTCCGGTTGGCCGACTCGGACAGCGGCTACGTCCGGCTGATCAACCGCAACAGCAACAAGGTGATGGAGGTGCAGGGCGCCTCGACCGCCGACGGTGGCAACATCGTCCAGTACGACGACTGGAACGGCACCAACCAGCAGTGGCAGCTCGTCCGCGTCGACGGTGGCAGCAACCCCACCACCCCGCCGCCGACGACTCCGCCGCCCGGCGGCACCTGTGACCTGCCCTCGTCGTACCGGTGGTCGTCGACCGGATCGCTGGCGAACCCGAAGTCCGGGTGGGTGTCACTGAAGGACTTCACCGTGGCGCCGTACAACGGTCAGCAGTTGGTCTACGCGACCACGCACGACTTCGGCAGCAGCTGGGGTTCGATGAACTTCGGTCTGTTCACGAACTACTCGCAGATGGCGTCGGCGAGTCAGAACGGGATGAACTCGGGGACTGTGGCGCCATCGTTGTTCTACTTCGCGCCGAAGAACATCTGGGTGTTGACCTACCAGTGGGGTGGGCCGGCGTTCTCGTACCGGACCTCGACTGATCCGACCAACCCGAACGGTTGGTCGTCTCCGCAGACGCTGTTCAGTGGCAGCATCACGGGTTCGGGGACGGGTCCGATCGATCAGACGGTGATCGGTGACGGGACGAACATGTACCTGTTCTTCGCCGGTGACAACGGCAAGATCTACCGGGCCAGCATGCCGATCGGGAACTTCCCGGGCAGCTTCGGTAGCAGCTACACGACGATCATGAGTGACACGACGAACAACCTGTTCGAGGCGCCGCAGGTGTACAAGCTGCAGGGTCTGAACAAGTACCTGATGATCGTCGAGGCGATCGGTTCGCAGGGTCGGTACTTCCGCTCGTTCACGGCGACCAGCCTGAACGGTTCGTGGACGCCGCAGGCCGCGTCGGAGAGCAACCCGTTCGCGGGTAAGGCCAACAGTGGTGCGACCTGGACCAACGACATCAGCCACGGTGAGTTGCTGCGGACCAGCGCCGACCAGACGATGACTGTCAACGCCTGCAACCTGCAGTTGCTCTACCAGGGTCGCTCGCCCAGCTCCAACGGCGTCGACTACGGCCTCCTGCCGTACCGGCCGGGTCTGCTGACCCTGCAACGCTGAGCCGGATCTGCTGATCCCGCAACGCTGATCCATGGAAGGTGGGCCCGCGACGGAGTCGTCCGTCGCGGGCCCGTCCGTGCGGGACGGACAGTTGGCGGTCGTCGAGGGCCGCTGCCGTCCGGCGCTCCGCGTTCAGCAGTGCGCGACGTAGTTCTCGAGTGGAGTGCCGTCCTCCGCCCAGCGCTGTCGACTGAGCATCCTGCCCTGGTCGTCGAACTCGACCCGGGCGGCGGGGCTGCCGTTGCGGTGCCACTCCTGGTGGACGCCGACAGCCGTGCCGTACCGCACGTTGCCCTCCGACTTACGCTCGCCGGTCGGGTACCACTCGGCGGAGTGGCCGTCCTCAATGCCCCTGAAGTACGTGGTGAGAGCGATGAGCTGACCCTGCGGCGAGCGTTCGACCACCTCGCCGGTGAACAGCTCGCCCTGGTAGGTCACCCGCAGGTCGTCCTCGGTTTCGACGTCGTCGTACTCGAGTCGCACGGTGCTCACTGCGGGAAGCTGTTCGTGTGCGCGGTCGATGAACGAACGCACACTCTCCGCCTCGGCGCGGGTCCTCTCGTGCAGGCCCGGTTCGTTGGCCAGCCGATCGAAGTAGCGGTGCTGATCGGAGCCGCCGAGATCAAGAATCGTCGGCACGGTGATGATCGCCAGACGCCACTGCAGTCGAGGAGTGGCCGCCTTGAGCAGGTCGACCACTCGGGACCGTTCCGAATCGTCAAGGTGCTCGGGCCCGATCTGGCGGAGCCACCGGAGCAGGCCCTCCGTCGCCCCCTGCACGATGAAGAAGGCCCAGGACCGGCCGATGCGGTCGACGACCTCGTCCGGGGGCGTCGGCCAGGCCGCGCCGAAGACGTCCTCCGCGTCCAGGTACGCCTCGGCCCAGTCACGGACCCTCCCGGGCGTCACGTCGGCGAGGGTCGGCATCGACTGCTTGAGCCTCGGGTACAGGACGAACCAGTAGTCGTCGAAGAACGCACTGGGCAGTCCCCAGTCGGTCTCGTCGCCGTAGGTGTCCCTGACGTCCACCAGGTAGGCCAGACACAGCTCCAACGCGCGTACGGCCTCCGCCCGCCGTTGCGGGTCGGGCGGTAGCTCCTGCGTCGCCCTGCCCCGCTCGACGGGATCCGCCAGCTGCCACGGAACTCGCAGCGCGGCGAGCAACTCGGGGGCAACCCACGGACCGGTCACCGGAAAATCAACTCCACAGGGCCTGGGGAAATCACGCGCCACGCGGCGCCCTCCACCGCCTGGTGCCGCGCGGTCAACTGCTGCCCCGACAAGATACGCCGATCGTTCCGGTACGTCGGCCCTACTCGATGGGGGTGCCGCTGACGCAGGTGAGCACCCGGCCCTTACCGCGGACGGCGCTCGATCTGGTGGTCGTGAAGCCGTGTGCTCGGAGCAGCAACTCGGTAGCGGTGAGATTCGCCGTGGCGTGGGCTGCGGTGGGCCGCTCGGCGAAGACGTAGAGCCGCCCGCCGGGTGCGAGCAGGCTCCGCACCCGGTCGATCTGTTGCGTCGCGTCGCCCAACCAGAACAGGCTGACGTTCACCGCGAAGATCTTGGTGAAGCGGTGCCCGGCGAGGTCCGCCGACTCGAAGCCGGCACACCGGATCTCCGCCCTACCGGCGTCGATGTGGCTCGCGTTCCGCTTGATGGCGAGTCGGACCATCGTCGCCGAGCGGTCGAGGGCGATGATCCGGCCGCTGTTCAGTTGGTCGGCGACCAGGGAGACTGCGGCTCCTCGGCCGCAGCCGATCTCCAGCACCTGGTCGTCAGGTGCGACTGCCATCGTCCGCACCGCCCAGCGCTGTCGGTGCGCCGCGGTCCCTCGCACAGGTTCGTCCGGCGCTGGGGCGTCGTCGCCGCGGGTGGCGACCGGATGGTGATGGGGCAGAGCGCGCCGCCCGACGGCACTCGTGGTGTGTGCTCTGCTCACGCATCTGATTCCACCCTGCCGGACGGTTCCGCGCACCGTGTCCTCGGTCACCGGTGGCGAATCACGCGGCTCGGTGCGTGGCCACCGGCGCGACCTCCGGGAGGTCGTTCGCCGACGCCGGGAGAGTGTTTGCTGAGCCGGCACCACGGCTATCCGCGTTATGGAACGATCACCACGGAATATCTTCCGCCAACAGCCCGGTCCTCCCGTTCGGCTGGGCCCTGCTGAACGTTGTGCGGCTACGATCCGAACAAATCCGGGTAATTGTGAGTCTAGTAACTTTGTCGATCGTTCCAGAAAAGGTTAGCGTTCCGCCTCGTGAAGCCCCTACGGCCGGCTGACGAGGTCTGAGACCTCTGGTGCCACTCCGTGGATCTTCAGCCCCGCCGCGCAGCGGCATACCCGAGTGAGGGAGAGACGAGATGTCTGGACGGTTGGATTCGAAGGTGCTGGTCGTGACCGGCGGTACGCAGGGCATGGGTCTGGCGTTCGCGCAGCGGGCGGCCAGGGAGGGGGCGCGAGTCGTCATCGGCGCCCGGGACAAGGCCCGGGGTGAGGAGGCGGCCGTGCAGATCCGCAACGAGGGCGGTGTCGCCCTGTTCGTGCCGACCGACGTGACGGTCGAGGAGGAGACGGCGCGGCTCGTCGAGACCGCGGTGTCGGAGTTCGGGCGGCTGGACGGCGCGTTCAACAACGCCGGCGGCGGCCCGATGGCGAGTGTCCGGGAGGCCGACAGCGACAACTGGCAGCAGTCGCTCGCCCTCAACCTGACGAGCGTCTTCTACGGCCTCAAGTACGAGATTCCGGCGATCATCGCCGCCGGCGGCGGCTCGATCGTCAACAACGCCTCCGTCTCGGGCGTCAAGGGCGACGCGACGCAGGCCGCCTACAACGCGTCGAAGCACGGTGTCATCGGCCTGACCCGCTCGGCGGCACTCGATGTCGCCCGTTCCGGCGTACGGGTCAACGCCCTGGTCACCGGCCTGATCGACACTCCGCTCTGGCAGGGCGTCGTCAGTCAGGCCCCGGAAACGGCGGAGCGCTACCTGTCGAGGCAACCGACCGGCCGGGCCGGCACCGCCGACGAGGTCGCCGCGCTCACCGCGTTCCTGATCAGCGACGAGGCCACCTTCATCAGCGGCGCGTCCATCGCCATCGACGGTGCCTTCACCGCCTGAGGCGCGAGGACGCCCCGAGTGCGGGACGGCGGTCGCCAGCGACCGTCCACCGCGCACTCGGGGCGGGCCCGTCAGGCGATCCGGTAGGCCCGCTGGATCGTCTGGGTGACAGTGTTGCCGACGGTGTCCGCCGCCGTCACCCGCAGCGACACGAAACCGGGCCGGCGGGGGTGCGCGATGAGAGCGACGCCCCGCAGCACCGGCAACGCGACCCACGTTCTGCCGTCGTCGAACGACGCGGAGACGCCGAGCGTCCGGTTGGCCGCCGCCGTCGAGCCCTCCTGCCGGTCCAACGCCACCGGGATGGCCATGACCTTGCCCGTCCGGGCCGTGTTGGTGTCGTCGAGCACCGGCGTCGGTCGGGCCGTCGTCAGCGGCAGCCGCTGCGGTGACGACGTGTGCGCCGAGGTGAAGGTCCACGCCACCGACACCGAGGTCGACAGCGTGTCCGGGGCGGCACGGGTGATTGTCGCCTCCAGCCGGTAGCTGGCCTTGTCGGCGGGCACCGCGAACTCCGTCCACGGGCTGTCCGAGCTGCCGATCTCCGTGCCGTTGCGCGACAGCCGGAACCGCACCGGCCGGTCGTCGCGGCTCGCGGGGCGACCGGCCGCGTCACCGAACAACGGCAGCGACGCGATCGAGATGGTGTCGCCGTCGCGGCCCGCGTACCCCAGGGCCGCCAGGCTCGGGGCCTGGGCCACAGTGGGGCCGAAGGGTGCCGCGTTCCAGGTCTGGGTGTACGTCCGGCCCGGCTGGAACGTGGAGTCCTGCGTGCTGGAGTTGTCGCCCTCGACGAACGTGGACGTCCAGGTGATGCCGCCGTCGGTGTTGTAGTACTCGGTGCCGTGGAACGGCAGGTCGAGCGGCGTGTTCGAACCGATCGGGCCGGACCCTCCGGGTGCCGACGCGCGGTGGAACCGCACGGCGGTCGCCGCCGTGGACTGGCTCCGGTAGGTAGTCCTGACTGTGGCGAGGTTCTTCGCCGACAGCTTCTGGGCGAGGCCGGTGAACATGTCGCCGGGGCGGACGTACGCCAGGTCGTACGTGTAGGGGCTGTTCCGGAAGGTCCCGTCCGCGCCGGGGCGGGCGAGCCCGACACCCAGCGTCGCGGTGAACTCCGGCGCGGCGACGGCGGGCCCGATCCGGCCGAAGAAGACGTCAGTGAACGACACCCCACTGAGCTGGACACCCGGGTAGCGGAAGCCGTCGTCCCAGTTCGCGCTCACGTTGATCGCGATGGGTGCGGCGTCCCGTTGCGGCACCGTCAGCGCGACCGGCTTGGCGGTGCGGGCGTCGACGGCCTCGGTGACCGGACCGCGTACGTCCAGCACGGGCTGGACGAGCAGCGTCGACGCCGCATCCTCGTGGATGGTGCTGTAGAGCGCGTACCGGCCCTTGGGCAGCCGCAGGATGCCGCCGCCCGGTGCCCCGTCGAGGGTGCTGAACTCGCCGGTGGCCAGGCTCGCCGCCACTGTCGTGTACCCGGTGGCCGGTCGACCGTCGCGTCCGGTGTGGATGAGCCGTACGTCGTAGCTCTCGACCTCGCGGTTGAGCGCGAACGGCGTGCGTACCCGCAGGTCCCCGGCCGCGGTGGCGGTCAGCGCGCCCTGGTAGAGGCCGTCCGCGGCGTCCACCCGGGTGTCCACGGTGATCGTCGCCTCGGCGCGACCGCCGGCCGGCACCACGAGTGTTGTCGGGCTGACGGTGAGCATGCCGGCTGGAGCCGGGGCGATGCCCAGCGTCAGGGTGACCGGCGCGGTACCCGTGTTGCGGTAGCCGACGACCTGGGTGATCGGGGTGTCGTCGGCGTGCGGCCAGCGCTGGACCGGGAAGTCGATGGCGGCGACGTCGGCGGCGACCGGCTGGGCGACGGCGCGGGCGATGTCGACCCGGCCGGCGCCCTGCTCGTAGAGAGTGTCCTCGCCGGTCGGCTTGGCGGAGTCCATCAGGGCGGCCTTGAGCTGCGGGCCGGTCCAGTCCGGGTGCTGCCCGGCGAGGATCGCGGCGGTGCCGGCCACGTGCGGAGTCGCCATCGACGTGCCCGACATCGTGGCGTAGTCACCGCCGGTGGCGGCGGCCACGATGTCGACGCCGGGCGCGCTGATCTCCGGCTTGATGTGGTTGTCGCCGATGCGCGGCCCCCGGCTGGAGAAGTAGGCCCGCTGGTCGTCGGCGTCGACGGCGGCGACGGCGAGGGCGTCGTCGGCCGAGGCCGGGGAGGAGACCGACTTCGGTTTGCCCTCGTTGCCGGCCGCGACCACGAAGAGCGTGCCGTACCGATCGCTGAGCTCCTGAACCGCGGTCTCCAGCGGATCGAGACCGGGAGCGTCGTCGCCACCCACACTCAGGTTGACCACCCGCGCCTGCGGCGCGAGCCACTGCATGCCGGTGATGATGTCCGAGTCCTGGCATTCGGTGGTGGCGCAGACCTTGCCGACGAGCAGCTTGGCCCCCGGTGCCACGCCGCGGTACCTGCCGCCGGAAGCAGCGCCACTGCCCACGATCGTCGATGCCACGTGGGTGCCGTGGCCGACCGCGTCGCCGGGGTCGTTGCCCCCGGTGAAGTCCCGGACCTCGGTGAGGTGCCCCGCGAAGTCGGGGTGGCTGGCGTCGATCCCGGTGTCGAGCACGCCGACTGTGACTCCGGTGCCGTCGAAGCCGGCCTGCCAGGCCGTCGGGGCGCCGATCTGCGGCACGCTGCGGTCGAGGGAGACAGTGCGCTTGCCGTCCAGCCAGATGTGGGTGACCCCGGCCGCGAGGGTGCGCGCGGAGGCCGTCCCACGGGTGAGGGACCCCCAGAGCGTGATCCGGTCGTCCCGTTTCGCCCGCACCGCCAACGCGTGGGTGGCGGGCAGGTCGGCCCGTACCCGTGCGGCACCCCCGACGGTCGCGGCCCGCGCCTGCGCCGCCGCGTTCTCCGGGTACGCGACAAGCAGCGGCAGCTCGGCGGCCCGGTCGTCGTAGCCGAACCCGCCGAGCACTGTGAGGTCGAACAACCGACGGTCGAGGCGGCCGTCGCGCAGCAGCGGCATCGCGTCCACCGGGATGACGAACTGGTGGCCGCCCTCGCGGCTGGTCACGAACCGCATGCCGGCCCGTCCCGGCCCGCGCTTGATCGTCGGGTGGCCGTCCGCGTCCAGCGCGACCTCGTCGCCGGTGATCAGCGTGAAGGTGCCGGGTCTGCCGTCGACAGTGGCCCCCGGCTTCACCCGCGCGCTCGCCGGGGTGGCGGTCAGGCCCGCCGCCACCAGCGCCGTCGCGAGTACGCCGGCTGTCAGCGCGCGTCGTTGCCGTCGTCGCACATCGTCCTCTCCGCCACGGGCGTCTCCCGGGACGGCACGATGACGCCTGGCCTGGGCGTTAGGTTGATCACTGCGCTGTGACGGTCGTCACAAAGCTGCCCCGCGCCGGGGTGTCCGATTCCCCCGGACGGGTTGCATGCGGCGGTGACCAGCGGACGCGGCAGGAGAGGGCACCGGTCGGATGCGTGATGCCGAGGAGTTCGACGCCTTCTACGCGGCCTGCGCGGGTCGGGTCGTGGGTCACGTGTACGCGCTGACCGGTAACCGTGCCGAGGCGGAGGACGCCGTCGCCGAGGCGTTCATGCGGGCCTGGCAGCGCTGGCGGACGGTACGGGAGGCGGACAGCCCGGAAGCGTGGGTCCGCCGCGTCGCGTCCAGGATCGCGGTCAGCAGTTGGCGCAAGACGTTCAACCGGGTACGCGCGCATCGCCGGGCCGCTGTCGACCAGGGCGTTCCCGGACTGAACGAGGACCACGTCGCCCTGCTGCAGGCGTTGCAGCGGCTGAGCGCCAACGAACGCCGGGCCGTGGTCCTGCACCACCTGAACGATCTCAGCGTCGCCGAGGTGGCAGCCGAGATGCAGGCCCCCGTCGGGACCGTGAAGACGTACCTCGCCCGAGGTCGGAGAGCGATGGCCGGGTGGCTTACCGATGCGCACCAGGAGGAGACGTCCCATGGCTGATCCACGCGACGAGCTCACCGCGATCGTCGACGAGGTCCGGCGCGTCATCACGCTTCCCCCCGCGCAGACGTTGCGGCAGCGCAGCGACAGGCGTCGGCGGCATCGGGTGACGGTCGTCGCCGCCGGGCTGGCCCTGCTCGCCGGCACGGCGGGTGTCGCCGTCCTGACGGCGGGTGTCGCCGTCCTGACGGCGGGTGTCGCCGTCCTGACGGCGCCGGGCGAGACGCCGGACCTGGGTGTCGGCCCGGCGAGTCCCGTCCCGTCGTCGATAGTTCCGTCCGAGACCGCGGCGGCTGGACCGCAGGACATCCTCGCTGGCCGCCGTCAGGTCCGGATCGTGCTGCCCGGCATGCGCGGGGCCGCGTTGGCGATCGACGACGGCGGCGATCAGGTGCGGGCCAGCACCGACCCGGGCAGCGACGAGCGGGCGCTGTGGATGCTGCGCCCCGACGGGGACAGGTTCCGGATAGTCCTGGCCGCCCCGCCCGGCGCCGACCAGGTCTGCATGACAGTCGTGCACGACACCGCGCCGGGCAGCGTACGCGGGCGCTCGTGCGATGCGGCCGCCTCGACGCAGCGCTTCCGGATCGAGCAGGTCGCCGACGGCAGCTACTCGATCTTTCAGGGGAAGCGCTACGTCCAGGTGGTCGACGGCACCAACGCCCTGGTGCCCGACCTGCCCGAGGGCCTCACCACCACGTACGAGTTCGAGGACCGTGGGCCTGCCCCACGCTGAACCGCGTCCCCCGTGGTTCGCTGATCAGCCGGTCGGCTGGCTGGACGGCGCGGATTCGACAACGGCTGGGCTCGGGCGGACGATCGGCGGGCGCGGCGGGGGACGCTGCTCACGGTCCGGTTGGACGATCGGCGGGCGCGGCGGGGGTCGCTCCGCAGTGCCCCGGACCACCGCCGTCGTCGCGGCCGATACGGCGGAGGCTTCGGCGTAGCCGTCCCGGCTGGCCGTCACCGTCACGGTGAGCCGCTTCCAGAGCAGCGCCTGGGAGATCTGCAACGTCGCACCTGTCGCACCCTCGATCGGGACGCCGTCGGCCGACCACTTGTACTGGTAGGTCGTCGTCGAGGGTGTCCACGTGCCCGGGGTCGCCGTGACGGTGCTGCCGATCTCCGCCGCTCCGGTGATCGCCGGCGGGTTGACCGCGCGGATCGCCAGGGGCGGATTGATGGTGAAGGCGTCGTCCAGAACCACAGCCTTGCCGGAGTCGTACGCGTACAGCGTCAGGCTGGCCGGGCCGGCCGGCGCGGAGCTGAGGTCCACCTCGACGGTCATGGACGTGCCGTCCGACGAGACCGTCTTCACCGTGGCGGTGATCGGCTCCCCGGCGGCGGGGGTCACCTGGACCCGGTCCTTCGGGTTCAGCCCGTTGCCACTGATGGTGATCGTCCGAACGGCACCCGGCGCCACGACGGCCGGCGCCACCGAGGAGACCGTCGCCGACTCGACCTGGAAGTTGTACTGCGTGAGTCCGGAGCGGGTGCCGCTGGCCGTGACGCTGCGAACGGTCAGGTAATACCAACCGACGTCCGGCGGTGTCCAGGCCAGGGTGGCGGTGCCGTCGGCCCGGGCGGCGAGCGTGGTGTACGGCGCGTAGTTGACCGAATACTCGTAGGCGGTAGTGCTTGGCAGGCGCGGCGTGAAGCTGAACGTGCCCGGAGCCAGTCGGCCGTTGCCGTTGGTCGGGAAGTCCGTCGAGGTGACCCGAGGTCCGTCAAGCACCGACCAGTACGTGCCGCCCTCGTCGCTCTGCACCCCGTCGGCGTTACGGGCGACGACGCTGACGTAGGTGTAGCCAGCCTTTGTCGGCGTGTAGGTGAAGGTGGCGCTGCCGTCGGCGGCCGGCCGGACGACCTGCTTCGTTGCATCGTCGCCGTTCAACGTCGTCACGTACTCGGTGACGTTCGCCATCCGGGTGCGGGCGGTGAAGGTGACCGGCTTGCCCAGGTCGGTGTCGCCGGGGCGGTTCATCGTCGGCGCCGCCCCGTCGACAGATATGTAGTTCCAGCGCGGCACCGACAGGGTGCCGTCGGCGCTTCGGCTCTGGATGCGCAGACCGTTGACGTCCGTCTGCTTGGCGACCCAGGTGAGGTCGGCGGTGCCGTCCGCCCGCGCCGGAATGGTGATCTTCTCGATCGGCGGTGGGAACAGCCCGGAATGCTCGACCCAGTAGACGTAGGCCTGCACCTGCGGCGACCGGGGGGTGAGGTGGAAGTTGAGCGACGAGCCGATCGTGACACCGCGGTCGACGTCACCGGTGAGCCTCGGGCCGTCGTCCACTGTGAACTGGTAGGCGCGGGCGGCGTGCGCCGTGCCGTCCCGGGTGACGCTGTGGACGTAGAGGGTCTGCTGGCCGGCGCGGGTCGGCGCGATCATTGCCGTCGCCGTCCCGTCGGCGGCCACCGGCACCGTCCCCGACGGGCCACCCCCGTCGATCCGCCAGGCCAACGACGCCGTGTTGGCGACGCTGGAGCGCAACTCGAACGCGCCGGGCACGCCGATGTTGTAGTCCAGGTTCGGCGTTCCCTCCGGGTACGCGGAAGAGAAGATCGACGGACGGGTCTCCTTGACGTAGTACACGTAGTGTGCGGGCTCGGAGTAGTTGCCGGCCCGGTCGATCGCATAGACCGCGACGGAGTGGTATCCCGCCGCGCGAGGCGTCGACTCGACAGTCGCCGGGCCGCCGAGTCCGTCAGCGTCCACAAAGGCCGGAGGAATCGGCTCGCTCAGTTCGCTCTCGTAGAACTCGTACCGGTAGCGGACGGTGTCGGCGCTGGCCGAGGTCAGCGTGAACGTGCCGGGGACACCGATCGCGCCGCTGGCGTTGTCCCAGTCACCGGACGGGTACTGGGCGGAGGCGACGGTCGGCGCCGGGCCGCCGGTGCGGTCGACAGTGAAGTAGCACGTGCCGCTCCACGACGTCGCCGTGGCACCGTCGAGGACGCGCACCCGCCAGGCGTACGTGACGCCGTCGAGCTGCCGCGAATCGTCCTCAAGTTGGATGTAGACCTCGTCGTTGCTCGGGGCCATGCCGGTGAGCCACTGTTGCGGCTGCTCCGGGTGGGTGACGTCCCAGACCTGGAAGTCGGCCTGCAACTCGGTGCCCTCGTCCGCGCCGGAGAGGGTGCCCTTCAGCACCACGGCGCCGGCCATGTTGAGCCGGTCCGGGCTCAGGTACGGCCCCGGCGCCGTGGTGGCGCAGGGCTGGTCGGCGGTCTTGAGATCGGTCGGCGCCGACAGTGCCGCGGCGGCCGGAGTGGCAGTGAGGCCCAGCACTGCCGTGCAGGTGAGCGCCGATGCCGCGATCCCCGCCGTCAGCCGGCGACGAGCACGCGAAGGTGTACGCACGTTGTCTCCCCATGATGAAACGAGGGCCAGAGGCCACCCGCGCAGAGAGGATCGCACGCGGGTGCCGCCGGCGTGGTCCCAGTTTGGTGTCAGCGGTCAACTGATCAGCCGGCTGTCGGAGGGACGATCGGCCGGCGCGGCGACGGTCGCTCGTCGCTGTCGGGGCGGACGATGGGCGGGCGCGGCGGGGGTCGCTCCTCGCTGCCCCGGACGACCGCGGTCGTCGCGGCTGATGCGGCGGACGCTTCGGCGTAGCCGTCCCGGCTGGCCGTCCGCGCGGTCCTCGAAAGGTTTCCGATATTCGGGGCGCTGCCGCTGCTGCACAGCTGGTGCGCGTCCGAACCCCCGCCGCCCACTGTCGCGCGGAGTCGCGCCATGCTGGTTGGCTGTCGACCCCCCCCCATGAGCTGCCGAAAGTTTCGGAAAGTCATTGACTGGTGGCGATGGCCTTGCGCAGACTTGGCGTGGCTGGCATTCGTGATCATCGATCACGTTTCGTTCCTTCCCACCACCACCCTCGGAAGGAGAGCCCTGGTGACAATCCACTCGGGCCGTTCAGGGATCCGGCCCACCGTCGTCGCGCTGGCCATAGCAGCGCTCACGGTCGCCGGATCCGCATCCGTCGTAGCAAGAACGACAGTCGCGCAGGCCGCCCCCGGCGTCATGGCCGCCGCAGCGGTGGAGGACGAGGGCACCGACTGTGCCGTCTCCGGCCTGCCCGACCTTGGTTCGCTGCCCACCAACGCCAAGCTTCCCGATCCGTTCCGGAGGCTGAACGGGACGACAATCACCACCAGGTCCGACTGGCGCTGTCGCCGGGCGGAGATCAGGGAGTTGACGGAGAAGTTCGTCTTCGGCGAGAAGCCAGCCAAGCCGGCCACCGTCACGGGGACGGTTTCGAACACCACAATCAACGTGAACGTGTCGCACAACGGCCGGAGTTCCAGCTTCTCGGCGCGGGTCGAGCTGCCGAGCGGCACCGGCCCGTTCCCGGCCGTCGTGGTGGTAGGCGGCTTCGGTGCGGACACGGCCACCATCAAGGCCGCCGGCGCCGCCGTCATCAGCTACGACCCGCTGGCCGTCGGCCGCGAGGGCACACCACGGAACAACAAGCAGGGCGCGTTCTACAGCATCTACGGCTCGTCGAGCAGCACCGGCCTGCTCGCCGCCTGGAGTTGGGGCGTGAGCCGGATCATCGATGTGATCGAGCAGTCCGGCAACGGGCTCCTCAAACCCGACGCGATGGGCGTCACCGGCTGCTCGCGGTACGGCAAGGGAGCCTTCGCGATCGGCGCGTTCGACCAGCGCATCGCCCTGACCATGCCGATCGAGTCAGGCAGCGCGGGCGTGCCCATCTTCCGCGGCATACCCGGGGAGGGCGCCCAGAGCCTCAGTAGCGCCTACGGCGAGCAGCCGTGGTTGGGTGACGCGTTCGGCTCCTTCACCGGCAACCCCAACCGACTCCCGGTCGACACCCACGAGATGGTCGCGATGGTCGCGCCGCGCGGGTTGTTCATCATGGACAACCCGCACATCGCCAACCTCGGCCCCCGGTCGGCGAGCGTGGCGGCCCTGGCCGGCGCGGAGGTCTACCGGGCGCTCGGTGCCGGCGACAACATCACCTACTGGTCCGACGTGCAGGACGGCAGCCACTGCGCGAACCGCCCCGAGTGGCGTACCCCGCTCCAGAACAACATCCGGAAGTTCCTGTTGAGGACGGGCAACGAACCGGGTGTGATGCGGATTTCCAGCAGGGCGCTCGGCCGGTTGGCCGACTGGCGGGACTGGCCGACCCCGGTGCTGACAGACGGCCCGACGACGCCGCCTCCGACGACGCCGCCTCCGACGACGCCGCCCCCGACCACGCCGCCTCCGACCACGCCGCCCCCGACGAATGGTGGCTGTACGGCGACGGTGTCGATCAACCAGTGGACCGGCGGCTTCGTCGCCACGGTGCGGGTGAGCGCCGGCGCCACGCCGGTCAACGGGTGGACCGTCACCATGACCCTGCCGTCGGGTGCCGGCATCACCGGCGTCTGGAGCGCAAACCGCAGCGGCGACACCGGCACGGTGCGGTTCACCAACGTCGCCTACAACGGCTCCGTCGCTCCTGGGCAGTCGACCGAATTCGGCTACCAGGGCACCGGCAGCGGTGCGGGGATGACGCCCACCTGCTCAACCCCCTGACCCACGGGGCCCGGTGCGGAGGTCGCACGACCCCGCACCGGGCCCTGCCGACAGCGGGGCGGACAGCCCCGATCCTCCGCCGTCAGAGCCAGACCACGATCCCGGTCAGGTCGTTGAGGACCGCTGCCACACCCGCCCGGATGGCCGCCGCGCAGCGCTCGGCGGTGAACGACTTCGGGTCGTACGTCGAGGACATGCCGAGCCCTTCCCCGCGGAACGACGCGCCTTCCCAGTCGACAGATGTGACGTTGTGGGTGGGCTCGGCGAGTTCGGCGCCCACCACGAGGAACTTCTCGTCCAGGTGGTTCGGGGTGACCAGGGCGAGGGGATCGACGAGGTCACCCCCGGCGCTGACGATGAGATCCGGGTTCATCTCCATGGCCTTGGCGATGCTGGGAACGGCATCGTGGGCGTTGCCGACGACGATCGTCCGGAGATCCGCGTGCTCGTCGTCGGCCCACTCCCGTACGGCCGTCACGAGCGCCTTCGTCGGGTCGTCAGTGCCGGCGGTGAGGAGGACCACCCGGTAGTCCCTCGGCGGGTGGACCCCCGCCCACGAGCCGGGCTGCGGCGTGATCGTCGCCTCCGGAGCGGGGGTGGTGGAGGGGGCGACGAATCCGGGGCCGAGAGTCCCCACGGCGCTGGGCGCGGGGTGCGGCTGTGACCAGTCGTCGCCGGAGTTGCAGGCGGTGACCAGCGCGGCGGTCGCGGCCAGCATGGCAACGGCCCGAAGCGGGGGGCGCAAGGTGGTCGTCCTTTCGAGCGGTGACGGCAGCCTCGTATTCCTATCTCAATTCCCTGCGCCGTTTATCTGCGTACGACCGTTCGAGGTCTTTGTTTTCCGGCGGTTCGTCGGCACGCGGGCTGGTGTTCACCCGCGCCATGCAACGTGCACTGGCCAACCGAGGGAGTCGCATGTTCGGGCGCGTCCGCCGTACCGTTATCGTCACCGCTGTCGGGATTGCTGCGGCGGTGGTTCCATTTTTGGGCGCAGGAACGGCGTCCGCGCACGGGTTTTCGTCGACTGTGTACGCGAAAATAACGGCCGGAGACGAGGGTCACATCCGGACGGCGCTGGACCTCGAATACGACCTTCTCGTCGTGTCCGCCGCGGATGCGGTCGACGACGACCCGCTCTTCCAGGTGGGCACCGCCGCATTCGAAGCGGGCGACGGCGACGCCCAGGCCGCGGCTCTGGAGAGCCATTCGTCGACGGTTCTCAGGTACATCTCCGACCGGTTCTCGGTCACCGCGCGTGACGCGGCCTGTCGGCCAACCCAGGTGGGCGACCCGACGATCGGCCAGCGTGAGGGTGTGCCGTACGCGAATCTGCTGTTCGACTGGACCTGCCCCGAGCGGGCAAACGAGCACGAGGTGCGCAGCACGCTGTTCCCGGACGGCGAGGACTACGTCAAGGGCACCAAGACGATCGTCACCTACGAGATCGACGGCCGTTCGGGCAGCGCGGCGCTGGACAGCGCCAACCCCACCTTCTCGACCGCGCAGGCCTGGTACGAGCGGTTCGGGGAGTTCTTCCTGCTGGGCGCCGAACATCTGCTGTCCGGGATCGACCACATCCTGTTCCTGCTGGCGCTCATCGCCGGCTCGCGGCGGCTGCGGGAGATCGTGCTCGCGGCCACCAGTTTCACCCTGGCGCACTCGGTGACGTTCATGCTCGCGGCCCTCGGCTTGGTCGAGGTGCCGGGGGCGGTGGTGGAGCCGGTCATCGCGTTGTCGATCGCCGTGGTCGCCGGTTGGCACCTGTGGGGGATCTGGCGACGCGGCGCGCACGCTACCGACCTGGAGACGGCGGGGCACGGTCACCTCAGCCTGGACCGGGCCGGCTGGATCCGGCTCGCTGTGGTGTTCTGCTTCGGCCTCGTACACGGGCTGGGCTTCGCTGGCGCGTTGGGCATCGACGAGGCCTGGTCGTGGACCCTGCTGTGGTCGCTGTTGGTGTTCAACATCGGCATCGAGGTCGTTCAGTTGACGATTATCGCAGTGGTCTTCCCGCTGCTGCTCGTCCTGCGCCGTCGTGCGCCGAAAGCCGGCATCTGGGCGACCGGCGGTGTTTCCGCAGCCGTGTCCGTCATGGGGCTGATCTGGTTTGTGCAGCGCGTTTCCGGGTCCTGAGTGGGGCTAAGTAGTTCGCGAAGTGCAGGCTTTCGCAAGATCACGTTCATGGTCGGTTCATCAGGCGGCGAAAGCGTGGATTTACTTCCCCGGCGTCGGGTGAAGTCACCATCCATTTCTCTATTTGAAAAGGGAACAATGTCGATGACATTGAGCACCTCGACACGGGCCCCCGGGCTTGTGCGGCGGCGCGTGGTCGCCGGGGTCGCAGCCGGCTTCCTGGGAATGGGCGCGGCCCTCGGTAGCGGCCTGACGGCCACCGCCAGCGCGGCCGAGTCCACCACGATCACCGGCGTGATCCTCGGCGTCGGCGCCAACGAGACCCAGCGGATCGTGAGCTGGTACTCCTCCGCGGACACCGCGCAGAAGATCCAGCTGGCCCCGACCGCCGAGATCGTCAACGGCGAGTTTCCGGCAAGCGCCGTCAGCTTCGAGGCCGTCGGCGCGGCGAACACCTCCACCACCGGTTTCAACAGGCACGCCACGATCAGCAACCTGCGCGAGAACACGGCGTACTCCTACCGGGTCGGCGCCGAGGGCAGCTGGTCCCCGGCGTACGCCTTCAAGACGCGGGCGTTCGAGGGCGACTACGACTTCCTCTTCTTCGGCGACCCGCAGATCGGCTCCTCCGGTGACCGGCTGAAGGACCAGGCCGGCTGGGAGGACACGCTGAAGGTCGCCACCGCGGCCAACCCGAACACCGAGCTGCTGGTCTCCGCCGGTGACCACGTCGAGAGTGCCAACGACGAGGGCCAGTGGGACTCGTTCCTGGCCCCTGAGCAGCTGCGTCAGTACCCCTTCGCCGCCACCATCGGTAACCACGATGTCGGCGGCAAGTCCTGGGAGCAGCACCACTTCACGCCGAACACCGACCGCTCGGCCCAGTACTACTCCGGGGACCAGGCGACCCGCTCCGGCGGCGACTTCTGGTACATCTACAAGGATGTGCTGTTCATCGATCTGAACAGCAACAGCTACGTCAACCCGGCAGACGGCTCCGCCGGCGGCGACGCGGCGCACGTCTCGTACGTCACCGACGTCGTCAACAAGCACGGCTCCGAGGCCAAGTGGAAGGTGCTCGTCTACCACCACTCCATCTACTCGGCGGCTACCCACTCCACCGACGGGGACAACGCGGCCCGCCGGAAGGACTTCACGACGGCGTTCTCCGACCTCGGCATCGACATGGTGTTGCAGGGGCACGACCACGTCTACACCCGTAGCTACTCGATCAAGAACGGCCAGAAGGAGAACCCGGCCGAGCAGCCCGGCGCTGCCGACGTGTTCCCCGGCCCGGGCGGCGTCATCTACGTGACGGCGAACTCGGCCTCCGGCTCGAAGTACTACGACATCAAGAAGCCGGGCACCACCGGCACCGGTCCCACCGGCCTCGGCCCGGACCCGCTGAACCCGAGCAACTACTGGTTCAACTCGGCGCAGAACCAGGAGCACGTCCGCAGCTACGTCAAGGTGCAGGTCAAGGCCGACAAGCTGGTGCTCCAGAACATCCGCAGCGGCACCTGCGCGGCGCCGAACGCGGCGGTCGAGAAGGGCCTTTCCTGCACCAACACCGCCGAGGGGCAGCCGGTCGGCTCGATCGTGGACAGCACCGCGATCCACCCGTACCACGGTGACGGTCAGGCCATCCAGGTCAACGTGCCGAACCCGGCTCCGGGCGAGTTCGGCTGGACGATCGACGGCTACAACGGCCTTGTCGACCTGGGCACCGCCCAGGAGCGCAACGGCACCTTCTTCGAGGCGACCGGCAAGATCAACCCGATCCTCGTGTCGGACAGCCGCCGCTCGCTCGCCCCGTGGTCGATCTCGGCCAACGTCGGCGACTTCCAGGACGCCGACAAGAAGTTCTCCGGCTCCTACCTGGGCTGGACCCCGTACCTGCTCGACGGCGGCGCGGGTGCCGAGGCCGGTGCTCCGGTGCTGTCGTCCCTCGACGACCAGGGCAAGGGCCTCTCGGTCTCCAGCGCCCTCGCCGCGGCCGCGCAGGGTCACGCGCGGGGCGGCGCCCGCCTCGGTGCCGACCTGGATCTGAAGATCCCGGACAGCATCGCGATGGGTAGCTACCGCACCACGCTCACGATCACCGCACTGAGCAGCTGATCCAGCTGTTCCACCGGGCGGGGTAGGCACCTTCGGGGGCCTGCCCCGCCACCCATTTGCCGCCTTATCAAGATCACCTCAAGGATCCGACATGTACCCGTCCGTAACGCGCTGGAAGAAGCTTGCTCGTACCACCACGCTGTCTCTGCTCGCCGCAGTCGCGACCGTCGGCGTCGGTGCCGGCCCCGCTCTGGCGGCGGACGGCAACGTCGCCTGGACGGTCCGCACGGCCTCCAACAGCTACGGCGAGGCTCGGTCCAGCTACAGCTACACCGTCAACCCGGGAAGCGCCGTCGAGGACGCCATGGTGGTGGCCAACCGCGGCCCCGCGCCCCTGACCCTGTCCGTGTACGCCGCCGACGGCTTCACCACCGACGCGGGCCAGCTCGACCTGGTCACCAGGGACGCCAAGTCCGTCGGGATCGGCGCCTGGGCGAAGCCGAAGGCCGGCAGTGTCGTGGTCCAGCCCGGCAAGACCGCACAGGTCCCCTTCACGGTGAGCATCCCGGCCAACGCCACGCCCGGTGACTACGTGGGTGGGATCCTCACCGCGCTCACCCAGGCCGACCAGGCCGAGGGCATCAACGTCGACCGGCGCCTCGGCATCCGGATCAAGCTGCGGGTCGGTGGTGAGCTGAAGCCGCGCCTCGCGATCGAGGACCCGCACGTGACGTACGGCGGCTCGGCCAACCCGTTCAGCAAGGGTGACGCCACCGTCACGTACAAGATCCACAACGTCGGCAACGCCGCGCTCTCCGGGCAGCAGGCGGTGTCGGTCTCCGGGCCGTTCGGCGTGCTGCGGGTCCGGGCGAAGGACATCGCCGCGCCGCCGGAACTGCTCCCGGGCGAGAGCTGGGACGTGACCGTGCCGATCGCCGGGGTCGCCCCCGCCGTCTCGTTGGCCGCGACAGTGACCCTCACCCCGCTCCTCACCGACGCCTCCGGCTCCACCACCTCGCTCAAGCCGGTCCAGGTCACCGCGCACGGCTGGGCGTTGCCGTGGACGCTGGTGCTGGTGCTCGTCGTAGTTGTCGCCGCGGTCGTCGGGGCGTACCTGTACCGGCGACGCAACCGGACGCGGCGCAAGGTGCGCGAGGACGCCCGCGTAGCCGACGCCGTCGCGCAGGCGTTGCGTGGTCAGGAGCCGCAAACCTCCTGATGGCGTAGCCACCGCCGGCGAACGGGAGCACCGCCGCCGTCGTCGCGGCCCGCCCGCCCGGAGCCGCCGTACTCCGGGCTGGCGGTCATGCCTGTTGGGCCCGCTCGGGACACACCCGGCATGGCCGGTCGCCCTTGTGGGTGAACGGCGCTCAGCTCCGGAGCACGCCCGTCCCCGAGCCGGCATGCTGCGACGGTGACGCCGGCACTGAGGGGGAATCCACATGGTTGACGGGGATGTGCCAGAGCGGATGCAGGCCGCGGCCCTGGACGAGTTCGGCGGGCCGGAGGTGATCACCCTGCGGAAGCTGCCGATCCCGCAGATCGCCGACGACGAGGTGCTGATCAAGGTCTTGAGCGCTGGCGTGGGGGTGTGGGACGTCTACGAGCGGCAGGGTGTGCTGGTGCCGGAGGGCTCCGCGCTGCCGATCGTGCCGGGCTCCGACGGTGTCGGCACCGTCATCGCGGCTGGCCGCAAGGTGTCGAACGTCGTGGTCGGCGAGCTCGTCTACGTCTCCGCCACCACCCGCCCGAAGGGCGGCTTCTACGCCGAGTACGCGGCGGTCAAGGCGGACTACGCGGCGAAGGTGCCCGACGGCGTACCGGCCGAGCACGCCGGAGCCATGCCCACCGACGCGCTTACCGCGCTGGCCGGGCTGGACACCCTCAGCCTGTCGGCCGGCGCCTGGTTGCTGATCTTCGGGGCGAGCGGCGGTCAGGGCCACCTGGCCGTGCAGTTGGCCAAGCGGCAGGGCCTGAACGTGATCGCCGTGGCGTCCGGCGCGGAGGGCGTCGCGCTGGTGACCCGCCTCGGCGCCGACGTGTCCCTCGACGGCCGCGGCGACCTGACCGACGTGCTCGCCCGGATCCGGGACGCGGCACCGGCCGGAGTGGACGCCATCCTGGCGATGGCCGGCGGCAAGACGCTGGACCGGCTCACCGAGGCGCTCACCGACGGCGGAGTGGTCGCCTTCGCCCACGGCGTGCGGCCGGAACCCCAGGAACGGCCGGGTGTGACGGTCCGGGCGTACGACGGCGAAGCCAGCCCCCGCCAGTTGCAACGCCTCAACGAACTCATCGAGGCCGGCCCGTTCGTGGTGCATGTCGCGCAGACGTACCCGCTGGGCAAGGTGCGGGAGGCGCACAAGCGCCTGGAGACCTCCTACCCGGGCAAGCTGCTGCTGACGGTGGCGTGAGACCTCAACGCGGCGTGCGCTGTCGCGGCACGCGTACCGATGCCATGCCGGCCGCGGTCGCGGCCCGAATGCCCAGGTCGGTGTCCTCGAAGACCAGGCACGACCCCGGGGGTACGCCGAGGTGCTCCGCCGCGAGCAGGAACGCCTCCGGGTCGGGCTTGGCCCGGGTGTAGTCCTCGGCGCAGACCAGCACGTCGAACCGGTCCAGCAGGCCGAGCGCGCCGAGCGAGGCGGTGACCGAGGCGCGGGTGCTGCCGGAGACCACGGCGAACGGAACCCGCCGGTGGGCGTCGTGGATGTGTGCCACCACCTCGGGTACGGCGGCGAGCTGCGGCAGCAACTCCTCGTAGTAGCTCTCCCGGCGCTCGACGACAGTCGCGACCGGCATGGCCAGACCCTGCTGCTCGTTCAGGGCGACGATGATGTCGGCGGTCGGCCGGCCACCCCAGGCGTAGAAGAGATCCTCCGGGAACTCGCAACCCCACTCCTGGAGGGCCCGCTGCCAGGCCAGGTAGTGCAGCGGCATCGAGTCGACGATGGTGCCGTCGCAGTCGAACAGGTACGCCGCGAACTCACCGGCCGGCAGAGGCAGAGTCATCGAGGCAGGGTACAGCGGCACCTGCGTTCAGGCTTCGCCGACGGACGCCAGCCGGCGCAGCAGGTGGGCCCGTTCCGGCTCGGTGAGGTTTCTTCGGTCGCGAGTTCACGACACCAGGTCACGGCGGTCCACCCGTCGCTCGAACCAGGTGATCCCGATCAGGAGGACGGTCAGCAGTGCGAGCGCCGCCAACGGAGCCACTGATCGGCCGACCGGCAGCAGGGCGAGCGGCAGCAGCGCGGTGACGACCTGCGTCGGGTCGACGGCACCAACTGTCAGTCGGCGGAAGATCAGCCTGCTGAGCAGGTAGAGGGCCGCGCCCCCGTACAGGGCGGTGGCGGCCTCCCAGCCCAGCGGGCCGGCAGGGGGCGCCTCCCCACTGAGCCGGTCGATCACCTCCTCGATGCCGAGCGCCACGTAGAGGGCACCGATGATCAACGGTGAGTGCCCGATGCCGTACGCGTCGCCGGCCACCCCGGCCCGGCGGTCGCCCGGCACCGCACCGATCGCCCCCCGCGCTGCGGGCGCCAGCCGGTCGAAGTACAGCCACCACAGGCAGACCGTGCTGGTGAGGCCGAGCAGTGCGGCCGCCATCCCGGCGCCGGCCGGTGCCATCGTCCGCGGCCCCGCACCTGCCGAGATCAACGACTCACCCAGCGCGATGATGAGCACCAGGCCGAACCGCTCGGTGAAGTGGTCCAGGCTGCGCAGTGGCCAGGGCCGGAAAGCCGACGCGATCCGCGCGCCGCCGATGTCCACGAGCAGCGCGACCGTCCAGAGCACCGTCTGGGCCGCCCCGCCGAGCAGTGCGCCACCGATCAGCGGAAGCCACGCCAACACCACCGGCACGCTGAAGAAACGCAGCGTCGAACGCAGCGGCGGGTCCGTCGCGCTCACCCAGAACAGGATCACCAGCTGTACCGCCCGGACGACCACGTAGGCCAGGGCCAGGGTGAGCGGCGGGTCGAGGACCTCCGGTTCCTGCCGCCACGCGTCCGGTAGCACCAGCGCGGCGACGAAGGTCGCCGCCATCGCGACAAGGGTCGCCGCGCGGACCAGGCCGACGTCCGCGCGGACCAGGTTTCCCAACCAGGTGTACGGCCCCCAGGAGTAGAGCAACAGCAGGAGCAGGAGCAGCCCCTGGGCCAGGGTGAGCGCGGTCGGCGAGCCGGCCATGAAGGTGATGACCCGGGTGAGTGCGAAGACGAAGACCAGATCGAAGAAGATCTCGAACATCGTGGTCCGGTGCGTCTGGGCGGCCGGCACCGGACGAATGCCCGAAATCCCCTTCATCCCCGCATTCTGCGCCAGATTGATCGGCGATTCATCCGCTCTCCCGCCGGCGCCTGGCGAGGGAGAGCGGACAGCGCCGCCCGGGTGCCGGCCTCAGGCCGAGGCGTCGGTCCGCCGCCGGCTCCGCTCAGCCCGTCGCCGCACCTGCCGGTACGCGCCGGTCAGCCCCATCGCCCGGCGTACCTCGACCAGGGTCTGGCGGACCTCCTCGCGGGTCCGCTCAGTGCCCTCGACGATCAGCCGGTCCACCAACCCCCGGTCCGCCTCGATCTCGGCCCGGCGCTCCCGGATCGGCGCGAGAAACCCCTCGAGCGCGACGATCAGCCGCTGCTTGACCTCCACGTCGCCGACCCGGCCGGCCCGGTAGCGCCGGGCCAGGTCGGCCACCTCGTCGCGGTCCGGATTGAAAACTTCGTGGTACGCGAAGACCGGGTTGCCCTCCACGGTGCCCGGCACGTCGGCCCGCACCCGGTTCGGATCGGTGTACATGCCGAGCACCTTGCGACGTACCGTCGCCGCATCGTCGGAGAGAGCGATGGTGTTCCCTCGGCTCTTGCTCATCTTGGCCGCCCCATCGGTGCCCACCAGACTCGGCGTGTCCGCCGCGATCAGCTCCGGCACCGGGAAGACCGGGCCGTACAGGTGGTTGAACCGCCGGGCGATCTCCCGGGTCACCTCGACGTGCGCGGCGTTGTCCCGACCCACCGGGACCACCTCACCCTTCACACAGAGGATGTCCGCGGCCTGGAGCACCGGGTAGCCCAGCAACCCGTACGGCATCTCTTCCTTGCCGGCATCGCGGGCCATCTCCTTGAGCGACGGCACCCGTTCCAGCCGGGGCACCGTCACCAGGTTCTGTAGCAGGGTGTTGAGGTCGCCGACCTCGGGAATCGCCGACTGGAGGTAGAAGGTGGCCCGTTCCGGGTCGACCCCGGTGGCGAGGATGTCCGTCACCATCTCCCGGGCGTTGCCGGAGACCTTGTCGATGTCCTCGCGGCGGTTGCGGGTGGTGAGCATGTGCAGGTCGGCGATGATGAAGAAGCTCTCGTAGCGGTGGTGCAGCCGTACCCGGTTGGCGATGCTGCCGACGTAGTGGCCGAGGTGCAGGCGGCCGGTCGGCCGGTCGCCGGTGAGCATTCGTGCGACGGACATGGTGATGCCTCTCGTATCCGAAGGTGGGTCACGCGTGGGCGCGCGCCGAGCGGGGCGGGTCAGCCCCCTCGGTCAGCGGGATCGGCTCAGCGAGCCGTCCGCCATCGCGCGCCGGCGCGGAACCGCAGACCACCGGCACGGAGGACACTCAGAATCTGCTCACGGCCATCGCCGGAGCCGGTCGGAACCCCGGGCAGCGCACCGAGCTGGCGGCAGTCGACCTGGTCGACCGCCTCCGGTGCGAAATTGCCCGTCCGGACCACGACCTCACTTTACCCGCGAGGCGGGGCCAGGTGGTTGTCGGCGTAGTAGGCGCCAACGCGCTCCCGGTACTCCGGGTCGGCCGAATCCGCATCGAACGGCGGTGCGTCCTTGATCTGTTGCTTGGCCCGGTCGACGTGCACGACGCGTTCCTGGTGGTCCACCCGCTCCACCGTGCCGGCAGGCAGCAGCACCTTCCGCCCGAAGATCCAGTGGCCGGTGTCCACCACCAGGTACCCGGCATCCGCCTCGTTGCTCGCCTCGTCGATGGTGCCGATGCGCCCGTCACTCGCCTGCACCTGGTATCCCACCAGGTCCAGTGGGGTGCCGGGACCGGGGGCGTCCGGACCGTCGTGGCCGCCGTCCTGCCCTTCCGGCGGGGTGACCGACGGGGTGGTCTCGGTGTATCCGCCAGCCAGGGCGGCCGGGTCGCGCCAGGCCCAGGGATTGAAGATCGAGGGTTGCACGGGGCACCTCCGGGGGGACGGTCCTCAGCTGTCCTGTTTCGAAGTGCCCAGCGCGTCGGGGTGAGAAACGGACCGATGGCCCGTCACGTCTCCCGCACCGGTGTGGCGTTGCGGCGGGGTGTCCGTTGACGGCCAGGTGGACCGGTGCGCTGGCATACTCGGCTGCCATGGTGCTGTCGCGAGGGTGGGCTGCCTTCCTGGTCGGAGTCGGGGTCTGGACCTGGGTGATCTGGCCGCGGTTCGCGGTCGCCATCTGGCAGGACCCGCGATCGTGGACGTCGGGCACCGTCGCCGAGGGTCCGGCCACCAGCTTTCTGTGGGTGCACGCGCTGCTGATCGCGGCGTCTCTGGTCATCGGGACGACAGCCGGCGTCCTCGGCGTCCGGGCCTGGCTCGCCGCTCGTCGGCCCCGTTCGTCGTGATCGGCGCTCG
>NZ_JBEZEY010000003.1:524442-525384 GCF_040649135.1 Micromonospora sp. NPDC049047
CGCGGTGGCCCGCGCCCGTCGTGGCCGGCGCTCGCGGTGGCCCGCGCCCGTCGTGGCCGGCGCTCGCGGTGGCCCGCGCCCGTCGTGGCCGGCGCTCGCGGTGGCCCGCGCCCGTCGTGGCCGGCGCTTGTCTTGGCGCGCGCTCGCCTGTCCTGCGTTCGTCTTGGCCCGCGCTCGTCGTGACCGGAGCTTGTCCTTTGCCCCGCTCGTTGCGATCGGAGCTTGTGGTTTCCCATCCTCGTCGTGACCGGCGCTTGTTCTTTCCTCTGCCTGTCATGACCGGGCGCTTGTCCTGACCTGTGCTTGTCCTGAGCGTTGTTCGCCCTGGTCACAGCGCGGAGTCTGGCGCCGAGTAGCTGGCGGTCGGGACGGCGCGATGGGTCAGCGAGGCGAGTGTGACGGGCGCCGCTACCCGCGGATTTGACGATCAAACCCGCAGACGCGTAACTTTCTCTCTGCCAGCGCGGAACGGGGCAAACGGGACGGAAGTCCTGAGGCGCCGAAACGAACTGGCAACCGGGTCGAGTGGGGGTTCACTCCTGCGAGACACGGTCCGGGCGGTGCTCCGCCGGATCGGCCGAGAGGCGGATTTGGTGCGGCGAAGCCGACCGGGTAAGGTTCACGACCGGCAGGGCACCGGGCGAGACTGCGGGAAACCGCAGCGGCCGGTTCTGCCAAATCCGACGACCTGACGCAGCGGTTCGCTGCTGCGTGAGTGCGCCGGTACCAACCCGTACGAAGCACGACAGACCGGGACACACGGTTTGACACGGCGAAGACGGTGAGGTAACGTAGTAAAAGTGCCCGGCGCGAGAGCGGCGGGACACGGAGCGGAAAAGCCCCGGTTGGGGTTCCACTGAGGTGGGGCTTCTGGTCGGTGTGTGGTTGTTCTTTGAGAACTCAACAGGGTGCTTGTAAAGCCAGTGCCAATTATGATTTATA